>NZ_JABFBB010000019.1:89628-89987 GCF_017168555.1 Micrococcus sp. KRD012
GGCCACGGGGCGGTTCGTCCTCCTGCACGACCCGGCCCCGGACGCCCGGTGGCCGGGAGGCTTCCGGGCGGTGACATGGATCCGTGCGAGCCTGGAACCGGACGTCGCACTGGACCAGCTGGCCGGCGCCGTCGCGTGGACGTGGCTCGTGGAGGCGCTCGAGCGCCGCCACGCCGAGCACTCCCACGCCGGCGGCACCGCGACGCGCAGCATCGCGGAGGGCTTCGGGACGCTCAGTGCGGCCCCGGACACCACCGACATCGAGCTGCGCGCCTCGTGGACCCCGGCCCCGCGGGACCTCGGCTCGCATCTCGAGGCGTGGTCGGACATGATCTGCGCGTTCGCCGGTCTGCCGCCCG
>NZ_JABFBB010000019.1:90087-94271 GCF_017168555.1 Micrococcus sp. KRD012
CAGCATGACCGACGCCCCCGAGACGGCCGCCCCGGACGCGCCCCCGCGGCTGATCGCCACACCGGCCGGTGGAGTCCCCCGGCTCACCGACACCCGCGCGGGCCTGGAGGCCTGCGCCGCGGCGCTCGCCGCGGGGACCGGGCCCGTCGCCATCGACGCGGAGCGCGCCTCCGGGATCCGGTACGGCCAGCGGGCTATGCTCGTCCAGCTCAAGCGCGAGGGCGCCGGCATCTGGCTCGTCGATCCCGAAGCCCTCGACGGGCTGGCCCCGCTGCAGGAGGCCCTCGCGGGCGTCGAGTGGATCCTGCACGCGGCCAGCCAGGACCTGCCCTGCCTGGCCGAGCAGGGGCTGCGCCCCGATCGGCTGTTCGACACCGAGCTCGCGGCCCGGGTGTCCGGCCTGCCGCGCGTCGGCCTGGCCGCGGTCCTGGAGGAGCTGCTGGGGGTCACCCTCGCCAAGGAGCATTCGGCCGCCGACTGGTCGGTGCGTCCGCTGCCCGAGGCGATGCTCACCTACGCGGCGCTCGACGTCGAGCTGCTCGTCCCGCTGCGCGAGGCCCTGATCGCGCGCCTCGAGGCCGACGGCAAGCTCGCGTGGGCCGAGCAGGAGTTCGAGCACGTGCGCACGGCCCCGCCGCCCACGCCGAAGAAGGACCCCTGGCGCGGCACCTCGGGCTCCCAGACGCTGCGCCGCCCCGTGCAGCGCGCGGTCCTCAAGCGCCTGTGGGAGGCCCGCGAGGACCTCGCCCGCCACCGCGACGTCGCCCCCGGCCGGCTCATCCCGGACCGGTCGATCGTCGCCGCCGCGGCCGCCCAGCCGCGCACCGTCCCCGCCCTGCGCCAGACCTCCGGCTTCCACGGCCGCGCCGCGAGCCGCGAGGCCCCGCGCTGGATCGCCGCGATCCGGGCCGGCGTTGAGGACGCCGAGCGGGACGACGCCCCCGCGGCGCAGATCCGCACCGGGGACGGCCCGCCCCCACCCCGGGCCTGGAAGGACCGGGACCCGGTGGCGGACCGCCGCCTGCGCACGGCCAAGGCCCGCGTCGCCCGACGGGCCGAGCAGCTGGGGATGCCCACCGAGAACCTCCTCACCCCGGACACCCTTCGGCGGATCTGCTGGACCCGCCCCGATCACCCCCGAGACCGTCGACGCGTTCCTGACGGAGCGGGGCGCGCGCCCGTGGCAGGTGGAGAACGTCGGCGCGATCGTCACGGTCGCGCTCCTCGACCCCGATCCCGCCGGCGCCTGAGCCCCCGACGCGGCCGGCCGGATCGGTCCGTCGCGTCGCGTCGACGCCGAGGCTACTCGCCGGTAGTGTGACCCGCATGACATCCGTTTCTCTTGCTTCCTTCGACCACCTGCCCGCCCTGGCCCCGGATGAGGTCGTCACCACCGTCACCGTGACCGACCACGCCCTGCCCGATGGCGCGGGCACGCTCGCGCTGCTCACGCTGGACAACGGGCAGGGACCCCGCCGGCCCGCCACCCTGGGCCCGGCCACGCTCCTCGGCCTCGGCCGGGTGCTCGACGAGCAGGCCGCCCGGGCCGCCGCGGGCGCGATCCAGGCCCTGGCCGTGACCGGTGTGGAGGGGACCTTCGCGGCCGGGGCGGACCTGTCCCTGATCGCGGGCCTCACCGACGACGTCGGCCGCGACCTGGCCCTGCTCGGCCACGCCGTCTACGACCGGCTCGCGGCCCTCGAGATCCCCACGGTCGCGCTCGTGAACGGCCTCGCCCTCGGCGGCGGCCTCGAGCTGGCCCTGGCCGCCGGACACCGCGTGGTGGCCGCCGATGCGAAGGGCTTCGGCCTGCCCGAGGTCCGGCTCGGCCTGATCCCCGGCTGGTCCGGCGTGTGGCGCGTGCCCCATCTGATCGGCCCGGAGGCCGCCGTCGACGTCGTGCTGAAGAACCCCCTCGACGACAACCGCATGCTCGACGCCCGCGCGGCGCACGGGCTCGGCCTGATGGACCGGATCGTGGAGGGGGACCTCCTCGACGCGGGCCTCGAGCTCGCCGCCGCCCTGGTCGCCGGGGACGAGTCCGTGGCGGCCGAACTGGCCGCCCACCGCGACCGCGACGTGTCCGACGCCGCCTGGGACCGCGCCCTGGCGGCGCTGGAGCGGCTGCAGGCCGCTCGCCCCGGACGCCACCTGCCGGCGCGCCGTCACCTGGAGGACCTGTTCACCGGCGCCCGCACGCGCACCCGCGCCGAGTCCGCCCAGGCCGAGGCGGACGCCCTCGGGACGCTGCTGCACTCCCCCGAGTTCCGGCGCACCGTGTACGCGTTCCTCGGCCTCGTCCAGGGCCGCGCCAAGCGCCCCGCCGGCGACCCGGGCCGCGAGCTCGCCCGCGAGGTCCGCAAGGTCGGCATCGTCGGTGCGGGCCTGATGGCCGGCCAGCTCGCCCTCGTCTTCGCCCGGCACCTGCGGGTGCCCGTCGTGATGACGGACATCGACGCCGAGCGTGTCGAGCGCGGCCTGGCGGGCGTGCGCGCGCAGGTCGAGAAGATGGTCTCCCGTGGACGGCTCTCCGCCGAGGACGGCGAGGCCCTGGCCGGGTTGATCACCGCGGACACGGACAAGGCGGTGTACGCGGACGCCGACATCGTCATCGAGGCCGTCTTCGAGGAGCTCGAGGTCAAGCGCACCGTCTTCCGCGAGCTCGAGGGCATCGTGCGTGAGGACGCCATCCTGATGACCAACACCTCGAGCCTGTCCGTGGCCGCCATGGCCGAGGTCCTCGAGCATCCCGAGCGCCTCGTGGGCTTCCACTTCTTCAACCCGGTGGCGGTCATGCCGCTCGTGGAGATCGTGCGGACCGAGGCGACGACGGACGAGGTCGTGGCCACCGCGTTCGAACTGACCCGCCGGCTCCGCAAGACCGGCGTGCTCGTCCACGATGCCACCGCGTTCGTGGTCAACCGCGTCCTGCTGCGCATGATGGGCGAGGTGCAGAACTCCTTCGACGAGGGCACCGACGCGCACGAGGCCGACCACGCGCTGGACCCGCTGGCCCTGCCGATGACGCCGTTCACCCTCCTGGCCATGGTCGGCATCCCCGTGGCCCAGCACGTGTCCGAGTCCCTCTCCGCGTCCTTCGGCGCGGAGCGCTTCCCGGTCTCGGCGAACCTGCAGCGCCTGATCGACGCCGGCAAGACCGCGATCTGGGCCAAGGACGTCCGCCCCGACCGGCGCGACGAGGAGGCCGCCGGCGCGACCGGCGAGCAGATCCCGGAGGCGACCGCGGCCCTGCTGGAGCAGGGCTCGACCCCGCAGACCTCCGAGGAGCTGCTGCGCCGGGTCGAGGACGCGCTGGCCGAGGAGATCGGCCTGCTCCTGGACGAGCGCGTCGTCGCGGCCCCCGAGGACGTGGACCTGTGCATGATCCTCGGCGCCAACTGGCCCCTGCACCTGGGCGGCATCACGCCGTACCTGGACGACTGCGGGGCCGCCGAGCGGGTGAACGGGCGGCGCTTCCACCCGGCCGCGCAGGCCTGACCGGCCCCGGCCGGGCCGTCCGCGACGGCCCGGCCCACGGCTCAGGCGATCGGCAGCCCGGCGAACGTCACCACGTGCGCGTCGAGCCCGGCGGTCGCCGCGGCCTGGTCGGCCACGGGGGTCGAGGCGGTGCCCCCGCCCCAGTCGGAGGCGACCACGGCGCCCTCGCGCACGAGGTGCGCCCCCAGCTCCACGCCGTCCGCGACGACGGCCACCCGCACGTCCGACCCGCCCGCGTCCGCCGGGCGCAGCTCGGCGCGGGGCACGCGCAGCCCGCCCTGCAGGGGCGAGGCCTCCTCGAGCCGGTCCACGGCGAGCGGGCCTTCGGCGGCCACCCGCGCGAGGAGGAGGTACTCCGCGTACGAGGGCAGCACCGCGGCGTCGATGCCGGCCCGCTCACGGTCGATGCGCACCCGCTGGGCTCCGGCGGAGTCCTCGTGGGTCGTCCATGCCCAGCCGTCCCCGTCGGGCGTGAAGCCGACCTGCGTCTGGGCGAGGTAGCGCTCGGGCAGTCCACCGCGGGCGGCGCGCTGGGCGGGCGTGGGGGCGAAGCCCATGCGGGTGGTCAGCACGCCGTCCTCCAGCACCCGGTGCAGGAAGCCGACGTGCACGTCGTCGAGGGTCACGGCCTCCCACCGCTCGAAGGGAGTGAGGTCGAAACGGGCGGCGCCGGTGGGGCGCGGGGC
>NZ_JABFBB010000002.1:0-18703 GCF_017168555.1 Micrococcus sp. KRD012
GGGCGGGACGCCCGGGGCCGGACCGGCTCGGACGGTCTGGGAGGATGGACCGCGGAGGTGCCCCGTGTCCCAGAAGTCCCGCAAGTCCCGTCCGCGTCCGTCGCGGCCCGCCGCGCGCCCGGTCGCCGAGTCCCCGCGCTCCCGCCCCACGCTGCGGGACGTCAACGTCCGGGAGGACCTCGCCGCGGCCGCTGAGCGCGAGGGCAGCCCGGCGATCCCGGTGAGCGCGCTGATCGTGACCACCCTGCTCGTGGGCGCCTACTACCACCTGCTGGTGCTGCAGCAGATGACCCAGCTCAGCGGCGGACTGGCGATGCCGGACTCCCTGCTGTTCTACGGGCAGGACCACATCCGCGCGCTCTCCGCGGTCATGGACGAGGACGCCCGCGGCCAGCTGAACTGGGTGCACAAGACGGCCGGCGTGATCTTCCCGATCGCCGTGGCGCTGACGGTCACCGCCGTCGGCGCATGGCGCCTGCGTCCCGTCGGCGCCAAGTGGGCCGTCTTCGGGCTGGGCGTGCTGTTCGCGGTCGTGGACATCTGCGAGAACATCGCGATCGAGCAGGCCATCGCCGCCGGCGGCCCGGGCACCGGCCTGGCCGCCGCCCTGACGCTGACCCGCTGGGTCCTGCTGGCGCTGCTCGCGCTGGCGGTGGCCGTGATGCTGTGGGCCGGGCGGCGCCGTCGTCGTGGTCCCGCCGCGCGGGGGGCCTGAGGGGCTAGACTCGCTCACCGGACCGACGCACGGTCCGCGCCCCAGTAGCTCAGTTGGATAGAGCGACCCTCTCCTAAAGGGTAGGCCGTCGGTTCGATTCCGGCCTGGGGCACCTGGGCGGCCGGTCCGGTCGCCGCCTCATTCCGCGTCGGCGAACTGCGTGGTGTAGAGCTCCGCATACCGCCCGCCCGCCGCGAGCAGCGCGGCGTGCGTGCCGCGCTCCACGATCCGCCCGGCCTCGACCACGAGGATCTCGTCCGCACTGCGCACGGTGGAGAGCCGGTGCGCGATCACGATCGCGGTCCGCCCGGCCAGCGCCTCCCCCAGCGCCTCCTGGATGGCGCGCTCGTTGGTGGAGTCCAGCGCCGCCGTCGCCTCGTCCAGCACCACGACGCGCGGGGCCGCCAGCAGCAGCCGCGCGATCGTCATGCGCTGCCGCTCACCGCCGGAGAGGCGGTAGCCGCGCTCGCCGACCACGGTGTCCAGCCCGTCCGGCAGCGCCTCGACGACGGAGCGCAGGCGCGCCCGCTCGACGGCGTCCCACAGCTGTTCGTCCGTCGCGTCGGGGCGGGCCAGCGTCAGGTTGGCGCGCACGGTCTCGTGGAAGAGGTGGCCGTCCTGGGTCACCATGCCCACAGCCCGCTGCAGGTCCGCGAACGCGAGGTCCCGCACGTCCACGCCGCCGATCTCGACGGCGCCGGAGGTGACGTCGTGCAGGCGGGTGACGAGCGAGGCGATGGTGGACTTGCCCGCACCCGAGGAGCCCACGAGGGCCACGGTGGCCCCGGCGGGCACGGCCACGTCGATCCCGTGCAGCACCTCCTCGCCGCCGCGCGTATCCAGCACGGCGACCTCCTCGAGGGAGGCCAGGGACACCTGCTCCGCGGTGGGGTAGGCGAAGCGCACGTCCCGCAGCCGCACGGACAGGGGCCCCTCCGGCAGGGTTGCGGGCCGCGCGGGCTCCGTGATGAGGGGTTCCAGGTCCAGGACCTCGAACACGCGCTCGAAGCTCACGAGCGCGCTCATGATCTCCACGCGGGCGTTCGCCAGCGCGGTCAGCGGCGCGTAGAGGCGGGTCAGCAGCAGGGCGAGGGTGACGACGTCGCCGGCGTCGAGGGTGCCCGCGATCGCCTGGAGCCCGCCCACGCCGTACACGGCCGCGAGCGCGAGCGCGGAGACCAGGGTGAGCAGCGTGGTGAAGACGGCCTGGCGCACGGAGATGTCCACGCCGGTGGCGCGCACGCGGTCCGCGCGACGGGCGAACTCGGCCGACTCGGCGGCGGGGCGGCCGAAGAGCTTGATGAGCGTGGCGCCGGGGGCGGAGAACCGCTCGGTCATCTGGTCGCCCATGGCCGCGTTGTGCCCGGCCCGCTCGCGGGACAGGCCCGCCAGCTTCGAGCCGACCGCCCGGGCCGGCAGCAGGAACAGCGGCAGCATCACGAGGGACAGGACGGTGACCTGCCAGCTGGTGGCCACCATCACGCCCAGGGTCAGCGCGACGGACACCACGTTCGCGACGACGCCGGAGAGCGTCCGCGAGATCGCCGACTGCGCCCCGATCACGTCGTTGTTCAGGCGCGAGACGAGCGCGCCGGTGCGGGTGCGCTGGAAGAACGCCACCGGCATGCGCTGCACGTGGTCGAACACGGCGGTGCGCAGGTCGTAGATGACCCGTTCCCCCAGCCCGGCGGAGAGCCATTTGGTGAACACGGACAGCGCCGCGTCGAGCACGGCCACGAGAGCGATCAGCAGGGCCAGCCGCACCACGAGCCCGCGGTCCGCGCCACCGGTGATCGCGTTGACGACGTCGCCGGCCAGCACGGGCGAGGCCACGCCGAGCACCGCGCCCACGATGGACGCCGCGACGAACACGATCAGTCGGGTGCGGTACCGGCCCGCGAACGCGATGGTCCGGCGCACCGTGCCGCGGGCGAGGCTCTGCTGGGCGTCGGACTGTCCGCGGGTCATCCGCATCATGGACATCCGTGCCGCCGACTCCATGCTCATGGGCCCCTCCGCTCTCTCGACCGTTCGAGAGTCTAGGAACCGGCGGGCACGGGCGGGCGCGATTCCGCTTCCGGCGTCAGGCGGCCAGGCGCAGGTAGTCCCGCCACGCTTCGGCGGGCCGCTCCAGCTCGCGGATCCGCCACTGGGCCCCGCGCGGGCGCACCGGCTCCACCCGCAGCCGCCAGCCCAGGGCCTCGAGCGAGCGGTCCGCCTTCGCCCCGTTGCAGCGCAGGCAGCAGGCCACGAGGTTCTCCCACGTGTTCTCGCCGCCCCGCGAGCGCGGCCGCACGTGGTCCACGGTGGTGGCGTGGGCGCCGCAGTAGGCGCAGCGGTGTCCGTCCCGGCGCAGCACGCCCTTGCGGGAGACCGGGGCCGCGTCCGTGTGGGGCACCCGGATGTACTGGTGCAGCAGGATCACGAGGGGCCGGCCCCACGCGCGGGTGGGGCTGCGCATCGGGTCACCGGCGTCCTCGAGCACGCTCGCCTTGCCGGTGGCCACGAGCAGCAGCGCCCGGCGGTCGGAGACGACCGAGAGGGGTTCGTAGCCGGCGTTGAGGACAAGTGTGCGCATCGGGGGCCTCGGAAGCGTGGGGACACAGGGGCGTCGTGTCTCCACGCTAGACGCGGGTGCATCGGCGCGCCGCGTGTCGCCTGCGGCGGCGGAAGAGGTTCACCGGCCCGTCACCGGGCCATCACGCCCCCGTCACGCACGACGACGGCGCGCCGCGCCTCAGCCGTCGAGACGCTCGACCCACACGTGCGCGGCCGTGGCCTCGGCCAGCTCGAGGGCCCCGCCGTCCGCGGCCGCGCCGTCCTCCGCCTCGCCCTCGACCCGGATGTACCCGGCGTCGCGGGCGGCCTCGGCACGCACCACGCGGCCGGGGGTCACGCCGGCGCCGGCCAGCTGGGCCAGCAGCTCGGGGTCGGTCTGCACGCCCTCGGCCAGCCCGCGGACGCGGAACCGGCCGGCGGTGGCGGCCTCCTCGGAGAGCCGGGCGCCCGCCAGGCCCATGTCGCGGCTCCAGTCCTCGGCGGAGGCCTGCTCGGGCCGGGGCGGGATCGGGGTGCCGTAGGGGGTCTCGGTGCCGTAGGGGGTCTCGGTGGGGTTCTCCAGCAGCGTGAGCAGGCGGCGCTCCACCTGGTCGCTCATCACGTGCTCCCAGCGGCAGGCCTCCTCGTGGACGAGCTCCCACTCGAGGCCGATCACGTCCGCGAGCAGGCGCTCGGCCAGGCGGTGCTTGCGCAGCACGGACACGGCCCGCTCGCGGCCCGCCACGGTCAGCTCCAGCCGACGGTCCGCGCCCACGTGCACCAGCCCGTCCCGCTCCATGCGGGCCACGGTCTGGGAGACGGTGGGGCCGGAGTGCTCCAGACGCTCGACGATGCGGGCGCGCAGCGGGGGGATGCCCTCCTCCTCGAGCTCGAGGATCGTGCGCAGGTACATCTCGGTGGTGTCGATCAGATCCGTCATGGCACGTCCTCTTCCCTCGGGCTCTTCGTCCCGGACATCCTAGCGAGGCGTGAGTCACGTGGACGGCCGGTGGTCCCGGGCGCGGGAGAATGGGCGCGACCCGCGACCCCGAAGCGTCAGGAGCACGCATGACCTCCCCCGCCGAGATCACCATCCCCCAGGACCTGCTGCCGGCCGACGGCCGCTTCGGCGCCGGCCCCTCCAAGGTCCGCCCCGAGCAGCTGAGCGCGCTCCAGGACGCAGCCGGGCTGCTCGGCACGTCGCACCGTCAGAAGCCGGTCAAGGACCTGGTGGCGAGCGTCCGGTCGGGCGTCGCCGAGCTGTTCTCGGCGCCGGAGGGCTACGAGGTGATCCTCGGCGTCGGCGGCTCCACCGCGTTCTGGGACGCGGCCGCCTTCAGCCTGGTCCGCGAGCGCGCCCAGCATCTGAGCTTCGGCGAGTTCGGCTCGAAGTTCGCCAAGGCCACCGACCAGGCGCCGTTCCTGGCGCCGTCGGACATCCGCACCTCCGAGCCGGGCACCCGCCCCGAGCCGGAGGCCGTGGCCGGGGTCGACGTGTACGCGTGGCCGCACAACGAGACCTCCACCGGCGTGATGGCGCCCGTCGTCCGCCCCGCGGGCATCGACGAGGACGCCCTGGTCGTCGTCGACGCCACCTCGGCCGCGGGCGGCCTGCCGGTGGACGTGTCCGAGGCGGACGTGTACTACTTCGCGCCGCAGAAGAACTTCGCGTCCGACGGCGGTCTGTGGCTCGCGCTGTTCTCCCCGCGGGCCCTGGCGCGGGTCGCGGAGATCAAGGAGTCCGGCCGCTGGATCCCGGCGTTCCTGGACCTGGCCACGGCCGTGGAGAACTCCCTCAAGGACCAGACCTACAACACGCCCGCGCTGGCCACGCTCGTCATGCTGGACGCGCAGCTGCGCTGGATGAACGGTCAGGGCGGGCTGGACGCGATGACCGCCCGCACCGCCGACTCCTCCTCGCGCGTGTACGCGTGGGCCGAGGCGTCGTCCTTCGCCACGCCCTTTGTGGCCCGGTCCGAGGACCGCTCCGCCGTGGTCTGCACCGTCGACTTCTCCGACGACGTCGACGCGGCGGCGGTCGCCCAGGTCCTGCGCGCCAACGGCGTGGTGGACGTGGAGCCCTATCGCAAGCTCGGCCGGAACCAGCTGCGGATCGCGACCTTCGCTGCGACCGAGCCCGAGGACGTCGCGGCGCTGCTGCGCTGCATCGACCACGTGGTCGAGCGCCTGGGCTGAGCCGTCCCCGGACGGGGACACGGGCCCGCGGGGGACTCCACCGCGGGCCCGTTGCGTGTCCGCCCCGGCGGGTCAGCCGGGGCGCGCCGTCTCAGCCGCGGTCGTCCGGCGCGGTCTCAGGCGCCGGGGCGCCGGGCACACGGCCCTCGGCCACGGCCTTGAGCCGCTCGCGCTCCTCCTCGTTCACGCGCTCGGCGTACGGCACCCACGGGGGCGCCACGAGCGCACCCTCCCCCGCCATGAGGCCGGTCTCGCACACGGTGACCTGCTTGGCGCGTGGGGCCCGGGCGATCGTCACGTACCAGAGCCAGCCCGCGTAGCCGGGCATGCGGCACGCGAAGCGGTGCGTCAGGAGCCGGTCGTCGTCCACGAGCACGTCCACGTGCTCCCCCACCTCGTCCGGGGCGGCCAGCCCGGCCAGCCCCGCGCGGGCGGCGTCCACGGCGGCGGCGAGCAGCTCGTCGCGGCGCGGGGCCCGGCGACGCGCGGGCGGCACGGCCGCCCTCTCCTCCGCGGGCGCGGGCTCGGCGTCGGGGCTCCGGTGGTCGACGCGCGGGGCGTCGTCGTGGGTGGTCATGGCTCAGGCCTCCAGATCGTCGGCGACACGGCGCAGCACCTGCGCCATCTTCTGCGCCTGGGCGCGCTGGGGGTAGCGGCCGCGGCGCAGGCCGTTGGAGGTCTGGTCCAGCCACGTGATGAGGTCCTCCATGAGGACGGCCATCTCGGTGGCGCCGGGTCGGTGGTTGCGGACCACCGAGGGTGCGGCGTCGAGCACGCGCAGCGAGAGCGCCTGCTTGCCGCGGCGGCCCTCGGCCACGCCGAACTCCACGCGGGTGCCTCCGCGCAGCTCGGTCACCCCGGCCGGCAGGGCCGAGGCGGGCACGTGGACCTCCTCGCCCTCGTCCGTCTGGGCGAACCCGAAGCCCTTGGTCGAGTCGTAGAACTTGATGCGCCCGGTGGGCATGTGCGTCACCTGCTCCTCGTCATGTGGGTCCACCGCGTCGGGCCGGCGCCGCAGGGGCGGCCGTGCTCTCGTCTCGGGTCGGCGGGGTCCGGCACCGGCGTGGCGGTGCGCCGCGGCATCGGTGGGACCAGCCTGGCCGTGCGCCCGGAGGGGACGGCGGAGGACGTGGTCGTCAATGACCTCCCAGGATAGCCCGACTAGAGTGGCGGGCATGCCTCGGACCTCCACCCTCCCCGCCCTCCCCGCCTCCGCGCCCGCCGCCGACCCCGCCGATCACCGGGGCGGTCGTGGCGTCGTCCTGGTGCTGGGCGTGGCCGTGACGGCGGTGTCCGCTCTGGCCCTGGTGGCCCTGCTGGTCGCGTACTTCCTGGCGTGGCCGGCGTCCCCGGCGCTGTTCGCGCTCGCGCTGTTCGGCCTGCCCGTCGGCTTCGGCCTGATGCTGCTGCACGTGGTGCTGGGCGCCGTCCGGCGCTCGCGCCCCTGAGCCGTCGGGCCAACGACGCCCCGTGACATCCAGCACCCTTTCAGGGTGTTCCCAGGTCGGGGCGGTTGACTGGGCCCCATGCAGCCTCAGAACCCCGAAGCACGCCTCCTGGTGGTGGACGACGAGCCCAACATCCGCGAGCTGCTCTCCACGTCCCTGCGCTACGCCGGCTTCGAGGTCACGGCCGCGGCCAACGGCCGGGAGGCCCTGGACGCCGCCGAGGAGTTCCAGCCGGACCTGGCCGTGCTGGACGTGATGCTCCCGGACATGGACGGCTTCACCGTGACCCGCCGCCTGCGCTCCGCCGGCCGTCACTTCCCCGTCGTGTTCCTCACCGCGCGGGACGGCACCGAGGACAAGATCACCGGCCTGACGGTCGGCGGTGACGACTACGTGACCAAGCCGTTCTCCCTCGACGAGGTGGTCGCCCGCATCCGCGCCGTGCTGCGCCGCACTGCCTCCCTCGACGACGACGACGCGGCGGTGCTGCGCGTGGACGATCTCGAGCTCGACGACGACGCGCACGAGGTCCGCCGCGGCGGCGAGGTCGTGGAGCTCTCCCCCACCGAGTTCAAGCTGCTGCGCTATCTCATGATGAACCCGAACCGGGTGCTCTCGAAGGCCCAGATCCTGGACCACGTGTGGGAGTACGACTTCAACGGGGACGCCTCGATCGTCGAGTCCTACATCTCCTACCTGCGCCGCAAGATCGACGTCGGCGGCCGCGAGAAGATGATCCACACCAAGCGCGGCGTCGGCTACATGCTCCGCACCGCGGACAAGCGCTGACGTGCGTGCGCGGCTCGACGCCGCGGCGGCCCACGTCCGCCATCCGCGCGCCTGGCTGAGGGGCGCGTGGCAGGGGCAGTCCCTGCGCACCAAGCTGGTCGTGATGATCGCGGCGCTCATGCTGGCCCTGGTCGCCGTCACCGCCCTGGCGACCGCGGCGCTGTTCCGCCAGGAGGCGGTGCGTCAGCTGGACGAGGACATGGCCGCCAACCGGGACACCGTCTCGATGTACCTGGCCAACGTCGCCCAGACCGGCGAGTACTACATGCCGCAGCTGCCCATCCTGCGCTTCTACGGCGTCGTGTGGGACAACGAGGGCGCGCGGGTCGTCCAGACCCCGGTGACGCCGGACGCGGACGAGCCGGCTCTCCCGGACATCACCCCGGCCGAGGCCCGCGAGCGCGGCTCCGCCTCCTTCGAGGTGCCCGGCACACAGCCGGACTCGAGCGGCTGGCGCGTGCAGCTGTACGGGCTGAGCAGCGGCGACGGCACCATGGCCGTGGCCCTGCCCCTGCAGAGCGTGACCTCCTCCGTCGAACGCGTCACCTCGATCGTCGTGACCATCGGCCTGCTCGCGACGGCGGGCACCGTGATCGTCGCCAACCTGGCGGTCCAGCGCGCGTTCCGCACCCTGAACCGCGTGGAGCGCACCGCCGCCAAGATCGCCGCCGGCGACCTGAGCCAGCGCGTGGAGAGCGCGGCGCCCGACACCGAGGTGGGCCGGCTCTCCCGCTCCCTCAACGCGATGCTCGCGCACATCGAGTCCGCGTTCCGGGACAAGGAGATCTCCGAGGACAAGATGCGCCGCTTCGTGCAGGACGCCTCCCACGAGCTGCGCACCCCCCTGGTCACCATCCGCGGATTCTCCGAGCTGTACCGGCACGGCGGGCTGCGCGAGGAGGAGGACGTCGCCGCCGCCATGCAGCGCATCGAGTCCGAGGCCACCCGCATGACGCGCCTCGTGGAGGACCTGCTCACCCTGGCCCGCCTCGACGAGCAGCGCCCCCTCGAGCACGCCCCGGTGGACCTGCTCATCCTCGCGATGGACTCCATGATGGACGCGTCCGTGAACGCCCCGGACCGCAAGGTCACCCTCGTGGGCCCCGACGGCGACCGGGCGGCCCCGGCGCCCATCCTCGGCGACGAGAACCGGATGCGCCAGGTGGTGGTGAACCTCATGGCCAACGCCCTGCGCTACACCCCCGCCGGCACCCCCATCGAGATCGCGGTCGGCACCGTCGACCACCTCGGCGGCCGGGCCGGGGCGGACGGCGCGGGCCGCAGCTCCGTGATCGAGATCCGTGACCACGGGCCGGGCGTGTCCGAGGAGGACCGCGCCCGCATCTTCGAGCGGTTCTACCGCGCGGACACCTCCCGGCACCGCGAGACGGGCGGCACGGGGCTCGGCCTGGCCATCGTCGCGGCGATCGTGGCCCAGCACGGCGGCTCCGTCCGGCTGCTGGAGACCGAGGGCGGCGGCGCCACCTTCTCCGTCCACCTGCCGTGGGCGCCGTTCGAGGACGAGGCGGACGAGGACGTCGAGGACGAGCGCCCGTCCGCACGGGACACCGACGACGACGCGGCCGGCCCACCCACCGGCCCTCTCGCCCAGACCGCGCCGTCGGGCGCCGGCGCCAGCGCCGCGGACGCCGCCCGGCGCAGCCGCCTGCTGCGGGCGGCGGAGCGGTTCCGTCGCGCCTCGGCCGAGCGCCGCCGCCGGGTGTCTGCTCCTGCACAGGCGCCTCAGGCCGACGCCCCGTCCCCAGGCGGGGACGACCCGGCGGCCGGGCGCGACGCGCGTCCCTAGCGTGGTGCCCGGCGGCACCCGCCGCCCATCAGCACTCATCAGAGGGGACAGTCACATGAGCATCGTGCAGATCGACGTCGAGGACCTGCGGGCCAAGAGCGGGGCGGTGGAGGGCTCCATCGGCCGCCTCCAGGCGGAGGTGAGCACCATGGAGGCCAACCTGCGCCAGCTGCAGGACACCTGGCGCGGCCAGGCGGCCGCGAACTTCCAGGGTGTGCTCACCGAGTGGCGCGCCACCCAGCAGCGCGTGGAGGAGTCCCTGGCGGGCATCCGCCGCGCGATGGACGCCGCCGCCACCCAGTACCAGGACGCGGAGACCGCCAACGCCGCGATGTTCCGGTTCTGAGCGCCCGGAACGGTCCGGGGTGCGGCCGGCCGGCCGCGCCCCGGTCCGTGCTTCCTAGAGTGGGGGCATGACCGTCCTGATCGACCCGCCCGCGTGGCCCGCCCACGGCACCGTGTTCTCCCACCTCGTCTCCGACGCCTCCCTCGAGGAGCTCCACGCGTTCGCGCGGGCGGCGGGGCTCTCGGAGCGGGCCTTCGACCGGGACCACTACGACGTGCCCGCGCACCGACGCGCCGAGCTCGTGGCCCGCGGGGCGGTGCCCGTCACCGGACGGGAGCTGGTGCGCCGCCTCGCCGCCTCGGGGCTGCGCGTGCCCGCCCGGAGCCGCGCCGAGAAGCGCGACGTCGTCCTCGCCCGGCGCTGGGCGCGGCTGTTCGAGGGCACGGCGGCGAGCCCGGACGCGGTGACGACGGCGGGACGCGACCTGCTGGCCCGCTGGGCGGAGCCGCATCGGCACTACCACGACCCGGCCCACCTGCTCGCGGTGCTCGAGTCCGTGGACCTGCTCGAGCGGGCGGGGGCGAAGGCCGGGCCGGATCCGCGTGCGGTCCGCCTGGCCGCGTGGTTCCACGACGCCGTCTACGTCGGGGACCCCGCCGCGCCCGCCGGCCAGGACGAGGCGGACTCGGCCGCCCTGGCCCGGGACGTGCTCACCGACCCGCGGCTGGCGGTGCCGGCCGACGTCGTCGACGAGGTGGCGCGCCTCGTGTTGCTCACCGCCGCCCACGACCCCGCCCCGCACGACGCGGCCGGGGCGGTGCTCTCGGACGCGGACCTCGAGGTCCTCGGCCGCTCCCCCGAGGCCTACGCCCGCTACGTGGCCGCGGTGCGGCGGGACTACGCGCACGTGTCCGACGCGGACTGGGCCCGCGGTCGCGGCGCGGTGCTGGACGCCCTGCTGGGCGCCGAGCGGCTGTATCGGACCGCGCCCGGCCGAGCGCGCTGGGAGGCCGCCGCCCGCCGCAATCTGGCGGCGGAACGAGCCGCGCTGTCGGCCTGAGCGGGGCGCCTCGGTGCTGGCCCGGAACGCGGCGAGGCCCGCCTCCCCGGACGGGGAGACGGGCCTCGCAGGCTGGGCGTCCGAACGGGTCGGGCCGGCTCAGCGGCTGATCACATCATGCCGCCCATGCCGCCCATCGGGTCCATGCCCTCGGCGCCGGCGGCGGCCTTCTCGGGCTTGTCCGCGACGACGGCCTCGGTGGTCAGGAACAGGCCCGCGATGGACGCGGCGTTCTGCAGGGCCGAGCGGGTCACCTTCACCGGGTCGTTGATGCCGGCGGCCAGCAGGTCCTCGTACTCGCCGGTGGCGGCGTTCAGGCCGTGGCCGTCGTCGAGGGTCTTGACCTTGTCCGCCACGACGCCGGGCTCCAGGCCCGCGTTGAAGGCGATCTGCTTCAGCGGGGCCTCGATGGCGACCTTGACGATGTTCGCGCCGGTGGCCTCGTCGCCCTCGAGCTGCAGGCCGCCGAACGCCTTGGCGCCGGCCTGGATCAGGGCCACGCCGCCGCCGGCGACGATGCCCTCCTCCACCGCGGCCTTGGCGTTGCGCACGGCGTCCTCGATGCGGTGCTTGCGCTCCTTGAGCTCCACCTCGGTGGCCGCGCCGGCCTTGATGACGGCCACGCCGCCGGCCAGCTTGGCGAGGCGCTCCTGCAGCTTCTCGCGGTCGTAGTCCGAGTCGGTGTTCTCGATCTCGGAGCGGATCTGTGCCACGCGGCCGGCGATCTGCTCGGCGTCGCCGGCACCCTCCACGATGGTGGTCTCGTCCTTGGTGATGACCACCTTGCGGGCGGAGCCCAGCAGGTCGAGGGTGGCGTTCTCCAGGGACAGGCCCACCTCGGAGGAGATGACCTGGCCGCCGGTGAGGATGGCGATGTCGGCGAGCATGGCCTTGCGGCGGTCACCGAAGCCCGGGGCCTTCACGGCCACGGACTTGAAGGTGCCGCGGATCTTGTTGACCACGAGGGTGGCCAGGGCCTCGCCCTCGACGTCCTCGGCGATGATCAGCAGCGGCTTGCCCGACTGCATGACCTTCTCGAGGATCGCCACCATGTCCTTCACGGAGGAGATCTTCGAGTTGACGATGAGGATGTAGGGATCCTCGAGGACGGCCTCCTGGCGGTCCGCGTCGGTCACGAAGTAACCGGAGATGTAGCCCTTGTCGAAGCGCATGCCCTCGGTGAGCTCGAGCTCGAGGCCGAAGGTGTTGGACTCCTCGACGGTGATGACGCCCTCCTTGCCGACCTTGTCCAGGGCCTCGGCGATGAGGGAGCCGATCTGCTTGTCCGCGGCGGAGATCGAGGCGGTGGCCGCGATCTGGTCCTTGGTCTCGATCTCGCGGGAGGCGGAGAGCAGCTCAGAGGTGACGGCCTCCACGGCCTTCTCGATGCCGCGCTTCAGGGACAGCGGGTCGGCGCCCGCGGCCACGTTGCGCAGGCCCTCGCGGACCAGCGCCTGGGCCAGCACGGTGGCGGTGGTGGTGCCGTCGCCGGCGACGTCGTCGGTCTTCTTGGCGACCTCCTTGACGAGCTCCGCGCCGATCTTCTCGTACGGGTCCTCGAGCTCGATCTCCTTGGCGATGGAGACGCCGTCGTTGGTGATGGTGGGGGCGCCCCACTTCTTCTCCAGCACCACGTTGCGGCCGCGGGGGCCGAGGGTCACCTTCACGGCGTCGGCCAGGGTGTTCAGGCCCTTCTCCAGGCCGCGGCGGGCCTCTTCGTCGAATGCGATGGTCTTGGCCATGTGCAGGTCCTTTCTGGACGTCGGCTTCCTACTTCTGGTGGCTGACCCGCGCCGATGCCCGCGACGGACGGCCCCTGGGGGCCTCATCGGTGGACAGGTCCTCCTCCACGGCGCCGGACCGACCGGGGTACGGCTGGCAGTCGCGCCTTCGGAGTGCTAACCCCATTATGAGCACTCGCACCGGGAGAGTGCAAAGGGTCCGCGGTGCGGGAGCCCGCTCTTCCGCGGACGGCGGACGGCCCCCGGCAGAACGCCTCGGGAGGCGCCCCGCCGGGGGGCCGGGAAGGGTGCGCGTCCGGCACGGCCGCACGGCGGGCGGGTCAGCCGGTGACGACCACCGCGACGCCGTTCACCTGCAGGTTCGGGGTCTGCATGACCGGGAAGCCGAGCTCCTTGCCGACCGCCTCGGCGGCGGCCTTGTTGGCCGAGCCGTTGTACAGGACGGTGGAGGACTGGATGCCGTAGCCGCTCCAGTTCTTCGCGTCCACCGAGGTGTAGCCGGCGCTCGTGAGCCGCTGCGCGTAGGAGGCGGCGAGGCCCTGGGTACGGGTCGCGTTGTACACGGTGACGTGGGTGCCGCGCACGGCCGCGGACTGCGCGGCCGCACGAGAGCTCGACGCGGCCGCGGACTGCGAGCGCGAGGCGTCCGCCGCGGCGGCCGAACGGGACGCGGCGGCGCGCGAGGACTCCGCCGCCTGGGCGGCCGAACGGGACGCGGCGGCGCGCGAGGACTCCGCCGCCTGGGCGGCCGAACGGGACGCGGCGGCGCGCGAGGACTCCGCCGCCTGGGCGGCCGCCGCCGACCGAGACGCCTCTGCGGACTGCGCGGCGGCCTCGGAACGCGAGGCCTCCGCCGCCTGTGCCGCGGCGGCGGCACGGGACGACTCGGCGGCCTCGGCGGCCTCGGCGGCGGCTCGAGAGGACTCGGCGGCCTCGGCGGCGGCCGCCTCCTGCGCCGCCCGCGAGGACTCGGCCGCGGCCGCGGAACGGGACGCCTCCGCCGCGTCCTCGGACGGGGTGGGGGACTCGGTCGCGGGTGCAGTCGACGCCGACGCGGAGGACGCCGAGGAGGACTCGGACGACGCCGACGCCGACGCCGACGTCGACGTCTCGGCCGCCGGGGCCGTCGTCGAGCTCTCGGCGGCGACGGGCTCCGAGCGGTCACCGGTGAGCCACGGCAGGACGACGCCCACGAACAGGCCGGCGAGCAGGACGAGGCCGGCCACCCAGAGCAGCGGGCTCAGGCGGCGACCCCCGCCCGTGGCGGTCGCGCCGGCGGCGGCGAAGGACTCGCGGTGCGCGCCGCGCTGGTCCGTGTACTCGGGGACCTCGTCGAAGCGGTCGGGCTGGTAGGCCATGGGTCAGTTCTCCTGGCGGGAAGCGGGCGTGGACGGCGCCGGATCCGCGGGTCCCCTCCGGGCCCGGCTGCGAGTGCCGCGCTTGCGCAGCAGCCGCGTGACCAGCAGGGGTCGGTAGGCCAGGGCGGCCTCACGGTCCAGCAGTCCGTTCAACACCTGATAATAGGCGGTCGGAGACAGCCCCAGACGCTCACGGACGGCGTGGTCCTTGGCCCCGCCGTACCGCCAGGTGTCGGCCTCCAGGTCCAGGACCGCACGCTCCAGGTCCGTCAGCTCGTCCCGCCGCGCCCCCGCGCGGGCACCCTCGTCCGGGGCCGGATCGGGCGAGACGGGCGTGGGGTGGGACATGGCGGCCACTGTACCCACCCGGTCTACCCTCGGGGCATGGAGTTCATCGCGCCCCTGGATCCGGGCTGGGAGGCGGCCCTCGCCCCGCAGGCCGCCGCGTTCGAGCAGGTCGGAGAGCGGCTGCGGGTCCGCCGGGCGGCCGGAGAGCAGGTGCTGCCGGCACCGGAGCACATCCTGCGGGCGTTCCGTCAGCCGTTCGCGGACGTCCGCGTCCTCGTGCTGGGCCAGGACCCCTACCCGACGCCGGGCCATCCGATCGGCCTGAGCTTCGCGGTGGACCGCCACGTGCGGCCGCTGCCCCGCTCCCTGGCCAACATCCACCGGGAGCTGCACGACGACCTCGGCATCACCCCGCCCGCCCACGGCGACCTCTCCGCGTGGACGGACCAGGGCGTGCTGCTGCTGAACCGCGCCCTCAGCGTGCGGGCCGGCGCACCCGGCAGCCACCGCGGCCTCGGCTGGGAGCAGATCACGGAGGCCGCGGTGCGGGCCCTCTGCGCGCGCGGCACCCCGCTCGTGGGGCTGCTGTGGGGAGCCGACGCGCGGCGCATGGCGCCGCTGCTGACGGCGGCGGGGGCCGGCGTCGTGGAGTCCCCGCATCCCTCGCCCCTGAGCGCCCACCGCGGGTTCTTCGGCTCCCGGCCGTTCAGCCGGGTGAACCGGCTCCTCGAGGCGGCCGGCGCGGCCCCGGTGGACTGGCGCCTGCCCGACTGAGCCGGGCCGCCGGTCAGCCGCGCTGGTGCATCACGAGTTCGGTGGGCAGCAGCGTGCCCATCCGGTCGGTGATCGGCTTGGCCAGGGTGTTGCCGAAGGCGACGCCGGCCGCGATCGCCACGACGATGACCGCGGCGTTGAACAGTCCCTCGACGCCCAGCAGCGTGGCCCCGGTCTCCACGGTGAACCCGTAGACGGACCGGAACATGGTGAGTCCGGGAAGCAGGAACAGCATGGACGGCAGGACGATCACGAGCGCCGGGGCCGCGAGCCGCTGGGCCACCAGGCGGCCGAGGAACCCGACCGCCGCCGCGGCGACCGCGGGCACCAGCCGGTCACTGACCCCGATCTGCTGCGCTGCCAGGTACGCGCCGAAGCCGGCCCCGGACACGAGACCGCAGGCCAGGATTTGCGGCCACCGCGACTGCTCCACCACCGCGTCCGCCATGCCCGCGGCCATCACGAGGCCCAGCAGCAGCAGCGGCGGATAGCTCAGCGTCCCCGCCTCGGCCAGGTCCAGCTGTTCGAATCCCACGAGATCCCCGATGCCCACGGCGATCATGATCCCGGCCATCACCCCGGCGAACACGAGCAGCGCGGAGAGGAAGCGGCCCGCGGCGGTCACCGGGAAGCCGTGGATGGCGTCCTGCACCGCGGTGACGAACCTCGCCGTGGGCAGGAGCATCATGATGCCGCCGGCGATCACCAGCGCCGGGTTGACCGGCAGGTCGAGGGCGTGGGCCATCAGCGCGATCACCGTGGCCGTGATCGCCCCGAACATCGTGGAGAAGATCTCCGGGAAGCGCGCCTTGTCCGCCTGGACCTTGAGCCAGAAGACCAGCCAGGTGGAGACCATGCCCAGGGCCGCGCCCGTCCAGGTCCCGCCGATGAACGGCACGAAGCAGGCCACGAACACGCCGGAGAAGAGGACCTCGAAGACGGCGGGGAACGGCTTGGGCTGATGCCGGATCTCCACGAGCCGGCGCTGGGCCTCGGCCCGGTCCACCTCGCCCGCGGCGATCTCCTCGACGAGCCGGTGGACGGCCACGAGCCCCTCGAAGTTCACCGAGGACGAGCGGACCACCCGCTGGAGGGTGAACGGGGCCTCGCCGCGTGAGGAGTCGGGCGCGTAGTTCAGGGAGATGGACTGGTTGGTCAGGTCCACCTCGGTCTCGAGGATCCCGTAGGCCTGCGTGGCCACGATGATCGAGGTCTCCACGTCCAGCGAGGCCGCGCCGAAGCTGAACATCGTCTCGCCCAGCTTGAGCGCGAAGTCCAGGGTCGTGCGGGCCTCAAGGGCCTGCGCCTCCGCGCGGCGCTGCTGCAGCGTGGAGCGCATGCGGCGCCCGTACGGCGAGGAGTGCAGGCGGTCGGCCAGCACGAGCGCCTGCGTCGGCAGGTTCTCGACGAAGACCTCGCGGGAGCGCCGGCCGCGCCGACGCCCGCGCTTCTCGGGCGGACCCGCGGGGACCACCGGGTCCGGGACGGTGATGTCCGGCTCGGGGATCACATCCGGGGCGGGCAGGGCGCCGTCGGCCTCCGCGGGCGCCAGGACGGAGGTGGGCACCTGCTCGGACAGCGGCGGCTCGGTCAGGGGCGCGTCCGCGGCCGGCTCCGGCAGCGTCTCCGCCTCCGGCTCGGCCGATTCCTCCGGCTGCGGCTCCGGCGCCGAGACCGGATCGGCGGCGGCGGGGCGGACCACGGGCGGCAGCGGCTCCGTCGGCTCGACGGCGACCGCGGCCGGGTGGGCCGACTCCGCCGGGTCGAGGTCGAGCAGGCCGGGGTCCTCCGGGTCGAGCGTGAGGTCGCCGACAGCGGCGGCGTCCTCGGCGCCGGCCGGGCGCAGCACGGGGATGAGCGTGGGGACGGCCGGGGGCTCCGCGATGCGGGGGTCGAACCGCGCCGGCTCCTGGGTGCCCTCCTGCTCCATGCGGCTCACCCTCTCCTTCCGTGTGCGGGCGCTGGACGCGCCACGGCGGTGGGCCGAGCCCCGCCGACGCGTCCATCCAACCACGCCGGCACCTCCCCCGCCGGGGCCGTCGGCACCGCGGCCCGGGGACGCGAAAGGGCCCTCCCGGAGGAGGGCCCTGCTGCGGTGGATCTTACTGGACTCGAACCAGCGACCTCTCGCGTGTGAAGCGAACGCTCTAACCAACTGAGCTAAAGATCCGGGCGTCGCCCCATGGGGGTGACAACTCGAAGAACGATACCTCAGGCGGCGCCGCCTGTCCACCCGGGCGACGGCCACCCCGCGCACGGCGGAGCGGCCATCGAGAGCCGACGAGCACGTCAGGCGTCGGTCAGCGTGGCGCCGGGCTCGAAACCGCCCTGGGCGACCAACGAGGTCCCGGCGCCCGGGGCGGGCTCCGGTCAGGAGCTGCCACCGAGGGAGGAGACCGCCCTGGCGGCGTCCGCCAGGCCGGCGCCGCAGCCCGCGGAGCAGGACACGGGCATGGACCGGGCCGTGGACCTGAGGGTGGACTCGACCTGGGCCGGGGTGAGGCTCGGCCGCTCGGCCAGCAGCAGGGCGGCCAGGCCCGCGACGTGCGGGGTGGCCATCGAGGTGCCGTTGTAGGCGGCGTGGCCGGCCGTCGTCGGGGTGGTGGCGCCGTTGTTCACGGTCGAGATGATGTTCGCGCCCGGGGCGGTCACGTCCACGGCGGAGCCGTAGTTCGAGAACGAGGCGCGGGCGCCCTGCGAGGTGGAGGCGGCCACCACGATGGTGTTCCGGCAGTTGGCCGGGCGCACGTTGGCGGCGGGCTGGTTCTCGTTGCCCGCCGCCACGACGACGGGCACGCCGCGGGAGACGGCCGCGTTGATCGCGTTCTGGTAGGTGGTGCCGCACGTGCCGGAGCCGCCGAGGGACATGTTGATGACGTCCGCCGGGTTCGGGTTGGCCGGCACGCCCGCCACGGTGCCGCCGGCGGCCCACACGACCGCGTCGGCGATGTCGGACAGCGAACCGCCGCACTTGCCGAGCACGCGGATGGGCTGGATCTTCGCGTTCGGGGCCACGCCGACGACACCCTGGGAGTCGGCCACGGCCGCGACGGTGCCCGCCACGTGGGTGCCGTGCCACGAGGAGTCGGAGGCACCGGCGGTGCCGCACTCGCCGGCGGCGTACCAGTCGCCCTCGTCGCGCGGGCTGGAGTCGCGGCCCCCGCCGTCGCGCGCCGCCCTGCCGTCGGAGATGAAGTCGTAGCCGGGCACGACGTTGCGGTCGAGGTCCGGGTGGGAGGTGATGCCGGTGTCGATGACGGCCACGGTCGCACCGGAGCCCGTCGTGCGGTCCCACGCCCCGGGGACCCGCATGCCGTGGGTGCCGGTGAAGCCCCACTGCTGCGAGTAGAGGGCGTCCACGGGACTCAGGCCGGTGGCGGTGAGGATGGCGTCCGGCTCCACAGCCTCGACCGCCCCGGAGGCCTTCAGGTCGGCCATGAACTTCGCGGACTCGGCCTGATCCAGCTTGCGGTCCGCCTTGACCACGCGGGAGCCGAGCGCGGTCTCACGCAGCTCCTTCACGGAGACGCCGGCCTCCTTCGCGGCCTTGCCCCAGGCGTTGGCTCGGCCCTTCGCGTGGGCGGTGGCGGCGGTCTCCTCGTAGGTGACGATGAAGGAGTCGTAGCCGTCGGCGTTCGGGTCCTCGACCTGCGCCGCCGCCAGGGGCGAGGCGGCGGTCGGGGTGGCTGCCGGTGCGGCGGG
>NZ_JABFBB010000020.1:0-37971 GCF_017168555.1 Micrococcus sp. KRD012
GCTCCTGGGGCTCGGGGGTCCGTCCCCCCGATCCTCGCACCCGTCGGGCCCGGTCGCATCCGCCCTCGCCACGGGCGATAATGGGTCGATGACCACGCAGGACTCCCCCCTCACCCCGAACTCCTCCCGGTCCGGCTGCTGCGACGACCACGCCCGCCCGGACACCTCCCGCCGCACCGTCCTGGGCCGCGGCGCCGCCGTCGCCGCCGCGGGTGCCGGCACACTCGCGCTGGCCGGCTGCACGGACCGGCTACGTGAGAAGGACACCGCGCAGGACCACTACACCGGCTCCGACGCCGTCGACGCGCTGCCCGCCGCCGAGCTGCCCGTGGGCGCCTCCCGGGAGGTGCAGGTGCAGGGTCGGACGCTGATGATGCATCGCGTGGACGAGACCACGGTGACCGCCTTCACCAACGTGTGCACGCATCAGGGCTGCCTGCTCCAGGTCGTGGACCGGCAGGAGGGCCCGGCCTACGCCTGCCCCTGCCACGGCTCGCACTTCGACGTCACCTCGGGGAAGCCGTTCGGCGGCCCGGCCCGCAAGGCCCTCATGGACTACGACGCGGCCGTCGTCGACGACCGCATCGTCGTCAAGCTCTGAGCCCGGCTCATTCCTCCGGCGCGCCGTAGCGCCGGCGCGGGGGCACCACGACGGCGGAGCGGTCGTTGGGGTCCCACGCCGGCTGCTCGCGCCGCCGCGCCGGGTAGTAGCGGTGCCGCCACCAGAACCAGATGAGCGCCCCCAGCACCGGCAGCAGCAGCATGAGGCCGACCCACGGCAGGCGCGCCCGGGCGTCCAGGGGGCTGCGGCCCAGCGAGACGAAGCCGGCCACCCACAGCGCACCGGCCACGACGGACACGGTCCAGCCCAGGGCGGCCTCCCCCGGCGTCGGCACGAGCGGGGTCGCGGCGGCCGCGCCGGTCAGCGCGCCGGCCATCAGAAGAGCGCGACCTTCTCCGGGCCCGGGAACAGGGCGTCCAGCTCGGCCAGGTCCTCCGCGGTGGCGAGCCAGTCGGCCGCCGCCGCGTTCTCCACGACCTGCGCGGCACGGGTGGCGCCGGCGATCACGGAGGACACCGGCCCCTGCGCCGCCAGCCACCCGATCGCGGCCTGGACCTCGGTGATCCCCCGCTCCCGGGCGAACCGGCCGAACGCGGCCAGCTGCTCCAGGTCGGCGTCGGCCACCATGTGCTGGCGCACGTGGGACAGGCGCGAGCCCTCGGGGGCGTCGCCCTGCGAGTACTTGCCCGTGAGCAGCCCGTTGGCCAGCGGGAAGTACGGCAGGACGCCGAGCCCGAACTCGGCCGCCGCCGGGACCACCTCGAGCTCGGCCCGGCGGTCCAGCAGGTTGTAGTGGTTCTGCGCGGACACGAAGCGCTCCACGCCCAGCTCGCGGGCCACGTACTCGGCCTGGGCGATCTGCCACCCGGCCCGGTTCGAGTGGCCCACGTAGCGGACCTTGCCGGCGCGCACGAGGTCGTCGAGCGCGCGGAGGGTCTCCTCGATGGGCGTGGCCGGGTCCGGGGTGTGGAACTGGTAGAGGTCGATCCAGTCGGTGCCGAGGCGGCGCAGGGAGTCCTCGACGGCGCGCACGATGTACCGGCGGGAGCCCCGCGCGCCGCCGTCGTCGCCGGCGACACCGCCCATGTCCATGCCGAACTTGGTGCCGATCACCACCTCGTCGCGGCGGGCGCCCAGGGCGCGGCCGAGCCGCTCCTCGGACAGGCCGGGCTCGGCGCCGTAGACGTCGGCGACGTCGAAGAAGGTGATGCCGGCGTCGAGCGCGGCGTGGACGACGGCGTCGGTGCCGGCCTGCTCCAGCGTGGCGGTGCCGGGGCGGCCGAGGTTGTTGCAGCCCAGGCCGACGACGGAGACGGTCAGCCCGGAGCGGCCGAGACGGGTGTGGCGCACGGGTCAGCCCTCCTGCTCTGCGGTGCGGACGTCCACCTTGTTCGGCTGCACGCCGTCGGCGCGCTTGGCGGCCGCCGGGATCTCGGCGGCGGCCTTGCGGGCGTGGGGGGTCCGGACGCGCAGCACGAGGGCACCGGCCTCCTCGACGACGTCCTCGACCTCGCCAAGACCGCGCCAGGCCAGCTGGTGGGTCACCTCGACGCGCAGCCGTTCCACGGTGCGCCGCTCGATCACCGTGGCCTCCCGGCCGCGGAGCCGGTAGGCCACCGGCAGCACGGCGAAGGTCGCGGGGTCCGCCTCGGCGAAGCCCTCCTCCGCGCCCTGCGCCACGAACGCGGCCAGCAGCTGATCACCCTCGACCTGGTCGGCCAGGGGCTGCTCCCCGACGGTGCCGGGCTGGCCGACCCGGCCGTGGTGGACCACGAACTCCCCGGCCTCCGCGTCGGCCCATGCCTCGCGGTACTCGAAGAGCCGGGTGCCGTCGTCGCCGACGGTCTCACGGTACAGCCGGACGATGCTCATGCCTGCTCCTGGTGGTGGGGGGCGGCCGCGTCCTCGGGGACGGGCCGGGCGTACGGGACCTTGGCGCCGAGGACCTGGGCGACGGTGTCCTGGGTGATGCGCTGCGCGGTGAGGCCCACGCGGGCCAGCACCTGCTCGCGGCTGCCGTGGGCGAGGAACTCGACCGGCAGGCCGACCTCGTTCAGGGCGGTGTCCACGCCGGCCGCGCGCATCTCCTGCCGGATCCGCGAGCCGACGCCGCCGGCCCGCACCCCGTCCTCGAGGCACACGACGATCCGGTGGCGGGCGGCCGTGTCGATCACGGACCGGGCCACGGGCAGGACCCACCGCGGGTCGATCACCGTGGCGCTGATGCCGTGCCGCTCGAGCCGTTCGGCGACGTCGAGGCCGAGCTCGGCCATCGCGCCCACCGCCACGATCAGCACGTCCCGCTCGGCGCCGTCGCGTCCGCCGGCCTCGCCGCGCCGGGCGAGCACGTCCGTGCCGTCCGACAGCCGCTCCAGGGCGCGCACCGGCTCGCCGACCGAGCCCTTCGCGAACCGCACCACGGTGGGCGCGTCCTCGACGGCGACGGCCTCGCGCAGCTCCTCCCGGAGCGTGTCCGCGTCGCGGGGCGCGGAGATCCGCAGCCCCGGGACCGACTGCAGCAGGGCCAGGTCCCACATGCCGTGGTGGCTCGGGCCGTCCGGCCCGGTGACGCCCGCGCGGTCCAGCACGAACGTCACGCCCGCACGGTGCAGGCCCACGTCCATGAGCACCTGGTCGTAGGCGCGGTTGAGGAAGGTCGCGTAGACGGCCACCACGGGGTGCAGGCCGCCGAAGGCCATGCCGGCGGCCGACGTGACCGCGTGCTGCTCGGCGATGCCGACGTCGAACACCCGGTCCGGGTGGGCCAGCGCCATCGGGGCCAGGCCCACGGGGTTCTGCATGGCGGCGGTGATGGCCACGACGTCCGGCCGCTCGTCCGCGATCGCGACCATCTCTTCGCCGAACACGGAGGTCCAGGACTGGGCCGTCGACGAGGTGATGGGCTCGCCCGTGGAGGGGTCGATCACGCCGATCGCGTGGAACTGGTCCGCCTCGTGCGCGACCGCCGGCGGATAGCCGTGCCCCTTCTCGGTCATCGCGTGGACGATCACGGGCCCGCCGTACGCCCGCGCGTCCTCGAGGGCCTCCTCCATGGCGATGAGGTCGTGACCGTCCACCGGGCCGATGTACTTCATGCCCAGGTCCTCGAACAGGCCCTGCGGCGCCCAGAGGTCCTTGAGGCCCTTCTTCGCCGCGTGCAGTGGCCGGTACACCAGCTCACCCGCGAGGCCAGCCTCCTGGAGGCGGCGCTTGAGGTAGTCGAGGGTCTGCTCGTAGCGGTGGTGGGTGCGCACCTTGTCCAGCACCCCGCGGCGCAGTCCGCCCAGGTGCTCGGCGACGCCGCCCACGGTGGGCGCGTACGAGCGGCCGTTGTCGTTGACGACGATCACCACGCGCCGGTCCCGGCCGGCGGCGATGTTGTTGACGGCCTCCCAGGCCATGCCCCCCGTGAGCGCACCGTCGCCGATCACGGCCACCACGGTGCGGTCCCCCTGCCCGGTCTGCGCCCAGGCCCGCGCGATGCCGTCCGCCCAGGAGAGCGAGCTGGAGGCGTGCGAGGACTCCACCACGTCGTGCTCGGACTCGGTGCGGTCGCCGTAGCCGGACAGACCCCCCTCCTGGCGGAGCGTCGTGAAGTCCTGGCGTCCGGTGAGCAGCTTGTGCACGTACGACTGGTGGCCCGTGTCGAAGATGACCGCGTCCTTGGGCGACTCGAACACGCGGTGCACGGCCAGCGTCAGCTCGACGACGCCCAGGTTCGGTCCGAGGTGGCCGCCCGTCTTGGAGACGTGGGCGATCAGGTAGGCGCGGATCTCCGCCGCCAGCGCGGTCAACTGGTCCTCCGTGAGGGCCGACAGGTCCGCCGGGCGGGCGATCTGCGGCAGCAGCGGGGCGCCGGGGCTCGTGGGGGGCAGATGTTCCATGGTGCGACCAGCCTACTCCGCGGCTCCGCACCCGGGCGGGACGCGGGCGGCGGCCCGCGCGGGCGGGCCCCGTGGATCAGGCCTTCGCGGCGATCTGACGGAGCACGTACTGAGACATGCTTCGCTCTGCCTGGCGATAGTCGCACAGCTTCCGTCGGCTCTCAGGATCCCTGTCTCGATGGGACGCCCGACGATGCAACCGGACAAGACCAATTTCTCATGGGTGATCGGCGGTACTGGGATCGTCTTCTCACCACGGTGATGTTCACGAGACGACGCAGCTGATCCCGTCACGACGGCGAGCGAGGTGAGCCCGTCCGTTCGGGCCTCGATTCCATCTGCGACCAGAGCCGCCGAGCCGATGTTCTCCATCGCAGCCTCAGCGCTGCCACCCCGGGTCGATTGGATCTTGGCCGGGCGATTCCACGCCCGCCGATCGACATCGACTTGATACCCGGGAGGGGTATAGCGTTGACTGGACCAGAACGAACAGGAGACTTCATGCGCAAGCACCTCATGACCACCGTCGCCGCAGGAGTGCTCGGAGGAGCGCTCGTGTTCACCGGCTGCAGCACCGGCGGCGGCCAGGACCAAGGGACCCCCTCGACGACCAGCCAGCACGAGGGCCACGGCAGCAGCTCTGACAGCGGCGGGATGGAGCATCCGATGGACGGCGGCCCCGCCCCCGAGGGCATCGAGACGGCTGCGTCGCCCACATACCCGGTCGGCACCGAGGTCACGCTCACCGCCGACCACATGGAGGGCATGGACGGTGCGAACGCGACGATCGCCGGCGCGTACGACACGTACACCTATGCGGTGGACTTCACGCCGTCCGCAGGCGGGGAGCCGGTCAAGGATCACAAGTGGGTCGTCCAGCAGGAGATCAAGGACGCCGGAGATGAACGTCTGGCCGACGGCACCGAGGTCACTCTCGAGGCCGAACACATGGAAGGCATGAAGGGCGCGAAGGCGACCATCGCCTCCTCCACCGAGGAGACCGTCTACATGGTCGATTACGAGTCCGACGGCATGACGATGACCAACCACAAGTGGGTCGTCGAGAGCGAGCTCAAGCCGGCCTCCTGAGCCGATCGCCGCGGGCGCGCTGAAGGTCCGCGGCGAAATACGACCCGATCGAAGGAAAGATCGGGGAATGACGAGGGGAAGCGAAGAGCATGACGGACCCGACCACGCATCACCATGACCACGCCGGCGTCGCGACCACCGAGTCCGGCCACCGTGACGACTCGCGCGCCGAGAACGAAGACCACACCATGGAACACGGTGACCACGCCGGGCACGGTCATCACGGCGGTGGTCACGCGGGCCACGGCGACCACGTCGGCCAGTTCCGGCGGCTGTTCTGGATCAACCTGATCATCGCCATCCCGGTGGTCGCGTTCTCCCCCATGTTCGCCATGCTCCTGGGCTACTCGGTCCCCAGCTGGGCGGGCTGGGTCGCCGCAGTCCTCGGCTCCGTCATGTACGCCTGGGGCGGCACCCCGTTCCTCACCGGTGCTGTCAGCGAGCTGAAAAGCCGCCAGCCGGGGATGATGCTGCTCATCGCGCTCGGCATCACCGTAGCGTTCCTCGCCTCCTGGGCCGCCACTGTCGGTCTCGTCCACCCCGAGCTCGAGTTCTGGTGGGAGTTGGCGCTGCTGATCGTCATCATGCTGCTGGGCCACTGGATCGAGATGCGCTCACTGGCCCAGACCACCTCGGCGTTGGACTCCCTCGCCGCGCTGCTCCCTGACGAGGCTGAGCGTATAGAGGGAGACGACGTCGTCAAGGTCGACCCGGCAGAGCTGCGCGTCGGCGACGTCGTCATCGTCCGGCCTGGCGGCAGCGTCCCCGCCGATGGCACCATCGTCGACGGCCGCGCCGACATGGACGAGTCCATGATCACCGGCGAATCACACCCCGTCGCCCGCGGCGAGGGCGAGAACGTCACCGCCGGCACCGTGGCCACCGACTCCGGCCTGCGCGTAGAGATCACCGCCACCGGCGACGACACGGCTCTGGCGGGCATCAACAGGCTCGTCGCCGAGGCGCAGGGATCATCCTCCCGTGCCCAGCGCATCGCCGACCGGGCTGCGGCCCTGCTGTTCTGGTTCGCCCTCGGAGCTGCGCTGATCACCGCCGTCGTCTGGACGCTCTTCGGGCTCCCCGACGACGCGGTCGTTCGCACCATCACTGTCCTCGTCATCGCCTGCCCCCATGCGCTGGGTCTGGCGATCCCTCTGGTCGTGTCCATCGCCACCGAGCGCGCCGCCCGCGGCGGCGTCCTGATCAAGGACCGCCTCGCCCTGGAGTCCATGCGCCAGGTCGACGCGGTGCTCTTCGACAAGACCGGCACCCTGACCAAGGGCGAGCCCACCGTCACCGGCGTGGAGCCGACCGGCGGCCTGAATGCCGAACAGGTCCTCGCCCTGGCCGCCTCCGCCGAGGCCGACAGTGAGCACCCCCTCGCCCGGTCCATCGTCACCGCCGCCAAGGAGAAGGGCCTCGCCGTCGAACCGGCCAGCGGGTTCACCTCCTCCCCGGCGGTCGGCGTCACCGCGACGGTGGCCGACCATGAGATCCGCGTCGGCGGACCCCGTCTGCTCGAGGAGACCGGCCAGGACGAGATCGGTGTCGCCGACGAATGGCGGGCAGAGGGTGCGATCATCCTGCACGTCCTCCGCGACGGCAAGGTCATCGGCGGTCTCAAGCTCGCCGACGAGGTTCGCCCAGAGTCCCGCGACGCCGTCGATGCGCTCCATCAGCTCGGCGTCGAGGTCGTCATGATCACCGGCGACGCGGAAGCCGTGGCGAACGAGGTGGGAAGAGAGCTCGGCATCGACCGGGTCTTCGCCGGCGTCCGCCCCGAGGACAAATCCGCCAAGGTCGACCAGCTGCAGAAGGAGGGCAAGAAGGTCGCCATGGTCGGCGACGGCGTCAACGACGCCCCTGCCCTGGCCCAGGCCGACGTCGGCATCGCCATCGGGGCCGGCACCGACGTCGCCATCGCCTCTGCAGGTGTCATCCTCGCCAGCTCCGACCCGCGTAGCGTCCTCTCGGTCATCCAGCTCTCCCGTGCCGCATACCGTAAAATGAGGCAAAACCTGTGGTGGGCCGCAGGGTACAACTTGCTCTCTGTGCCGCTCGCGGCTGGCGTGCTCGCACCCGTCGGCTTCGTCATGCCGATGTCAGTAGGCGCGATCCTGATGTCGATCTCCACCGTCGTCGTCGCGCTCAACGCCCAGCTGCTGCGTCGCATCGACCTCGCCCCAGATGCCAGCACCCGCTCCGTCCTGGAGCACCAGAAGTGAAGGACGCACTCGTGACCACTGAAACTGCAGCCGATGAGACCGGTGCCGACACCGGAGCCCATCGGCACGGCTACATCAGTGACAAGGACCGTTACCGCAACCGCATGAAGCGCATCGAAGGCCAAGCCCGCGGCATCACGAAGATGATCGACGACGAAAAGTACTGCATCGACATCCTCACCCAGGTCTCGGCCCTCACCCGCGCCCTGCAGGGAGTGGCGACCGGTCTGCTCGATGACCACCTCAAGCACTGCGTGCTCGACGCCGCCAAGAAAGGCGATGAAGACGCGGCCATCGCCAAGATCCAGGAGGCCACCGACGCCATCAATCGCCTCGTGCGCTCCTGACACCATCCGATTTCGTCAACACAGGGTGCCTCGGACCGGTGGGCCCCAGATCAGGACAAGGCTCTTGATGTCTCCGGGCAGGCGTGCTTTGCACGTCGTCGCGCCCTTGGCACCGGCGAACTCGGGATGCCTTCTGTCTAACCTGACGACATGAACACGTTCACCTGAGAAAAGAGTTGGGCATGCCACTTGCCATTGTTGCTCCGATCCAGTCCTCCAGGAGCCGCCTGAGGATCTGCGCGGCCTCGACCGGTCTGGCGACCAGCGCCGTCCTCCTGCTCAGCGGCTGTGCTGATGCGGGACCGTCCGCTGATGCAGGATCCGATCACTCACTGGTGGTCGAGCACAATCTAGACGGATTGAATGCTCGCGAGATCATCAAGCGCCTCGACTCAACGAAGGTGACAGATCGCTCGTCTGAATTCATCGCGTCGATTGAACCGGACCAGCTTGTACTGACCGACGACCAGAACAATCAGACCACCCTGCCGATGCCAGAAGACGAATTCTACGTCTCTATCGCCCCGTATCGCAGCCAGACTCACGAATGCTACTTCCACAGCCTCACGACCTGCACCGGCGAACTCGCCAATACTGACGTCCACGTCACCGTGGTCGAGGCGACGTCCGGGGAGACCCTCCTCGATGAAACGCTGACGACGTACGACAACGGATTCGTCGGGGTCTGGCTGCCGCGTGGAATTGACGCTACTCTCACTGTCTCAGCTGAAGGCCGCACCGCGAAAAAGGCCATCTCGACCCGCCCCGACGACCCCACCTGCTTGACCGGTCTTCAGCTGGTTTAAGGCCCAGGTCTCATGCTCCTCTGCAGCGCCGACAGATCAGGCGTCGAGACGTCCCATCCTTGGACTCCCACAGGGTCTCGGCGTCCCGATGTGAGGATTCGCCCGAGAGCCGGCTTCAGAGTCATCGCAGGGCATCACCAGACCGGGCTGAAGCCTCGTCGACCAATATCAACCAGTGCCAACTGAAGAGCACTACATCGCTCACTCTGTTTCACGATGTGCATTTCGGGGGATCCTCTCTGTCCAGGTCCTCACGCTCATACCTGCCGGTGCTGAGCCTCGCCGAGCTTCTCGAGCACTTGACCTGGATCGTCGATCAGTTCGAACACGCCACTCGGGCGTGTCCGACAATGCCGTCGACCACGCGAGCACAGCATTCAGGACCACGGCAGCCCAGTACACGATCGCGTACTCGTCGTACCTGCTCGCCAGGCCCGGCCATTGCTTCAGGTGCGCGTCCTGGCGCTCGATCACGTTCCGGCCCGTGTAAGCCTCCGAGTCCAGGCCCACGGGTCGGCCGCCGGCCGAGCCGCGGCGTCTGCGGTGGCCCTGCTGGTCAGCCGGTTGGGGAGGACGGCCTTGATGCCACCGGCGCGCAGATGGGTGCCGATCGCCCGCGATGAGTACGCCTTCTCGCCCAGCACCGTCGACCAGCTGATGGGTCTTCGTGCTCAGCCCGCTCCGTGAGCGCCCGAGGCCGTGATCGGCGGGCTCTTCACGCGGATTCCTTGTCGTTCGATCCAGCCCCTCTGAGCCGGGTGGTGTTCCTCGCGTGCTGATGGGCGCGGGCGATCGTGGAGTCGACCGAGACCGACCAATCGATCAGGATTTCGGCATCCGCTGCAGGTGGTCCGTGTTGCCAGCACCGTGTCCCAGGTGCCCTCTTCGGCCATGCGGCCGTGCCAGGTCCACACTACTCAGCCAGGGCCCGGAGACCTCGGGCAGGTCCCGCCACGGGATCGAAGCACCTGTCCCGGTGGATGATGGCTTCGACCCTCGTGCGGTCATCGGCGAACGGCCGGCCCTGCCGGCCCGTGCAGGCGGGGAGCATCTGGAACCGGGACGTGTCTTCGAGGGCGCCAGCCGACCCTGGATTCATTGTCAGACACGCCCGAGGACCGTCTGGCCCAAGGGTTGGCCGGTCCCTGCACTGGGGGATGAAGAGCGGTCGTGCACCGGGGTCGGCCCCAGCGGCCACGACGACGGCGGCCCGCCGCCCTCCGTGCGGAGGGCGGCGGGCCGCCGTCGTCGTGGTGCCCGCGCGCGGGCGGTGTCCCGTGGATCAGGCCTTCGCGGCGATCTGACGGAGCACGTACTGCAGGATGCCGCCGTTGCGGTAGTACTCGGCCTCACCGGGGGTGTCGATGCGGACGACCGCGTCGAACTCGGTGACCCTGCCGTCCTCACCGGTGGCCGTGACCTTCACGGTCTTCGGCGTGGTGCCCTCGTTGAGGGCGGTGATGCCGGAGATGTCGAAGGTCTCGGTGCCGGTCAGGCCCAGCGAGTCGGCGTTCTCACCCTCGGGGAACTGCAGCGGCAGCACGCCCATGCCGATGAGGTTCGAGCGGTGGATGCGCTCGAAGGACTCGGTGATCACGGCCTTGACGCCCAGGAGCGCGGTGCCCTTGGCCGCCCAGTCACGGGAGGAGCCGGAGCCGTACTCCTTGCCGCCCAGGACCACCAGCGGGGTGCCCTGCTCGGCGTAGTTCTGCGCCGCGTCGTACACGTAGGCCTGCGGGGCGCCCTCCTGGGTGAAGTCACGGGTGAAGCCGCCCTCCACGCCGTCGAGCAGCTGGTTCTTGATGCGGATGTTCGCGAACGTGCCGCGGATCATCACCTCGTGGTTGCCACGACGGGAGCCGTAGGAGTTGAAGTCCTTGCGCTGCACGCCGTTCTCCAGCAGGTAGCGGCCCGCCGGGGTGTCCGACTTGAAGGAGCCGGCCGGGGAGATGTGGTCCGTGGTCACGGAGTCGCCCAGCTTGAGCAGGACGCGGGCGCCGGAGATGTCCGACACCGGGTCCGGCTGCATGGTCATGCCCTCGAAGTACGGGGGCTTGCGCACGTAGGTGGACTTCTCGTCCCACTCGAAGGTGGAGCCCGAGGGGGTCTCCAGGGACTGCCAGCGCTCGTCGCCGTCGAAGATCGTGGCGTACTGCGAGGTGAACATCTCGGTGTCGATCGACGCGTCGATGATCTTCTGGACCTCGGTCGGGTCCGGCCAGATGTCCTTGAGGAAGACGTCGTTGCCCTCGGTGTCCTGGCCCAGGGCCTCGTTCTCGAAGTCGAAGTCCATGGTGCCGGCCAGGGCGTAGGCGACCACCAGCGGCGGGGAGGCCAGGTAGTTCATCTTCACGTCCGGGTTGATGCGGCCCTCGAAGTTGCGGTTGCCGGAGAGCACCGCGGTCACGGACAGGTCGTTCTCCTGGATGGCCTCGGAGATCTCGGACTCCAGCGGGCCGGAGTTGCCGATGCAGGTGGTGCAGCCGTAGCCGACCACGTTGAAGCCGAGGTCGTTGAGGGACTCGCGCAGCCCGGACTTCTCGTAGTAGTCCGTCACCACGCGGGAGCCCGGGGCCACGGAGGTCTTCACCCACGGCTTGGACTTCAGGCCCTTGGCGACCGCGTTGCGGGCCAGCACGCCGGCCGCCATCATCACGGACGGGTTGGACGTGTTGGTGCACGAGGTGATCGAGGCGATGGACACGGCGCCGTGGTCCAGCTGGAACTGGCGGCCGTCCGCCATGGCCACGTCCACGAGCTTGGACGGGCGGCCCTTGCCGGCCTCGTCCTGCGTGGCGTAGTTGTGCAGGTCCTTGCGGAACTGGTCCTTGGAGTCGGTGAGCTCGATGCGGTCCTGGGGGCGCTTCGGGCCGGAGATGGAGGGCACCACGGTGGACAGGTCCAGCTCGAGGTACTCGGAGTAGGCGACCTCGGAGGACGGGTCGTGCCACATCCCCTGCTCCTTGGTATACGCCTCCACGAGGGCGACCTGCTCCTCGGAGCGACCGGTCAGGCGCAGGTAGTCGAGGGTGACCTCGTCGATCGGGAACATGGCGGCGGTGGAGCCGAACTCGGGCGACATGTTGCCGATGGTGGCGCGGTTGGCCAGGGGCACGGAGCCGACGCCCTCGCCGTAGAACTCGACGAACTTGCCGACCACGCCGTGCTGGCGGAGCATCTCGGTGATGGTCAGCACGACGTCGGTCGCGGTGGCGCCGGACGGGATGCTGCCGGTCAGCTTGAAGCCCACGACCCGCGGGATCAGCATGGACACGGGCTGGCCGAGCATCGCGGCCTCGGCCTCGATGCCGCCGACGCCCCAGCCGAGCACGCCCAGGCCGTTGACCATGGTGGTGTGCGAGTCGGTGCCGACGCAGGAGTCCGGGTAGGCGCGCAGCACGCCGTCGACCTCGCGGGTCATCACGGTGCGGGCCAGGTTCTCGATGTTGACCTGGTGGACGATGCCCATGCCCGGAGGGACGACCTTGAAGTCGTCGAAGGCGGTCTGGCCCCAGCGCAGGAACTTGTAGCGCTCGCCGTTGCGCTCGTACTCGATCTCCATGTTCCGCTCGATGGCGGCGTCGTTGCCGAAGGAGTCGATCTGCACGGAGTGGTCGATCACGAGCTCGGCCGGGGAGAGCGGGTTCACGCGCTCCGGGTCGCCACCCAGGTCCTGGATGGCCTCACGCATGGTGGCCAGGTCCACGACGCAGGGCACGCCGGTGAAGTCCTGCATGATCACGCGCGCCGGCGTGAACTGGATCTCGGTGTCCGGCTGGGCGTTCGGGTCCCAGGCGGCCAGGGCCTTGATCTGGTCGGCGGTCACGTTGGCGCCGTCCTCGGTGCGCAGCAGGTTCTCCAGCAGCACCTTCAGGGAGTAGGGCAGCTTCTGCGCCCCCTCGACCTTGTTCAGACGGAAAATCTCATACTCGGCGCCCTTGACGTCCAGGACGCCCTTGGAGCCGAAGCTGTCGACGGTGGTCACGAGAGGACTCCTCTTCCCGCCCGGTTTCCTCCGGGCGCTCGTCCAGTGGGGGGTGGTCACCCGCGGCCGCGGACCGCGCGCCGTCCGGGACGGGCGTCGTCTGCGTCACAGGTGCCGCACTGCGTCCCAGGGTACCGCGCCGGTCGCGTGTGACGCGGGCATGGCGCGCGGCGGCCCGGAGGCCGCCGCGCGGGCGCCGGATCAGATCTCGACGACGGCCGCGGCCGGTGTGCTCTGGGCGGCCGGCACCAGCACGGTGACCGACTCGAGGTGGTGCGTGTCCGGGTAGAGGTCGAACACGCGGGCGCGCTCCACCTCGTAGCCGCCGTCGCGCAGCCACGCCAGGTCGCGGGCGAACGAGGCGGGGTCGCACGAGACGTACACGATGCGGCCCGGCTCGAGCGCGAGGATGCGCTCGATCGCCCGCCGCCCCGCGCCGGCCCGCGGCGGGTCCAGGACGACGGTGTCCAGCGCGGCACCGCCGAGGCCGCCGTCGGCCACGGGGCGCTCGGGGTACTTCAGCCAGCTGCCGAGCACCTTGTCCGTGGGGCCGTTGAGCACTGAGGCCTGCGGCTGGTCGTGCAGGTTGCGGCGGGCGTCCTTCGAGGCCTGGCGGGAGGCCTCCACCGAGTACACGCGGCCCTCGGGGCCCACGGCGTCCGCCAGGTAGGCGCTGAACAGGCCGGCGCCGCCGTAGAGGTCGGCCACGACCTGGCCCGGCTCGACGCGCGCGTCCTCGAGCACCGCGTCCACGAGGGTGGCCGGGGCGTGCTGGTGGACCTGCCAGAAGCCGTCGCCCGTGACGCGGAAGCGCTTGGTGCCGCCGCGCTCGGACTCCACGGTCTCCTCGACCCAGGTCTTGCCGGTGATGCGCTCGACCTTGACCGGCTGGAACCGCTTCGGGCCGGGCAGGGCCAGGCCGGTGGAGACGTCCACGTCGCACGCGTTGGCCGCCTGGCGGATCCGGGTGCGCAGCCGGCCGAGCTTGACCTCGTCCGCCCGCGTCTGCGGGGTGGGCGTCACCAGCACGAGGGGGCGGGAGCCGGAGGCCGGCGTCGCGACGTCCACGCGGGCGGCTCCGGTGAAGTCCCAGTCCCACAGGGCGAGCGCATCGAGGGCCGGCACGCCGAGCGGCATGTTGCGCACGGGCAGGAGGGTCGCCGAACGGTAGGCGTGCATCGCGATGTGCCCCTGGGGGGTCACCGCGAACGCGTTGCGGGTGCGCCAGCGCTGGCCGGTGGGCTCATCTTCGGAGCCGGCGAAGCACACCTCCGGCTCCACCGCGAGGTCGGCGATGCGGTGCACCGTGTCCCGGAAGACCTGGGCCTTGAGCCGGCGCTGGTGCGGGACCACGATGTGGCCGAACTCGGCGCCGCCCACGGGCGGGCGGCCCGAGGCGTGGGCGCGCAGCATGTCTGCGAGCTTCCACTGGTGGATGCGGCGGAACTCGGAGGGCCGCAGCACCTCCACGACGTCGCCGCGCCAGAAGCGGGCCCCGTCCTCGGCCTCGGTCAGGGCCACCCGGACCTTCTCGCCGGGCACGGCGTGGCGCACGAAGACGACCCGCCCCTCGTGCCGGGCCACGCAGTGGCCGCCGTGGGCCATGGCCCCGACCTCCACCTCGATGGTCCTCCCGATCCCGGTGACGTCTGTGGACGTGTCGACGACTGCCATGTCTGGCTCCTCTCGCATCGCAGCGCGCTTCAGGTCTTGCCCTGAGCATCGACTGGTCAGATCATCATCATCCTTGCAGACCGATGCGGCTGTGTCGCCTCGATCGTGGGCGCGCCGTCGGACGGCGTCATCCGCCGCTCCCCGGGGACGCCGGGGCGGTCAAGAGCCCTGGCCCTCGTGGACCTGCCACGGCACCGAGCCCACCATCACGCCCGGCTCCCGCTGCAGTCGCCGCGTCTGGCGGGTGGCGGTCCGGTTGTGCAGGAGCGTGCGCCAGCCCGGCCGGACCACGTACTCCGGGATGAACACCATGGTCAGGTCCCGCGGGGAGCGGCGTCGGTGCTCGCGCACATGCCGCACCAGGGGGGCCACCGTGTCGCGGTAGGGCGAGGCGATCACGGTGAGCGACATCGGCAGGCCGGCACGCTCCCAGGCGTCGATCACCTCCAGGGTGGCGGCGCGCTCGGCGTCCACGACGACGGCCTCGAGGGAGGACGGCCGCGACGCGCGGGCGTAGGCCAGCGCCCGCAGCGCCGGCCGGTCCAGCGTGGTCACGACGACCACCACGTGGACCCGCGAGGGCAGGGCCCGCGCGTCGTCCTGGGGGTCCGGTGCGAGCTCGCGGTCCACGTCCGCGTAGTGGCGGCGGATCCGCCCCATCACCAGCGAGCCGAGCACGATCGCCAGCAGCGCCACCCACGCGCCCTGCGTGAAGCGGGTGACCAGGACGACGACGCCCGCCAGCGCCGTGACCACCCAGGCCACCGCCGTGATGATCAGGCGCAGCCGGACGGCCGCGCGGGCCCGGGCGCCCGGTGTGTGCACGAGCCGGCGGCGCCACAGCCGCAGCATGCCGGCCTGCGCGAGCGTGAAGGCCAGCAGCACGCCGATGACGTAGAGCTGCACGAGCAGGGCGGTCCGGGCCTCGAAGAACAGCACGAGCGAGAGGGCCACGGCCCCCATCCCGAGGACGCTCCACGTGTGCACCAGCCGGTCGCTGCGGACCCTCAGCTGCCGGGGCAGGTAGCCGTCCTCGGCCACGCGCGCGGCCAGGGCGGGGAACGAGCGGAACGCCGACTTGGCCGCGAACAGCAGGAGCAGGGCGGTGGCCGCGATGGTGGCGACGGACAGGATGCTGCCCGGGCCGTACACGGTGTCCGCGAGCTGGGCGAGCACGGGGGCGGGGGCGCGGTCGGGCGTGACCTCGGCACCCGCGGCGTCCCGGAGGTTCTCCAGCTCCAGCCCGACGACGACGCCGGTGCGCTGGGCCAGGTGCATGACGCCCACGGTCAGCGCGCCGAGGGTGAGGGCCATCACGGTGAGCACCCACCGCACCGTGGGCACGGCCGGCCGGGCCATCAGGCGGGTGCTCGAGACCGGCACCTCGACGCCGGTGAGCAGCACCGATCCCGCGCTGAACGCGCGCAGGGCGAGCAGCGCCGTCGCCACGGTGCCGACGGTCCCGCCGACCCCGGCGCCCTCCTGCGTCCAGCCGGCCGTCGGCGCCGCGCCGAGCAGCCCACGGCCCTCCTGCCACAGGCCCGCCAGGACGAGCAGCGCGGTCAGGGCGACGAACACGCTCACGAGCACGGGCAGCACCCACCGGGACAGCCGCACCCCGCGGAGCGCGGCCAGCAGTACGCCCACGAGCGCGGCCGAGGCCACCAGCACGCGGCTGCCGACGGTGAGTCCGGGGGCCAGCGCCGCCACGAAGTGGGCGAAGGCGGCCACGGAGACCGCGGCGGTGAACACGAAGTCCAGCAGGAGCGCGGCCGAGGCGACGACGCCGGCCCTCGGGCCCAGCTTCATGCCGGCCATGTGATAGATGCCGCCGTGCGGAACGGCGGCGACCGCGGCGCGGAAGGACACGACGATGAGCAGCATCACCGCGACGACGGCCCAGCCGACGGCGGGTCCGAGCGCGAGCGCGGACGTGCCGGCCGCGACCAGGGTGAGGATGACCTCGTCCGGGGCGTAGGCGAGGGAGGACAGGGCGTTCGACGACGTCACGGGCAGCGCCCGCCACCGGTTCATGCGGGGCTCGTCGGCGGCGTGCGACGTCACGGGGCGACCGAGGAGGCCGCGGCGCAGGAGGGAGGACAGCGTGGCCACCGCACCACGGTACCCCCGCCGGGCCCGGACGCCGCGGCGACGCGGATGCTCCCGGACGTGCCCGCCGGATGCGAGGATGGAGCGCGCGTCGGCTCCCCGGCGCACGGAGCACCGCACGAGAGGCAGGGACGGGCATGGCCCACTACGTGATCGTCGGCGGCGGACGGGTGGGCACCCGGTTGGCGGCCGCGCTGGACGCGGCCGGTCACGGCGTCGCCCTCGTGGACCGCGACCCGCGGACCGTGGAGGGGCTGGCCCCCGGCTTCTCCGGCGAGCTCGTGGCCGGCGTGGGCTTCGACCGCTCCGCGCTGCTCGCCGCCGGCATCGACCGCGCGCAGGGCCTGGCGGCCGTGACCGCGGACGACAACACGAACATCATCGCCGCCCGCGTGGCCCGCGAGACCTTCCACGTGGACCACGTGGTGGCGCGCATCTACGACGCCGACCGGGCCCGGCTGTACCAGCGCCTCGGCATCCCCACGGTCGCCTCGATCCAGTGGACGGCCGACCAGGTGCTGCACCGGCTGCTGCCGGCCGGCACCGCCGACGCGGAGCACCGCGACGCCTCCGGCCGGCTGCTCGTGACCGAGCTGGTCCCCCACTCTTCGTGGTGGGGCCGTCGGCTGACCGACGTCGAGTCCACGGTGGGGATGCGCATCGCCTACCTCACCCGGCTCGGCGACGGCCAGCTGCCCCGGCCGGGCGACCGCCTGCAGGAGGGCGACGTGCTGCACGCCGTCTACCCGGTGGACCGCCGGGACCAGGTGGAGGCCGCCCTGCAGGGCGAGGCACGCGTGCCGGACGGCACGGACGAGGACGAGGAGGGACGGGCATGAGGGCCGTCATCGCCGGAGCCGGCGCCGTGGGCGCCTCCATCGCGCGGGAGCTGCACGCGCACGGCCACGAGGTGGTCGTCGTCGAGGCGCGCACGGACGCGGCCCGCAAGGCCGACGTCGGCGGCGCACGCCTCGTCCTCGGGGATGCGTGCGACCTGACCGTGCTCGAGCAGTGCGGCGCCCTGGAGGCGGACGTGCTCGTCGCGGCGACCGGCGACGACCGGGTCAACCTCGTGTGCTCCCTGCTGAGCCGCTCGGAGTTCGGCGTCGGCCGCACCGTGGCTCGCGTCAACAACCCGCTCAACGACTGGCTCTTCGACGAGTCGTGGGGCGTGGACGTGGCCGTGTCCACCCCCTCGATCATGACGGCGCTCGTGGAGGAGGCCGTGGAGACCGGGGACCTCGTGCGCCTGCTCAGGCTGGAGGCCGGCGGCGCGGCGCTGTCCGAGTTCCGGGTCCCGGCAAAGCACTGGCTCGAGGGCCGGCGCATCGGCACCGTGTCCTGGCCGCAGGAGGCTCCGCTCGTGGCGGTCGTGCGCGACGGCGCCCCCCGGCAGGCGTCGGCGGACGAGGTCCTGGAGGTGGGCGACGAGCTCTTCTTCCTGGCCGCCGGCTCCGCCGAGCCGGCCCTGCGTCGCCTCCTCGTCGGCGAGGGCCGCGCTCAGGGACGCTCGGAGGCGGCGGAGTCCGCCGGCACGCCGTCGTCCTGACCGGGCGAGCTGACGGACCAGGCGAGCCAGAGCCCCAGGGCATAGAGCGGCAGGCCCATCACCAGGCGGGCCACCCCGAGCGCGGTGACGGCGTCCCCGAGGTAGAGGGGCACCTGCACCGCCAGGCGCAGCGCGAACACGGCCACGAGGATCCAGGTGGCCGCGGCGTAGGCGCGGCGCCGACGCCGGTGGGCCCGCCAGCGGGTGCCCTCGGCGCGCACGAGGCCGAGCACCAGGCCCGCCGCGGGCCAGCCCACGAGGACGGACACCGCGAACGCGAGGCCGTAGGCGGCGTTGGTGACGAAGCCCCACAGGTAGTAGTCGCGGGCCTGGCCGGTGGTCAGGGAGACCACGACGGACAGGACGACGACGGCGAGGCCGGCCAGCACCTGGACCGGCGACTGGCGCTGGACGAGGCGCGCGACGCCCAGCACGAGTGCGACCGCGACGGCCGCCACGCCGGAGGGCCACACCTGCTGGGTGGCGACGTAGCCGACCATGTAGACGAGGGTGGGCAGGGAGGCCTCGACGATGCCGCGCCAGCCACCGACGCTGCCCAGCGCGTCGAGGCGGCCGCGCTCGTCCAGGCGGGCTCGAGACGGCAGGGGGCCGGCCCCGTCCGGGGCGGCGGTGACGGGGCCACGCGGCTCGGTCATGGGCTCTCCTCTCGGGGCCGTGCTCAGCGCGTGGCCTCGGGCGCGTCGACCAGGTCGAACTCGGGGTTGTGCAGGGTGGGCACGCCGTCCATCTGGGTGACGCGGCCGCGGACCGTCAGCCACTCCCCCGGCATGACACCGGGCACGCGGCGCCGCCCGTGCCAGACCAGCTGCAGCGTCTCCGCGGGCGCCATGCTCCCGGGCGCGGGCAGGCGGTCGGCCAAGACCGCGCGGAAGACGGTCGCCTCGTCCGCGCCGGGCAGTGTGACGGAGGCGATGACGCCGCGGCGCTCGATGCGGCCCGCGGCGCCGGTCGGGCGGGCTGCGACGGCGGGGCTCACCGGGTCTCCGTGATCTCCGGACCGCGCTCGGGCAGCGCGGTGGCCTCCGGTGCCGCGCCGTCCCCCGGGCCGGTGGCGGTGTCCGCGAGCACGTCCCGGCCCTCGTCCGGGGCCGGGCGGCGACGCTGCAGCGGGCGCGCGTTGGGAGGCGGACGCAGGGGCAGCAGCTCGCGCGGCGGGAGCGGCTCGTCGCCCCGCACCACGACCAGGTCGGAGAACACCTGTTCCAGCGGCTCGGCGGCCTCCGGCTGGAAGGCGGCCTCGCCGTGGAACACGCCGCGGACGAACCAGCGCGGACCGTCCACGCCCACGAACCGGGCGACGTTCCACCCCGGCGAGCCGTCCGGCAGCGCCGCCGGCACGCGCGTGAGGATCTCGATGCCGAAGCGGCCGGTCTGCTCCTGCACGGTCGCGTGGGCGGTGGTCGACAGGGAGTCGTGCAGCTCGGCGCGCAGGTCGTCCCACAGGCCCGTGCGGCGCGGGGCGCTGAACGCCTGGACCTGCAGCGCCGAGCGGCCGAGGCTGACGGTGGCGGCGACGATCCGCTTCGTCGCGTCCTCGACGTCGAGGCGCAGCTTCATGCCCTGGACCGCCCGCAGGCGCAGCGACCCCAGGTCGATCATGCCGGCGGGATCCGGGCGGGTGGCGACGTCGTGCGGACCGACGTCGGCTGCCTCCGGCGCGGCGGCGATCTCGAGGTCGCGCTCCTCCAGCAGCTCGGCCGGCAGGCTGACCTGCTCGTGGCGCACGGTGCGGTTGCGTCCGAAGATCACGACGTCCTCCCAGGGGTGTTGTCGGCGGTGAAGCCGCCGGTCGAGCCGAAGCCGCCGGCCCCGCGCTCGGAGTCGGGCAGCGCGTCCACGGGCTCGAAGCGGGCCCGCACGACCGGCTGCAGCACGAGCTGGGCGATCCGGTCGCCGCGGCGCAGCACGATCGGCTCCGTCGGGTCCAGGTTGATCAGGGGCACCTTGATCTCGCCGCGGTAGCCGGCGTCGATGGTGCCGGGGGCGTTGACGACGCTCAGGCCGTGGCGGACCGCGAGGCCCGAGCGGGGGTGCACGAACCCCGCGTGGCCCTCCGGGATGGCCAGCGCCACGCCGGTCGGCACGAGGGCGCGCTCTCCCGGGGCCAGGGTCACGTCGACGGCGGTGCGCAGGTCCGCGCCCGCGTCGCCCGGCTGCGCGTAGGCGGGCGGGGCCAGGCCCGGATCGAGGGCGTGCAGGGGCACGGGCAGCTCGGCGGAGTCGGTCACGAGGCCCGACCCTACACGAGCACCCGTCGGCCCGGGGCCGCGTCGAGGCGGCCGGGCGGGCGCCCTCGCCGGTGCCGCGCGGCGGGACCGGAGTCCGGATGTGGGAAGCTGGGACCCATGCGTGATCCCCAGCAGCACCCCGTCGCCGATGCCTCCCGCCGCGCCCCCGGGGGCGCCGCGGCGGGACCCGATCCGGTCCTGTTCGAGGAGCGGTTGACGCCCTCCCCGGGGGTCTGGGCCGTGGCGCTCATGCTGGCGGCGCTGACGATACTCGTGTTCGCGCCGATCGACCTCGGGGTGGGCATCGCGGCCGCCGTCGCGTTCTTCGCCGTCGAGGTCCTGATCCTGGTGGCCACCACCCCGCGCATCGTGGTGCGCGAACGCACCCTCCAGGTGGGCCGCGCCAGCATCGAACGGCACCACGTCGGTCAGGTCACGGGGTATCGCGGCGAGGACGCCCGGGCCCAGCGCGGCCCGCTGCTGCACGGGCTGGCCTTCGTGAACGTGCGCGGCTGGATCGCGCCCGTCGTGCGGATCCAGCTGACCGACGAGCGCGACCGCACACCCTACTGGCTGACCAGCACCCGGCGTCCGGAGGAGCTGGTCGCGGCCCTCGGCGGGACCATGGCCCGGCAGGAGGGGACGGCCGAGGGCCGCTGACCGCCCCGGCGGCGGGGGCTCAGCCCTCGCAGTCGGTGCAGTAGATCAGGCCGTTCTTCTCACGCGCGGCCTGCGAGCGATGGCGGACCAGGAAGCAGGAGGCGCAGGTGAACTCATCCGACTGGGCGGGCAGCACCCGCACCATCAGCTCTTCACCCGAGAGGTCGGCGCCGGGCAGCTCGAACCCCTCGGCGGCCTCCGCTTCGTCCTCGTCCACGACGGCGGACTGGGTGTCCGTGCGCCGTGCCTTCAGCTCCTCGATGGAGTTCTGGCTCAGCTCTTCCTCGTTCTTGCGAGGGGCGTCGTAGTCAGTGGCCATGGGGTTTCACGCTCCGCTGGTGGGGGACGGCACCGGGACCGGTGCCGGCACTGCGCGGGCGGCGTCGTGGGCGGACCACGCGTCACCGGCCTGCGCCGTTGCGCGTAGATTGTGCACCATGCCCGAACCCGTGCCAAATGTTGTCGGGCACGCTCGCCCAGGGCGGATTCGCGCGGGCGCTCGTCCCTCGCCCGGGCCGTGGTCTGCGGCACGGCGGCTAGGATCGGGGCATGCCCGGCCGGGCGTCCGCATGCCCGGTGACCAGAACACGATGTGGGAGGGACCACCGCCATGGCAGAGCTGCGACTGACCGGACCCACCGAGGACGGCGACGCGCTGCGCCTGTCGGGGCCCGAGGGCGAGGAGCACACGCTCCCCCTCTCCCCCTATCTGCGCCGGCTGGTCATCGAGGGCGCCGCGCCCGAGGACGGGCGACCGGCCGAGGACGGCCCCGCGGCCTGGCACGACATGACGGAGATGGACGTCCCCGGGGCGGACGACGAGGACGCCGAGGGACCGGTGGACGCGGCGACGCACGCCGACGATGCCGCGGCGGAGGACGAGCGGGCTCCCGAGGCGCCCTCCGGCCCGGCCCGGCCGGACGAGGACCTCGCGCTCACCCCGCGGATCGACCCGCGGCCCGTGGCCGACGACTCGACCGCGGACGGACCGACCCCGGCGCCGCTGACCGACCAGGAGTCCGTCAAGGCCGCCGCGACCCAGGAGGCCGTGCCCCTCACCCCCCGGGAGATCCAGCAGCGCATCCGTGCGGGCGCCTCCGTGGAGCAGGTGGCCCGGGAGAGCGGGAACGCGTTCTCGCGCATCCGCACCTACGGTCACCCCGTCTTGGCCGAGCGCGACTGGATCGCCCGGCAGGCCCGCGCCGTCGAGGTCTGGGTCGGCGGGCCCGACCTCTACTCGGACCTCGTCCAGGACGGCGGCCCCACCACGCTCGGCGAGCTCGCCGCGCACCGGCTCGCCGAGCTGGGCGTGGACGAGGCGAGCCTCGAGTGGGACGCGTGGCGCGAGGACCAGGCCGGCTGGACCGTGGCCGCCCGGTTCGCCGTGGCCGGTGCGAGGAGTCTGCCCACCCGCGAGGAGCCGCCGGCGCTCTGGACGTTCCGCCCGGCCGGACGCCACCTCGAACCCGAGAACGCCTGGGCCCGCGCCCTGTCCGAGGCGGAGGCCTGGGACCTGGTCCCCCGCGCCCCCGCGGCCGAACCGGTGACGGACGACGTGGACGCCGAGGACGCCGTGACCCCCGCGGGTGCGCACTCCCCGGCCGCCGACCGCGACGCCGATCTGCTGGAGATCCTGCGGGTGCGCCGGGGTCAGCGTGTGGGCGCGGACCTGGAGTCGGACGACGCGCTCGCGCACCTGATCGCTCGCGAGCACCAGGACCGGAGTCGGCGCGAGGCCGCCCAGGCGCCCGAGCGGCTCGCCCCGGTCGACGCCGAGGGGGCCCTGACGACCGCCGACGACGCCCCGGTCGTCGACGCGCCGGAACCGGCCGCCGAGACCGACCGCGCCGAGGACACTGCCGCAGACGTCGCGGACGCGGGTGTCGAGGACGAGGGGGCGGAGCCCGCGCCTCGCGAGCGTGCCGCGCGCCCTGCCATGCCGACCGTCACGCCGCGCCCCCGGGCCCGCTCGGCCGCTCGCCGCGCGTCCGTGCCCAGCTGGGACGAGATCGTCTTCGGCCGCAAGGGCGACTGACCCCGGCCCGGCCCCGGCCGCGGGGCGGGCTCAGCGGTGCCAGGTGAGCAGCGGGACCTCCCGCTCGGCGCGCGTGGGCGCGCCGTGCTGGCCCACCATCTCGAAGGCGTGCGGGGGCACCCGCCGGCCGTCGTAGAGGGCCAGATCCCCGTGCACGGCGACGAGCAGATCCCCGATGCGGGCACGGACCCGGTCCTCGACGACGGCGCCGAACCAGCCGGCGTCGACGGCCTCGTCCCGCGTGAGCACCCACGCGTGCGCCCCGTAGCGCTCGGCCCAGGTGCGCCGCACCCTCGCGCGCACGTCCGGACCCGCGTCGGACCGGAAGTGCAGCTGCACGAGGCGGGGCTCCCCCGCGGTGTGCGCGATCCCCTCGAGCAGCGCGGGGTCGGCGAGCTCCCCGGCCTCGTCCAGGGCGGCGTAGTCCACGCGGCGCGACGGCGGCACGTCGACCATGCCGTGGTCGCCGGTGGCGAGCACCACCGTCCCGGCGGGCACGCGGTCCACCAGGCGCCGCACCGCCGCGTCGATCTCCTCGAGGGCGTGCAGCCACCGTTCCGAGCCCACGCCGTCCCGGTGGCCGGCCTTGTCCAGCTCGTTGACGTAGAAGTAGACGAGCGTGGGCACGCGCGCGTCCTTCATCACGCGTTCGGCGGCCTGGGCGCGGGCGATCAGGGTGCGACCGGCCACGAACCGGCCGCCACGCAGCCCCGCCCGTGTCAGGGCCGAACGCTCGAAGGCGGGCAGCGAGACCGTGACGGCGTCCACGCCGGCCGCGGCGGCGCGCTCGAACACGGTGGGCTTCGGCTGCCACCCCACCGGGTCGGTGGCCTCGTCCCAGCCGCCCAGCTGATTGATCACCACGTCCCGGTCCGGGTCGAGCACGTCGTAGCCGGCCACGCCGTGCTCCCCGACGTCCAGCCCGGTGCCCAGGCTCGTGAGGGAGGCGGCCGTCGTGGTGGGCACGGCCACCTCGAGGACGCGGCCGCCGTCGGCCATCGCCGAGCGCAGCGTGGGGGCGTGGCCGCCGAAGCGCTTCAGCAGGGACCGTCCGAGGCCGTCCACCAGGGCGACGACCACGCGGCGGCCCGCCGGGACCGCGAGCGCGTTCTCACAGCCCGGGACACCGAGGGCGGCCGCGGCGGAGGTCAGGACGGAGCGCAGGGCACGGTCGGCGGGGACCACGCCCGCGGGGAGGGCGGGCCCCGTCACGTGGTGGCCGCCAGGTGGGCGCGGCGCAGGGCCCGGGCGAAGGCCAGGGCGCCGTCGACGGCCCCCTGCCCGTCGGCGTCGGCGGCGACGCGGATCACGAGGTCCTCGCGGGTGGCGGTGCCGGTGTAGCCGTGGTCGAGGTCGCACTGGGGGTCGGCGCAGCCGGCGGGCTGCAGGTCCAGTCGCTGGCCTCCGGCCCACATCAGCCCGAGGGTCATCTCGGCCACGGGGTCGGACGGCCGGAAGCGGGCGGGGTCGGCGTGGCCGGTGGTCAGGACCACGGAGCCGAGGGCGCGGACCGGGACCATCTCGGTGGAGACCTGGGCGAGGACCGCCTGGCCGGCCGGGTCGGCGGCGTGGTCGTCGAGGTGGACGGCCAGCAGGGTGTCCCCGGCGAGCACGAGGGCCGTGATGTGCCGGTGGATCTCCTCGTAGTCGAAGTGCGTGTCCACGTGGACGAGGTGCGCGTCCGGGGTGCGGCCTTCGAGCTCGACGGCGATGGCGTGCGCCACGAGGTCCGGGTAGAAGCCGGCGCGGACGAGCGAGGCGTCGAGGCCGCCGCTGCCGTCCAGGGTGCGGGCCTCGCGCTGCCGGCCCTCGGCCTCGGGGGCGTCGGGGCGGTGGTCGGGACGGCCGGGCTCGTGACTCCTGCGGAACGGGCTCATGTCCCCCATGCTACGGGTCCGGTGCCGGGCCGTCCGGGCCCGCTGTGGACGGCCCGGTCAGCGGCCGCGCAGCGCGCGCCGGGCCGAGTCGGTGCGGCGGGCCGCGTTGGCGACGTGCACCTCGGCCTGCAGCACCGTCACGCCCTCGGGGGCGGCCAGCACGGGCGCGAAGCGCAGGCGGGCGACCTGCGGCAGGTCGTCCTTGAGGACGCTGACGCGGCCCACGAGGTCCTCCAGCGCGGCGAGGTTGACGGAGGGCACCCCGCCGGTGCCGCGCAGCTTCACGGCGGCGCGGGGGGCGCGGACCATGCGGGCCACGTCCCGGTCCGTGAGCGGGGGCACGCGGTGCACCCAGTCCCCCAGCAGGTCCGTGGCGTCGCCGGCGATGCCGAAGGAGACCACGGGGCCCAGCAGCGGGTCCTCGAGCGCCGTGAGCATGCAGGCCTGGCCGGCGGGGGCCATGGCCTGGACCTCGAGCTCGCGCACGCCGAACGGCGCGAGCAGACGGCGCATGTGCTCGACGTTGCGGCGCAGGGAGTCGGCGTCCACCACGTTCAGGCGGACGCCGCCCAGGTCGAGTCGGTGCCGCAGGTGGGGGTCCACGGCCTTGAGCGCCACGGGGAAGCCGAGCCGCTCGGCGGCCGCCACGGCCTCGTCGGCGGTCTCGAACCGGGCCGAGGGCAGCACGGTGATCCCGTAGTGGCCCAGCAGCGTCTCGGTCTCCTCGTCGGAGAGCCGGACGAGTTCGGTGCCCTCGGCACGCGCGGCGGCCGCCTCCACGAGCTCCTCGGCCTCGTGCGGGTGCAGGCCGGTCGGCTCGAGCGGCTCGCCGACCTCCTGGCGGCGCCAGTGGACGTAGTCCGCGAGCGCGCCGAGCACGGTCATGGCCTGCTGCGGCGACGGGTAGAAGGGCAGACCGGGCTGCAGGGAGCCGGGCTCGGCGTCGTCGTCGACGGGACCGGCGGCGCCGAGCGTGGCCCCGCGGTAGCGCGGGGAGACGACGTCGGTCAGGCAGCCGAGCACGGGGATGCGGGCGTCCCGGGTCGCGTCGGCGAGGGCGTGGGCCAGTCGCTCCGGCTCGTCGTCCGCCTGGTGCAGGCCGAGGCGGGCCAGCACCACGACGGCGTCGGCCTGCTCGTGGCGGACGGCGTCCCGGACGGCGGAGACCAGCGTCTCGGCGGGCGGGGCGATGCCCTGCTCGCTGCCGACGAGGCCGACGGTGGCCGTGACCTCCAGCCCGGCCTCGGCCGCGGCGTCGCGGCCCAGCCGGTCCAGGGCGAGGGAGTCGGCCACGAGGACGACGCGGTGGCCCGTGGGCAGCGGCTGGCTGGCCACGGCCATGAGGATGTCGAGCATGGCCTCGTGCGTGTGGGCCTCGAGCACGCCGGTCTGGTCGAGCATCGAGTCCACGGTGCCCTCGGGGGCCTGGGTGGTGCGGGTCTCGTGGCCCGGGGGCAGGAAGCGCCCGGTGACGTCGGAGCGGACCACCACGACGGGCTTGGTGCGGGAGAGCCGCCGGGCGATGCGGGAGAACTTGCGTGGGTTGCCGAACGACTCGAGGTACACACCGACGGCGGCGGTGTGGGGGTCCGCCTCGAAGAACTGCATGGCGTCGTTGCCCGAGACGTCCGCACGGTTGCCGGCGCTGATCGAGGTGGAGATCCCCACCCCGCGGCGCTTGACGCCGGCGGAGACCATGGCGCCGACGGCGCCGGACTGGCTGAACAGCCCGACGGGGCCGCGCTGGGCCAGGCCCGGGGACGGGGAGGCGTTGAGGCGGATCGCGGGGTCGGTGCGGACCAGGCCGGCCGAGGCCGGGCCGATCACGCGCATGCCGTGGGCGCGGGCGAGGGAGACCAGGCGGCGCTGGGCCTCGAGCCCCTCGGCGCCGGCGTCGGCGTAGCCCGAGGTGAGGACCACGAGGCCCTGGGCCCCGGCCGCGGCGGCCTCGGGGATGAGGGCCTCGACCTCGTCGGCGGGCACAGCGACGACGACGAGGTCGACCGGCTCGCCGATGTCGGCCAGGGAGCGGTGGGCGGTGAGGCCCTGGACGTCCTCGGCGGCGCGGTTCACGGCGTGGACGGCTCCCGTGAAGCCCGCCTCGAGGACGTGGCGCAGCACGAGCGAGCCGACGGCCTGCGGATCGCGGGAGGCGCCGACGACGGCCACGGACGCGGGCTCGACCAGCTCGGCGACGCTGCGGGACTCGGCGCGGTGCTCGCGGGACTCGACGACGGCGCGCCACCGGGCGGTGGGGTCGATGGGGAACTCGACGGCCACGACGCCGTCCTCGAAGCGGCGAGTCACCTCGAAGCCGGACTCCTGGAACACCGAGAGCATCTTGCGGTTCTCGGGCAGGACCTCGGCGGTGAAGCGGCGGATGCCGTTCTCGCGGGCGGCCACGGCGAGGTGCTCCATGAGGATGGAGCCCAGTCCGCGGCCCTGCGCGGCGTCGGAGATGTTGAAGGCGACCTCCGCGGCGTCGGAGTCCCCGTAGCGGTCGTAGCGGCCCACGCCGAGCAGTCGGCCGCCGCGGGTGATCACGAACGCCACCCGGTCCCGGTGGTCCACGTGGGTGAACCGGTCCAGGTCCTTGGCGCTCAGCTCGGACTTGTACGTGAAGTAGCGCAGGTAGATGGAGTTCTCGGACTGCCCGGCGTGCATGCGCTGCAGCTCGGCGGCGTCCTCGGGCGAGATGGGCCGCAGGTGGGCCGTCGCACCGTCACGGAGCACCACATCGGCCTCCCAGTGGGAGGGATATCCGCGGACGGCTTCGGTCTCACCCATAGGATCACTGTAGACAATCCCCGACGCCGTGAGGACTCCCCGACCACCATGATGGCCCGTTCATCCCGTTCCCGCCCCGCCGAGCAGGACGCCCCGCGCCCGCTGCCGCTGGAGCAGGAGAACATCGTCGACGTCGACGTCTCCGAGGAGATGGAGGCGTCCTTCCTCGAGTACGCCTACTCGGTGATCTACTCGCGCGCCCTGCCGGACGCGCGCGACGGCCTCAAGCCGGTGCAGCGGCGCATCCTCTACATGATGGCCCGCATGGGCCTGCGCCCGGACCGCGGCCACGTGAAGTCCGCCCGTGTGGTGGGCGAGGTGATGGGCAAGCTGCACCCCCACGGCGACGCCGCGATCTACGACGCGATGGTCCGCCTCGCCCAGCCGTTCTCCCTGCGCCTGCCCGTGGTGGACGGGCACGGCAACTTCGGCTCGCTCGACGACGGCCCCGCGGCCCCGCGCTACACGGAGGCCCGCATGGCCCCGGCCGCCCTGGCGCTCACCGCGGACCTCGACGAGGGCACCGTGGACTTCGTCCCCAACTACGACAACCAGCTCCAGCAGCCGGCCGTGCTGCCCGCCGCCTACCCCAACCTGCTCGTCAACGGCACCACCGGCATCGCCGTCGGCATGGCCACGAACATGGCCCCGCACAACCTGCGCGAGGTCGTGGCGGGCGCGCGCCACCTGCTCGCGGACCCCGAGGCGGACCTCGAGGCGATCATGGCCCACATCCCCGGCCCCGACCTCCCCTCGGGCGGCCGGATCGTGGGGCTCGACGGCGTCCGCGACGCCTACGCGACCGGCCGCGGCACGTTCCGCATGCGGGCCGCCGTCGCCGTGGAGCAGGTCTCCGCGCGGCGCACCGGCCTGGTCGTCACCGAGCTGCCGTACGGCGTGGGCCCCGAGAAGGTCATCGAGCGGATCAAGGCCGGCGTCGACGCGAAGAAGCTCAGCGGCATCGCCGACGTCGTGGACCTGACGGACCGCAAGAACGGGCTGCGCCTGCAGATCGAGCTCAAGTCCGGGTTCAACCCCCAGGCCGTGCTGGCCGCCCTGTACCGGCACACCCCGCTCGAGGAGACGTTCGGGATCAACAACGTCGCGCTCGTCGACGGCCAGCCGCAGACCCTGGGCCTGCTGCCCCTGCTGCGGGTCTACGTGGACCACCGTCTGGACGTGGTGCGGCGCCGCACCGGGCACCGCCTCGGCAAGCACCGCGACCGCCTCCACCTCGTCGAGGGCCTGCTGCTGGCGCTCGTGGACATCGACGAGGTCATCGAGATCATCCGTTCCTCGGACGACACCACGGCCGCGCGCACCCGCCTCATGGGCGTCTTCGACCTCACCCAGGTGCAGGCCGACCACATCCTGGAGCTGCGGCTGCGCCAGCTGACGAGATTCTCCCGCATCGAGCTGGAGGCCGAGCGCGACGAGCTGCAGGCCGCGATCGCCGAGCTCGAGGCGATCCTCGCCTCCGACGCGCGGCTGCGTGAGGTGGTCTCGGCCGAGCTGCAGGCCGTCGCCGACGAGCACGGCGACGACCGGCGCACGGTCCTGCTCGAGGCCGAGACCGCCGCGGCCCCCGCCGCCGGGCCCGCACCGTCCGGGCCCACCCCCGCCGGCGCCGCGGAGGCCGGGGCGGACCTGATGGTCCCGGACACGGCGTGCTGGGCCCTGCTCTCCACCTCCGGACGCCTGCTGCGCACCGCGGACCGCACGCCGATCGCCCCGCAGGGCCGGCGCCGCAAGCACGACGCCTTCGCCTCCGTGGTCCCGACGACGGCCCGCGGTGAGATCGGGGCCCTCACCTCCGCCGGCGCGCTGCACCGCCTCCAGGCGGTCGACCTGCCGGTGGCCGGCGAGCCGTCCGCGGCCCCCGCGATGACCGCGGCCGTCCCCGCCGCGGAGCTGGTGCCCCTGGCCAAGGGCGAGACGCTCGTGGCCCTGGTCCCCCTGGACGCCGTCCTGGCGCTGGGCACCGCCCACGGGGTCGTCAAGCGCGTCCGGCCGGAATGGCCCCTGAACCGCCAGGTCGTCGACGCCGTCGCCCTGAAGGACGGCGATGCGGTGGTCGGCGCCGCCCCCGCCCCGGACGAGGCCGACCAGCTCGTCTTCCTCACCCGCACCGGCCAGCTGCTGCGCTACGCCGCCTCCGCCGTGCGCCCCCAGGGCCCGGCCGGCGGCGGTGTCGCGGGCATCCGGCTGGCCGCCGGGGACACGGTGCTCGCGTTCGGGGTGGCCCCCGCCGCCTCCCTCACCGAGACCGGTGCGGACGCCGCCGCCCACCCACGGCCCGCCGTCGTGGTGACCGTGACGGACGGCGAGGCGGACGTGCTCGGCTCCGCCCCGGGCTCCGTCAAGGTCACGCCGCTCGGGGAGTATCCGGCCAAGGGCCGCGGCACCGGCGGCGTGCGCGCCCACCGGCTGCTCAAGGGCGAGAGCGGCCTCGAGCTCGGCTGGATCGGCGCTGCGCCCGCGCTCGCGGCCTCGCGGGCCGGGGTGGCCCGCGCGCTGCCGATCGAGTACGGGCGTCGGGACGGCTCGGGCGTGCCCGTGGACCAGCGCATCGAGGCCGTCGGTGCCGGCGCCTCCCCCGACCTCGTCTCGGCCCCGCCCGCCGAGGACGACGCCGTGGCCGTGTCCGCGGACTGATCAGGGGGCCTCAGCAACCGACCCGCACAGGGACGTCACCGTCCTCGAGCAGCCTGCCGTCATGGGTGACGATCACGACGATCCTGTCTGCCAGAGCCCGGCGCAGATCCGTGATGAGGGCGCGTGCCTCGTCGGCGTCCACGTGTGCGGTCGGCTCGTCCAGCAGCACGACATCGGCGCGGGCCACGAGAGCCCGGGCCACGGCCAGGCGTTGACGCTGCCCGCCCGAGAGCCGCTGCCCGCCAGGGCCGACGCGCGTGTCCAGGCCCTGCGGTGCCGCGGCCAGCCACGGACCCAGTCCCACCAGCTCGAGCGCGGCGGTGAGCTCTGCGTCGGACGGGGCGTCCGCGACGCCGCGGGCCAGGGCGAGGTTGCCGCGCGCCGTGGAGTCGAAGATCAGGGCGTCCTGCGGGGTCCAGGCGACCCGGGCCAGCGCCGTCGCGTCCGGGCGGACCGGGTCCGGCTGGGGCGTCGGGGGCACGGTCTCGAGCGTGTACCGGCCGGCGGTCAGGGGCAGGAAGCCCAGCAGCACGGCCAGCAGGGTCGACTTCCCGGATCCGGAGGGCCCGGTGACGACGGCGACGTCCCCGGGGGCCAGGTCGAGTTCCAGGTCGGTCCACAGCGGCGGCGCACCGGGGTGGGCGAAGGCGGCCTCGACCAGGCGCAGGCGGCACACCCGTGCCTCCGGCTCTGCGGCCTCCGCCGGCTCAGGCGGCGCCGCGGCAGCTCCGCCCTCCTCCGGGCCGAGCAGCTCGCCGGTCGCCCGCGCCCGATCCGCCAGGGTGCCCCAGTGCTGGGCGGCGGCGGCCAGCGCCCCATAGGGCTCGGCCCAGGAGAGTGCGAGCAGCACCACCAGGGCCGCGACCGGCGCTGAGGTGCCGGTGTGGGCCGCCGCGGCCGCCGCGGCCACCGCGATCCCCCCGGAGGCCGCGACCGCCAGCGCCCGGCCCCCGCCGGCGGCCCACGCGGCCCGACGGCGGGGACGCTGCAGCCGGTCGTCCAGCACCGCCAGTCCCCTCAGCGCAGGCTCGGTCAGCCCCAGCCCGCGCAGGTCCCCGGCCGCGTTCAGCACGGCGGCCACACGGTCGACGAGCGCGCCCTGCCCTCGCACCTGGGCCGCGGTCTGGCGGCGGTCCAGGACGGCGACCAGCGCGGGGATCACCACCAGGGCGACCGCCCCGGGCACCAGGGCCACGACCGCCAGCTCCGGGGCCAACGCCCAGGTCAGGGCGGCGGTGGCCAGCCAGGCGAGCAGGGCCGCCGGGGCAGGCACGAGCACCCGGGGCACCGCGTCCCGAAAGGCGTCCACGTCCGAGACCAACAGGGACAGGGCGCCGTCGGTCCGGCCCACCCGCCCCCACAGCCGGGGTTGACGGCCCAGCGCGTCCCACAGGCGCAGCCGCAGCTCCGTGGCCCAGCCGAACACGGCGTCGTGGGTGGTCAGCCGGTCCAGGTAGCGGAACACGGCCCGGGACAGGCCGAACCCGCGCACCAGCACGATCACGGCCAGCAGGTAGAGCACCGGCGGCCGCGTCGAGGCGGTGACGATCAGCCAGCCGGACAGTGCCGCCAGCAGTGCCGCGGACACGTGGGTCCCGGCGGCCCAGCCGATGCCGGCCCAGAGCTTCGGTTGCCGCCACGGCAGCAGCCGCAGTCCGGCCCGCAGCGAGACCTGTCGCGGGGTGACCGGCTCCGGCCGCGCACGCCCCTGGGCGGCGGCGACCGGCATAGCCGTGGCCGGGGATCCGGCGGTCGGACCGGCGCCGGGGGCCAGCCGGACGATGGCGTCGGCGGCCGTCAGCAGGGTGGGATCGTGGGAGGCGGCCAGCACGGTGCACTGCGGCGTGCTCAGCCCGGGCACCGCACCGGAGGGCAAGGCCGCGAGGGTCTCGACGACGACGGCGGCGACGGCGCCGTCCAGGTGGGCGGTGGGCTCGTCCAGGAGTACGAGCCACGGGCCGGTCCCGTCCGCGGCGTGCAGGCGGGCCAGGAGGCGGGCGACCGCGACCCGCCGGCACTCCCCCGGACTCAGATCGGCCGGGTCCCGCTCCTGGAGACCCTCGAGCGCCACGGCGGCCAGCACGGCGGAGCGAACGGGACCGGGCAGCGCACCCCCGGCGGCCAGGTCCAGTTCGCCGGCGACCGTGCGCTCGGTCAGCACGGGGTGCTGCCCGATCCAGAGGGTGCGTTCCGTGTCGACTCCGGCGACCCGGCCGGTGGCCTCGGCGGCGTCCTGGCGCAGCAGGCCGGCCAGCAGACGCAGGACGGTGGACTTGCCGGTGCCGGAGGGCCCGGCCAGCGCGGTCAGGCGACCCGGGAGCGCGCTGAGGTCGAGCCCCCCGAGCACCTGCCGTCCGGCCAGCCGAACGCTCAGGTCCCGAATCACGACGCCGCCGTCCCGGTCCGGCCCGGAGGCCGGCGCGAGCGTCTCGAGCACGGGAGCCGGGACGGGGGCGTCGGCCGCGGCCCGGGCGCGGGACTCGGCCTCGCGGCCGTCCTCGGAGGCGTGGTAGGCCGCGCCGACCTCGCGCAGCGGCAGGTAGACCTCGGCGGCGAGGATGAGGACCACCAGGCCGTCGAGAAGCGTCATCTGCCCGTTCACCAGGCGCAGTCCGATGAACACCGCCATGACGGCCACGGACAGGGAGGCGATCAGCTCGAGGGCGAGGCCGGAGAGGAATGCGGTGCGCAGCGTGACCATCGTGGCCGCGTGGTGCCGCTGGGAGACCTCCTGCAGAGCGCGGCGCTGGACGCCGGCCCGGTGGAGTCCGACGAGCACCGGCAGGCCGCGGGCGAGCTCCAGCAGGTGCCCGGCCAGCCGGTCGAGCCCGTCCTGGGCGGCGTCGATGCGCTCCTGGGTGTGGCGGCCCACCAGGATCATGAACAGGGGAACCAGTGGCAGGGTGATGGCGGCCACCACGGCGGAGACGAGGTCGTGGGTGAGGATCCACACGCCCAGGGCCGCCGGGACCACGGCGGTGGCGGCCAGCGCGGGCAGGGCTTCGGTGTAGTGGTCGTCCAGGCTCTTCAGGCCGTGGGTGACCAGGACGGCATCGGCGCCGGAACGGGGGCGTCCGCCGTCGGCGGCGGCCAGCCGTTGGGCGACGACGGCGGCCCGCACCTGCTGCTGGGCCCCCAGCGCGGCACGGCGGCCCACCACGCGCTGCCCCGCCTCCGCCAGGGCACGCAGGGCCACCCCGGCCGCCCCGAGCAGCACGGGGCCACTCAGGGTCTGCGCGGCGGGCACAGGGCCCACGGGGGCCGGCGGGTGGAACAGCAGCTCCAGCAGCCGGGCGGAGTCCTCGGGGTCCAGGGTCATCGCCAGGCCGGTGATCAGCCGGGCCAGGGATTCGGCGAGCAGGATCCAGCCGAGCGCGCGCAGCACGGCAAGGGCCAGCAGGGCCGGCAGGGCGCGACGTGCCGCCGGGGTCATCGGGGGCCGGGCCCGACGGGTCCTGCCCGGATGCGGCCCGGCCGCCGAGGCGGAGCGCTCGACGGCCGGGGCGGCGGGGCGGCTGGGGCTCACAGCGGCTCCACCAGGTGGGCCTCCGGGATGTGGGTGTCGGCCAGACGGCGGCGGAACATCCAGTAGGACCACCCCGTGTAGGCCAGCACGATGGGCACGAAGATCAGGGAGATCACGGCCATCAGGCCCAGGGTGTAGGGACCGGAGGAGGCCAGCTGAGCGGTGAGGCTGAACTGCGGGTCCACCGTGGAGGGCAGCACCACCGGGTACTGGGTGACCATGAGCGCCGTCCACGCCAGCACCAGAAAGAGCGTCAGGGACGTGAAGGCCAGGCCCTCGCGGCCGGCCCGGGCGGCCACCACCGACGCGGCCACCGCCACGACGGCCAGCACCAGCAGCGCCCAGGTCCACGGCCGGTCGCCGCGGGCCACCACGAGCCCGGCCCAGACCAGCAGCGGCAGCACGGCCAGCGGGGTCCACGTGGACAGGAAGCGGGCCGCCGACCGGCGGGGGACGCCGTCGGTCTTCAGACCGATGAACGCCCACGCCTGCGCGAGGGAGAAGCCCACCACGGCCAGACCACCGAGCAGGGCCGGGCCGGTGACCCACACGAAGGGGCCGCCCACCCGGTCCCCGTTGGCATCCAGCGGCAGGCCGGTCGTGGTCAGCACGAGCAGCACGCCGGCCATGAAGGCCGCCAGGAAGGAGCCGATGCCCAGGGTCCAGGTCCAGATCTCCCGGCCGGCGTCGGTGGCGGCCTTGCCGCGGTACTCGATGGACACCGCCCGCAGGATCAGACCGAACAGCATCACGAGCATCGGCAGGTACAGGGTGGAGAACACCGCCGCGTACCAGAACGGGAAGGCCGCGAACATGGCTCCGACGGCGGTGATCAGCCACACCTCGTTGCCCTCCCAGACGGGGCCGATGATGTTCAGCAGCACCCGGCGTCGTGGCTCGTCCCGCGCCCAGAAGCGCACGAGCATGCCGACCCCGAGGTCGAAGCCCTCGAGGGCCAGGTAGCCGAGCCAGAGCACGGCGATGATGACGTACCAGTAGACGGGAAGGATCTCAGCCATGGTCGTGCTGTCCTCTCTGCGGGCGGGTCAGTAGGCGAACGCGAGCACGTCGTCGCGGTCGCGCTCCTGCTCGTCGGAGTGCTCGGCGGCGGTGAGCTCCGGCATGGCGGCCGGGACGCCGCCGCGGACGAACCGGGTCAGCAGGAAGACCTCGACGCCCAGCAGCACCGCGTAGATCCCGACCAGGACGATCAGGGACACCAGGACCTCCTCACCCGTGACCCCGGGCGAGACGGCGGCGGCGGTGAACATGTACACCTGATCCACGCCCATCGCCGGGTTCGGGTACACCACGAACGGCTGCCGGCCCATCTCGGTGAACACCCAGCCGGTCATGTTCGCCGCGAACGGCGCGCCGATCGAGGCCACGGCCAGGCGCATCCAGCCGCGGGAGGCCGGGACGGTGCCGCGGCGGGAGAACCACAGCGCGCCCAGTGCCGCGAGCGCACCGAGTCCGCCGAAGAGGATCATGAGCCGGAAGCCCCAGTAGGTGACCTCCATCAGCGGCAGATAGGAGATCTCGCTGCCGGCGCGGTCGCCGTAGAGCTCGGAGTCGGGCAGGTGCGTGCCGTACTTCTGCTCGAACTCCGGCAGCAGGGTGTTGATGCCGCGCACCGGCGTGGTGAAGTCCTCGTACGCGAGGTAGGAGAGCAGGCCCGGCACCTCGATCACGCCCTGGACGTCCTCGCAGGTGGTCGCTCCACCCGAGCGCACATCGCCGAGGGTGAGCACGGAGAACGCGGTGCCGTCGTGGCAGGCGGCCTCCGCGGCGGCCATCTTGGTGGGCTGGAAGTGGATCATCTGCTGGGCCTGGGCATGGCCGGAGAATGCGGTGCCGACGAAGCCGATCAGGGCGACGGCCGCCCCGGCGCGCAGCGAGGTGAGCCAGACGCGGTGGTCGGTGCGGTCCCGGGCGGCGGTGCCGGCGTCGCCGACGACGACCAGGCCCGCCTCGTCCACGACGTCGATGCCGTCCCGGCGGCGCTTCCACAGGTGGTACCAGGCGATCCCCACGAGGAAGCCGCCGGCCACGGCCCAGGAGCCGAAGATGGTGTGCGGGTAGTGGGTGAGGACGATCGGGTTGGTCAGCACGGCGCCGAGGTCGTTGAGCACCGGGCGGCCGTCGACGACCTCATAGCCCACCGGGTGCTGCATGAAGCCGTTGGCCACCATGATGAAGTAGGCCGAGAGGTTGATCCCCAGCACCGCGCACCACAGGGCGGCCAGGTGGAGTCTGCGCGGGATCCGGTCCCAGCCGAAGATCCAGATGCCCAGGAACACCGATTCCAGGAAGAACGCGATGAGCGCCTCGAGGGCCAGCGGCGCCCCGAAGACGTCCCCGACGAACCGGGAGTACTCCGACCAGGCCATGCCGAACTGGAACTCCTGCACCAGCCCGGTGGCCACGCCCATGATGAAGTTGATCAGGAACAGCTTTCCCCAGAACTTCGTCATCCGCAGGTAGTGGTCCTTGCCCGTGGCGACCCAGAGGGTCTGCAGGACGGCGACGACGAGGCCGAGTCCGATGGTCAGCGGGACCATGAGGAAGTGGTAGACGGTGGTGATGCCGAACTGCCACCGTGCGAGTTCGAGGGGATCCACGAGGCTGCGCTCCTGAGACAGGCGTTCGACCGCGACAACGCGGTCGCTGGATACCACCACCCTAGTCAGTCGGACGTCTCAGTCGGACGTCGTGACATCGCCGGACGGCGCCGGGCCGACGACGCCCTGACCGTGTCCGCGGACTGGCCCGGCCCGGGGCGACCCTGTTCGCCTCGGGCCGATCGACGCCCCCGATGGGCGCCCCGCCCGACCCCTCCGATACAGTGGGCTGTCGTCTCACCGCAGGTGAGCGCCCCCTCCCCGACCCCCCGCAGATTGGTCCTGGTGACGAACGTGTCCGGCAACGCCAGCTACGAGTACTCCCGCGCCGCCCTCCTGGCGGTCACCGAGGTGGAGGCCCCCGTCGAAGTCACCTCGCAGGACCTCGACGACCAGCTGGCGGAGGTGCTCACCCGCCTGCGCCTGCCCGGCTCCCTCCTGGAGCGGGTGGCCGGTGTGCGCAGCCGACGGAACTGGGACGAGACCGAGGACTTCCAGGAGGCCGCCGCCCGCGCCGGCGTCGCGGCCCTGGAGCAGGCCGGCGTCCCCCGGGAGCGGGTGGGCCTGCTCGTGAACACGTCGGTCACCCGGGCCACGCTCGAGCCCTCCGTGGCCGTGCGGATCCACCACCTCATGGGGCTGCCGACCTCGGCCACCAACTTCGACATCACGAACGCGTGCCTCGGGTTCGTCAACGGCCTCATGCTCGCCTCCACCCTGGTGGACGCCGGCCAGATCGACTACGCGGTCGTGGTCGCCGCCGAGGACGCCTCGAAGGTGCAGGCCGCCACCGTGGCCAACCTGCACGCCGAGACCACGCACCGCGGCAACTTCATGGAGCAGTTCGCGTCCCTGACGCTGGGCTCCGGGGCCGCCGCCGCCGTCGTCGGCCGCATCGAGGACCATCCGGACGCCCACCGGATCGTCCGCGGGATCACCCGCGCCGGCACCGACCACCACGGCCTGTGCGTGGGCGACCACCACGGCATGTACACCGACTCCACCGCCCTGCTCAAGGACGGTCTCGAGCTCGTGATGGACGCGTGGCACGACGTCCCGGCGGAGTGGGCGTGGCCGGAGGCCGACCGGTTCATCACCCACCAGGTCTCGCAGATGCACACCGACGCGATCGCGGAGTCCGCCCACCTGGACCCGGCGCGCATCCCGACGACGTTCCCCACGCTGGGCAACGTCGGCCCGGCGTCGCTGCCCATCACCCTCGTGCGGGAGATGGACGCCCTGGAGGACGGGGACACGGTGGTCTGCCTGGGCGTGGGCTCGGGTCTGAACCTGGCTCTTATACACATCTGACGCTGCCGACGACTAGCCGA
>NZ_JABFBB010000020.1:38071-55450 GCF_017168555.1 Micrococcus sp. KRD012
GATCCCCGCCGCCCCCGCCGCCCTGCCGCCGGCCGACCGACTGCCCGGCTGGGACCCGGCGTGGTCCCGCCTCGTGGAGATCCGCTCCGCCGCGGACCCGGAGGGGACCGTGCGGACGCTGCACGTGGCGGACACCGGTCCCGTGCTCGCGGCGGCCGGGGCGGAGATCGTCGGCACGATCGTGGCGTTGCACGGCAACCCGACGTGGTCCTGGCTGTGGCGGTCCCTGCTCGCGGAGACCGTGCGCCGGGCACGCCGGGGCATGGCCGCGTGGCGCGTCGTGGCGCCGGACCAGCTAGACATGGGCTTCTCCGAGCGCCTCGCGCACGCGGGCTCCCCGTCCGCCGCGTCGATGGGCCGTGCCGGCGACACCTACCGCACGCTGGGCGGCCGCATCGCCGACCTGGACGCCCTGCTGGCGGCTCTCGGGCTGCGCGACCTGGCAGCCACCGGCCACCCGCTGATCACGCTCGGCCACGACTGGGGCGGCGTCGTGTCCCTCGGCTGGGCGGCGCGTCATCCGGAGCTGGTGGCCGGCGTCGCGACCCTGAACACCGCGGTCCACCAGCCCGAGGGGGCGCCGATCCCCGCCCCGCTGCAGGCCGCCCTCGCCGGGCCCGTCCTGCCGGCCTCCACCGTCACCACGGACGCCTTCCTGTCCGTGACGACCTCCCTCGCCACCCCGGCCCTCGACCGCGAGACCCGGGCCGCCTACCACCTGCCCTACGACACGGCGGCCCGACGCGGCGGCGTCGGCGGCTTCGTCGCGGACATCCCGGCCGACCCCGGCCACGGCAGCCATCCCGAACTGCAGCGGGTGGGCGAGGACCTCGCCGCCCTGGGTCGCACCGACGTGCCCGCCCTCATCCTGTGGGGCGCCGACGACCCGGTCTTCCTGGACCGCTACCTCGACGACCTCCGCGACCGCCTGCCCCACGCGCGCGTGCACCGCTACGAGCAGGCGGGGCACCTGCTCGTGGACGACCGCGACATCACCGCGCCCCTGCTGCAGTGGGCCCAGCTGCTGCGCGGCGGCCAGCTCTCCGACCCCGCCTCGGGGCTGCCGGGCCCCGTCCCGCACGCCACCGCCGACGCGGCCGCCGACCCGGGCCTGGAGGTGGACCTCGGGGAGGAGCCCGGAGCCCGCGAGCCCGGCGTGGTCCGACTCTGGGACCACCTCCGCGACTGGGGCGCCCCCGGCTCGGACCACCGCGAGTACACCGCGCTGGTGGACATGGCCGGCGCCCAGGCCGGCCGCTCGCTCGTGGGCACCGCCCGCCGACCCGTGGCCGTCACCTGGGGCGAGCTGCAGGAGATGGTCTCGGCCATCGCCACCGGGCTGTGGGCCGCGGGCATGCGGCCGGGCGACCGGGTCGCCATGCTCGTGCCGCCGGGCCGGGACCTGTCGGCGGCCCTGTACGCCGTGCTGCGCGTGGGCGCCGTCGCCGTGGTGGCGGACCAGGGCCTCGGCGTCAAGGGCATGACCCGGGCGATGAAGTCGGCCCGCCCCCGCTGGATCATCGGCCGCACCCCCGGGCTGACGCTGGCCCGCGCCCAGTCCTGGCCGGGCACCCGGATCTCCGTGACCGAGCCGGGCGCCGCCCAGCGCCGCCTGCTCGACGTCTCCGACTCTCTCTACGCGATGGTCGACCGCCACCGCGACCCGGCCGCGGGCGACGCCGTCGACGAGCACGGCACCGTGCTGCCCGAGCCCGCCCTGGACGCGGACGCCGCGGTGCTGTTCACCTCCGGCTCCACGGGCCCGGCCAAGGGCGTCGTGTACACGCACGAGCGGCTGGGCCGCCTCGTGGCGCTGATCTCCCGCACCCTGGGCATCCGCCCGGGCGGCTCCCTGCTCGCCGGCTTCGCCCCGTTCGCGCTGCTCGGACCCGCCCTCGGCGCCGCGTCCGTCTCCCCGGACATGGACGTCACCCAGCCGGCCACCCTCACCGCGCAGAAGCTGGCCGACGCCGCGATCGCCGGGCAGTCGAGCGTGCTGTTCGCCTCCCCCGCCGCCCTGGCGAACGTGGTCGCGACCGCCGACGGCCTCGACGCGCCCCGGCGCGAGGCCCTCGACGCCGTGCGCCTCGTGCTCTCGGCCGGCGCCCCCGTGCACCCGCAGCTGATGCGGCAGGTCTCGGACCTGATGCCGAACGCCCGGGTCCACACGCCGTGGGGCATGACCGAGGGGCTGCTGCTCACGGACATCGACGGCGCCGAAGTGCAGCGCCTGCGCGCCGCCGACGACGAGGGCGTCTGCGTGGGCTCCGCGCTGCCCACGGTGTCCCTGGCCATCGCGCCGCTGCTCGAGGACGGCAGCGCCGAGGACGTCATCCTCGACCCCGCGCGGGGCCACGGCGTCCTCGGCGAGATCGTGGTCAGCGCCCCCCACCTGAAGGACCGCTACGACGCGCTCTGGCACACCGACCAGCAGAGCAAGCGCGACGGGCTGTGGCGGCGGGACGGCCGGGTCTGGCACCGCACCGCGGACGTCGGCCACTTCGACGCCGAGGGCCGCGTCTGGCTCGAGGGTCGGCTCCAGCACGTGATCACAACGCCCGAGGGCCCGGTCGGTCCGGGCGGGCCCGAGAAGACCGTCGACGCCCTCGGGCCGGTGCGGCGCAGCGCCGTCGTCGGCGTCGGGCCCCGGGGCACGCAGGCCGTGGTCGTCGTCGTGGAGGCGGCCGTGCCGGCCACGCGCCCGGCGCGGCGCCCGGGTCACCACCGGGACGGCCGGCCCAAGCAGGGCCTCGCCCCGACCGCGCTGGCCTCCGCCGTGCGCGCGGCCCTCGAGCCGCTGCCGGTGGCCGCGGTGCTCGTGGCCGATGAGATCCCCACGGACATCCGGCACAACTCCAAGATCGACCGCGCCCGGGTGGCCGACTGGGCGGAGGCCGTGCTCGCCGGCGGGAAGGTGGGTGCGCTGTGAGCGGCTTCGGCTACGACGTCGGCCTCGATGCCGCCGGCATGCCCGACCTCGTCGAGCGCCTCGAGTCGCGCCGCGTCCTGGTGACCGGCGCCTCGGGGCTGCTGGGCGCGGGCGTCGCCCGGGTGCTCGCCGATGCCGACAACGACGTGACCACCCTGCAGCGGCGTCCCTCGGGCGTGCCCGGTGCGCGGGACGTGCGCGGGTCGGTGACCGACCCGGCCGCCGTCGAGGAGGCCCTGACCGGCGCGGACACCGTGGTGCACGTGGCCGCGAAGGTGTCCGTGTCCGGCCCCAAGCACGAGTACGAGGCCGTGAACGTCGAGGGCACGCGCATCCTCCTGCACGCCGCGCAGCGGCACGGCGTGCGACGCTTCGTCCACGTCTCCTCCCCCTCCGTGGCGCACGCCGGCGACTCCATCGTCGGCGAGGGCGCCGGAGCCGCCAGCCCCGAGCACGCGCGCGGACCCTACGCCCGCACGAAGGCGGCCGGCGAGCGTCTGGCCCTGGCCGCCGACCGCGACGACTTCCGCGTCCTCGTGCTGCGCCCCCACCTGATGTGGGGGCCCGGGGACCTGCAGCTCACCGACCGGATCGTGCAGCGCGCGCGGGCCGGGCGGATGCCCGTGCTCGGCACGGGCGCTCCCCTGGTCGACACGCTGTACACGGCCAACGCCGTCGAAGCCGTGGTGGCGGCCGTGTCCGCGGCGGACGTGCACCACGGCGAGGCCCTCGTGGTGACCAACGGCGAGCCGCGACCGGTCGGCGAGCTGATCCGCCAGATCGCGCTGGCGGGCGGCGCCACGGAGCCCGAGCGCCGCGTCCCGGCGGGCCTGGCCCGGCGCGCCGGCGCCCTGATCGAGCGGGCGTGGGAGCGTGACCTGTTCGGGCTGCGGTCCCGGGGCGTGGGCTCCGACGACGGCGAGCCGCCGCTGACCGAGTTCCTCGCCGAGCAGCTCTCGACCGCCCACTGGTTCGACCAGCGTCGCACCCGTGAGGTCCTCGCGTGGACGCCGACCGTGAGCATCGACGAGGGCCTGCACCGCGTCGCGGCGTACTACCGCGACCGCTGACGCCCGCCGCGGCCGGAACGAGCGCCCGTCCCGAGCTTTCGTTCGGGAAACGGCGCGGGTCACGCCGCTTTCGTTCGGGAAACGGCGGCGGCCGCGCCGCCGTTTCCCGAACGAAAGCGGAGGGTCAGGCGTCGATGCGCTCGCGGTCCAGCTCGTCGGCGTGGGAGACGATGAAGTCCTTGCGCGGGGCCACCGCGGAACCCATGAGCAGGTCGAAGACGCGCTCGGCGGCCTCCACCTCGGCGATGTTCACGCGGCGGAGCATGCGGTGGCGCGGGTCCATGGTGGTCTCGGCCAGCTGGTCCGCGTCCATCTCGCCCAGACCCTTGTAGCGCTGGATCGGCTCGCGATACGAGCGGCCCTCCCGCTCCAGGCGGGCGAGCGTCGCGTGCAGCTCCTGCTCGGAGTACGTGTAGATGACCTCGCGTTCCTTGACGCCCCGGGTCACCGCCTCGATCCGGTGCAGCGGCGGGACGGCCGCGTACACGCGCCCGGCCTCGACCATGGGCCGCATGTAGCGGAAGAAGAGCGTCAGCAGGAGGGTGCGGATGTGGGCACCGTCCACGTCCGCGTCCGTCATCAGCACGACCTTGCCGTAGCGGGCCGCATCCAGGTCGAAGCTGCGCCCCGCACCACCCCCGACGACCTGGATCAGCGCCGCGCACTCGGCATTGGCCAGGATGTCCGAGACGGAGGCCTTCTGCACGTTCAGGATCTTGCCCCGGATCGGCAGCAGGGCCTGGAAGTCGGAGGACCGGGCCAGCTTGGCGGTGCCGAGCGCCGAGTCGCCCTCGACGATGAACAGCTCGGAGGAGGCGACGTCGTTGCTGCGGCAGTCCGCCAGCTTGGCCGGCATCGTCGAGGTCTCCAGGGCGTTCTTGCGCCGCTGGTTCTCCTTGTGGGTGCGCGCGGAGATGCGCGACTTCATCTCGGCGACGACCTTCTCCAGCAGCGTGTGCACCTGCTGCTTCTGGGCGCGGGCCGTGGAGGTGAGGCGGGCGGTCAGCTGCTTCTCCACCACTTGGGAGACGATCCGCCGCACCGCGGAGGTGCCGAGGATCTCCTTGGTCTGCCCCTCGAACTGCGGCTCGGCGAGCCGCACCGTCAGGACGGCGGTCATGCCGGCCAGCACGTCGTCCTTCTCCACCTTGTCCGACCCCGCCTTGAGCCGGCGCGCGTTGGCCTCCACCTGGGCCCGGAACACCTTCAGCAGTGCCGCCTCGAACCCGGACTGATGGGTGCCGCCCTTGGGCGTGGCGATGATGTTCACGAAGGACCGGAACACGGTGTCGTAGCCGACGTCCCAGCGCAGGGCGACGTCCACCTCGCACGTGCGCTGCACATCCTGCATGGAGGTGCGCCCGTCCTCGCCGAGCACCGGGACCCGCTCCTTGAAGGTGCCGGAGCCCTGGATCCGCCACACGTCCGTCACCGGGGTGGCGGGCGTGAGGTGCTCCACGAACTCGGAGATGCCGCCGTCGTACTGGAAGACCTCCTCGACCGGGCCGTCGGCGCCGGGCGTGCCGGGTCGGCGGCGCAGGTCCTTGACCGTGATCCGCAGGCCCGGGATCAGGTAGGCGGTCTGGCGCGCCCGCGCCTGGAGCTCCTCGGCGGAGAACGTCGCGTCCTTCACGAAGATCTGCTCGTCCGCCCAGTAGCGCACGCGCGTGCCGGTCTGCCCGCGCTTGGCCTTCCCGACGACGTCCAGCGGCGAGGCGTCCGTGGACGGCTCGAACGGGGCGTCTGGCGACGGGCGCGACCCGTCCTGGAAGCGGCCCGGCTCGCCGCGCCGGAACGACATCTGGTGGACCTTGCCGCCGCGCAGCACCTGCACGTCCAGGCGCGAGGACAGGGCATTGACCACCGACGCGCCCACGCCGTGCAGGCCACCCGAGGCGGCGTAGGAACCGCCGCCGAACTTGCCGCCGGCGTGGAGCTTGGTGAACACCACCTCGACGCCGGACAGGCCGGTGCGCGGCTCCACGTCCACGGGGATGCCGCGCCCGTTGTCCTCGACCTCGACGGAGCCGTCCGGATGCAGGGTGATCTCGATCGACTGCCCGAAGCCGGCCAGAGCCTCGTCCACCGAGTTGTCGATGATCTCCCAGAGGCAGTGCATGAGGCCGCGGGAATCGGTGGAGCCGATGTACATGCCCGGCCGCTTGCGGACGGCCTCGAGCCCCTCCAGCACGGAGAGGTGGCGGGCGTTGTACTCGGTGTTCGCGGGCACGGGGCGGGCCTTTCGGTGGACGACGGCGGCCGGTCCAGCCTACTCCGCGGGCCGGACACGCCAGGGTTCGGGCCGGACGTCCCTGGGCAGCCCGGCCCGGCTGCTTGCGTACGCGGGTGGCGAAACGCGGGTGCGGGGCGGGCGCGCGGGGAAGTTCCCTGCCATCCTTGCTGTTCCATGGGACAAGAGGAGGACCGACCCGCCCCACCGGCGTCGTCGCCCTCCAGCCCCGAGAGACCCGAGGAGGACACCATGTCCATCACCGCCGTGGCCGAGCCGGCCGCCCTCACCCGTTCCGACCGCTGCGACCGCTGCGGCGCGCAGGCCTACGTCCGCGCCGTGCTGCACTCGGGCGGTGCCCTCCAGTTCTGCGCCCACCACGCCCGCGCCGTCGAGGACGCGCTGCGTCCCCAGGCCGCGCTGTGGCAGGACGAGACGGACCGCCTCACCGCCGGCGCCTGACGCGCCCGGCATGACGAAGGGCCGGACCCCCGCGGGGGTCCGGCCCTTCGTCATGCCGCTGCGACTCAGTCCAGGTAGTCCCGGAGCACCTGCGAGCGGGAGGGGTGACGCAGCTTGGACATGGTCTTCGACTCGATCTGGCGGATGCGCTCTCGTGTCACTCCGTAGACCTTGCCGATCTCGTCCAGCGTCTTGGGCTGGCCGTCGGTCAGGCCAAAGCGCATGGCGACGACACCGGCCTCGCGCTCGGAGAGCGTGTCCAGCACCGAGTGCAGCTGCTCCTGGAGCAGCGTGAAGGAGACGGCGTCCGCGGGCACGACGGCCTCGGAGTCCTCGATCAGGTCGCCGAACTCGGAGTCGCCGTCCTCGCCGAGCGGGGTGTGCAGGGAGATGGGCTCGCGGCCGTACTTCTGCACCTCCACGACCTTCTCCGGGGTCATGTCCAGCTCCTTGGCCAGCTCCTCCGGGGTGGGCTCGCGGCCGAGGTCCTGGAGCATCTGCCGTTGCACGCGGGCCAGCTTGTTGATGACCTCCACCATGTGCACCGGGATGCGGATGGTGCGGGCCTGGTCCGCCATGGCGCGGGTGATGGCCTGACGGATCCACCACGTGGCATACGTGGAGAACTTGAAGCCCTTGGTGTAGTCGAACTTCTCGACGGCGCGGATCAGGCCGAGGTTGCCCTCCTGGATGAGGTCCAGGAACAGCATGCCGCGACCGGTGTAGCGCTTGGCCAGGGAGACCACCAGACGCAGGTTGGCCTCGAGCAGGTGGTTCTTGGCCTTGCGCCCGTCCGCGATGATCAGCTGGATGTCCCGGCGCTCGCGGTAGTCGTCGGAGGCCTCGTGCTGCACGACGTGCTCGGCGTAGAGGCCGGCCTCGATGCGCATGGCCAGGTCCACCTCCTGCTCGGCGTTGAGCAGGGCGACCTTGCCGATCTGCTTCAGGTAGTCCTTCACCGGGTCCGCCGTGGCGCCCGCCACGACCACCTGCTGCACCGGGGCGTCGTCCTCGGAGTCGTCCATGACGAACGCGCCCTTGGACTGGGCCACCTTCTGGCCTGTGGCGGCCGTCGTGCCGGTCACGGCCTCCGCGTCCATCGCCGGACGCTCCGGAGCGTCCGAGCCGTCCGCGTCCTCATCATCAGAGTCTTCGGTGGCGGTCTCATCCGCCACCACGTCCTCCTCGACGGCGTCCGCGGCCTCGGTGCGCTCGCGCGCCTGGACGAGCTCCTCGTCGTCCTCGGCCTGCTCGGCGGAGGCGGCGGACGCGGTGGCCTTCTTGCCCCCGGTCGTGGCGGTCTTCTTCGCGGCGGTGGTCTTGGCCGTGGCGGTGGTCTTGGCCGCGGTGGGCTTCCGGGTCGCCTTCTTCTTGGCCGTCGGCGTGGCAGCGGTCTTGGTCGCCGCCGACTTCGTCGCGGTCGTCCGCGTCGTAGCGCCCTTGGTCGTGGCGCTCTTCGTGGCTGCCGACTTCTTGGCTGCCGACTTCTTGGCTGCCGTGGAGCGGGTGCGCGTGGTCGTGGCCTCGGAGGCAGTGGTCTCCTTGCCGTCCTGCACACCGCTGGTCGTCGAAGTGGTCACTCGAGGCCTTTCCGTCTCGTCCGCGGCCACCCGCGGATCCTTGCAGTCCATAGACACGTGACCCTGTCAAGTCGCGGCCTCGGACGACCGACGTCGTCCGGGCCCGCCGACTGCAGGGTCCGTGAGTGCCAACGACGGCTGAGACCGATCTATTCCGAACCCGGGAAACGGGCTGCGGTCGGCCGTGCCGTCGTGAAGCCGCATCATTCTCTCATGGGCGGCCACCGTCGGGCCGCCACGCGGTGGCCGGGTCGGTCGCCCAGCCTGCGACGCACCCCGCGGCCACGATGCGTCGCAGGACGGAGACGAACGGGTCGCCGGGACTCAGCGCCGCCGCCGCGGTCAGGTGGGCGTCCGCGTCGGAGCCGTGGCCGCGGGCCCAGCCGACCCACCCGGCCAGCGCCAGGGCCTGCGCCGCCACAGCCGGCGTCGCGACGGGCACGAGCGCGCGCAGCCCCGCCCGCAGGGCGTCCAGCCGATCCCAGGCCGGCGCCCGGCCCGAGGCCGCGGTGAGGATCCGTTCCTCGTCCCCCGGATCCCCCGTGGCCGCGCCGGACGGCGCGGCGGCATGGAGCAGCAGGCCGTCGCGCCAGGCCGGACGCGTCAGCGGCGAGCCCAGCACGGCCGGTGCGGGCGCGCCGCGGTCACGAGCCGCGCCGGTCAGCACCGACTCCCACTGCGCCAGCCACGCGCGGCGTGCCGCGGGCGCGTCCTGCTCGGGAGGCCGCCACCGCGCGTCGTCGGCCCGGGCCGCCGCGGGACCGCGGCGCGGGACCGGGTCGGGCACTGCTGCACGGTCCCAGACCGAACCGCGGGTCATCAGGTGCAGGGACAGCGGCGCGGCTCGGGGGTCGAGCGGGCCCTCCTCGGCGACGCCGCTCCCCCACCAGGGGCGCGCCCGTCCCCGCGCGCACGTCCAGGCCGCGGTCAGGGGGCGACCCGCGGACGCCAGGGCGTCGTCGAGCGCCGCGGCCCAGCCGGGACGGGCGAGCGTGGCCCGGGCGCCGTCCGGCAGCGCGAGGCAGAGCGTCGCGTCCGCGGCTGCGTCCCGCCGGCACACCTCGGCCACGGCGCAGGCCCAGGCGCCGACGTCGACCTCCTCGGGAGGCAGGTCGACCCGCACCACGGCGCGCAGGCGCCCGTCGCGCAGGGTGAGGAGGACCAGGCTGCCCTCGGGCAACCGCCCGAGGGCGTGGCCGACGTAGGCGAGCAGGTCCTCCGGGCCGCGGGCCGGCAGGACGGGGACGTCGAGTGAGGTGGGGGCTTCCATGCCGCCACCCTGGCCGACCGGGCGCCCGCGGTGGGATCAGTCCCCGTCGCCGGTGGACGGACGGCCGGGTCCGTCCTCCTGTGCAGGAGCGGACCCGCCGCCGGCGTCCCGCGCGGCGAGGTACGCCTCGACGGCGGAGGCGAGTTCGTCCCCGTCGGGCAGGCCCTGCTCGGTCTCCAGCAGCGACCGCTCCTGGTCCTCGGCGTTCTGGTCGTAGTTGCGCTCCAGGCCGGCGATCATCTGCTGGATCTCCCCGGACCCGGAGATCTGGCGCTCCAGCTCGGCCTCGATGTCCCGCGAGGCGTCTCGCAGGTCGTCCGAGGGCAGCATGAGCCCCATGGCGGCCCCCGCGTACTCGAGCGCGGCCACGGCCGCCTGGGGGAAGGACGCCTCGGCCACGTAGTGCGGCACATGGACGGTGTAGCCCGCCGTCGGCAGGTCCGCCTCCTCGGCGCGCAGCTCGAGCATCTGCAGCAGCCCCGCGACGATGTCCGCCTGCGGGCTCCAGGTGGACAGCCCCTCGACGGCATCGGCGCGGGACCCGTGCGTCGTGACCCCGAGCCGCCGCGTGTGCGGCACGGGCAGCGGGGCCGCGTCGAGGAAGGTGAGCGAGTCCACCTCCCACTCCTGCGCGAGGCCGAGCACGGCCTCCGTCACCGCCTGCCACCGGAAGTCCGGCTCGGGGCCGGACAGCAGCAGGAAGGGGTGGCCGAGCAGGTCCTCGACCAGCTGCACCTCGAGCGCGGGCAGGCGCAGATCACGGTAGCGGTCCCGGTCGAACCGGAGCCGGGGACGCCGGGCGCGGTAGTCGAACATCGAGTCGACGTCGAAGGAGACGACGGTCCGATGGGTCAGGTGCTCGTGCAGCGCGGCCCGCACCTGCCGAGCGACCCGGCCCGCGTCCATGTGCCCGGTCAGGGCCACGAGCATGCCCAGGCCGGGGGGCACGGGCGCCCCCTCATGACGGGTGTACAGCGGCGCGGCGTCCTGCACGTCTCGTTCCCCTTCCGGTGGTCCGTCTGCGGGAGAGCCGTCCCCGCCGCCCGGATGGCGGCGGACGCGGATCCCTCCCTGTCCTCTGGCGTCAGTCAACCACGGCACGGCACCCTCCTATTCCGCGCCCGCGCGCCCTGGACGGGCGCGCGAGCCCTCTGGCTAGGATGACGCGGGCCGGTGCCCACCCCCACCACGAGGGCGGAGGCGGTCAAGTCCTCCAGGGCGCGGGCGGTCAGGGTCGGGCGGTCCAGGGTGATCACGGACGGGCCTCTCTTCCGGGGGTGGGGGCCCCACCCCCGGAAGAGAGGCCCGTCCGTGATCACCCTGGACCGCCCGACCCTGACCGCCCGCGCCCTGGAGGACTTGACCGCCTCCGCCCTCGTGGTGGGGGTGGGCACCGGCCCGGACGGCCCCGTGCTCCTGACGGACGCGCTGCCGGCCGAGGCGGCCACCGCCCTCGAGGCCTCGTTCGAGCTGCTGGGCGTGCGGGGCGCCGAGGACGAGGTCCATCGCCTGCCGGGCCTGGGCGGCGTGCCAGTGCCGCTGCTGGTCCTGGCCGGCGTCGGCGGTCTGGACGACGACGGCGAGGCCGCGGACGAGTCCCTGCGCCGCGCCGCCGGGGCTGCCGTGCGCTCCCTGGCCGGCACCGACGCCGTGGCCCTGGCCCTGCCGGCCGACACCCCGGCCCGACTGGCCGCCGTCGCCGAGGGCGCCGTCCTGGGCGCGTACGCCTTCACCGCCCAGAAGTCCGAGCGCGCCCGCGCCGAGACGGACACGTCCCGTCCCGTCCGCGAGGTCGAGGTCGTCACCCCGCTCGCCGCCGCGGACGCCGACCCCGTGCTGCGCCGGGCCGCCGTCGTGGGCGACGCGGTCTGCGCCGTGCGCGACCTGGTGAACACGGCCCCCTCGCACCTCTACCCGGCCACGTTCGCGGACGCCGTCGCGGAGGACCTCGCGGACTCGTCCGTGAGCGTGGACGTGTGGGACGAGGACCGCCTGCGCGCCGAGGGCTTCGGCGGCATCCTCGCGATCGGCCAGGGCTCCTCCCGCCCGCCGCGGCTCGTGCGCATCGAGCACGCGCCGGCCGACGCCGCCGCGCACATCGCGCTGGTGGGCAAGGGCATCACCTTCGACACGGGCGGCATCTCGCTGAAGCCCGCCGCCTCGATGATGACGATGAAGTCGGACATGGCCGGCGCCGCCACCGTCTTCGCCGTCGTGCGCGCCGCCGCGGCCCTGGACGTCCCTGTGAAGGTGACCGGCTGGCTGGCGCTGGCCGAGAACATGCCCTCGGGCACCGCCATCCGCCCGTCCGACGTCATCACGATGTACGGCGGCAAGACCGTGGAGGTCATGAACACGGACGCCGAGGGCCGCGTCGTCATGGCCGACGCCCTCGTGGCGGCCACCGACGAGCGACCCGACGCGGTGCTCGACGTGGCCACCCTCACCGGTGCCCAGCTGGTCGCCCTCGGCGTGCGCCACACGGGCGTCATGGGTGACGACGCGCTGCGCGACGAGGTCGTCGCCGCGGCCGACGCGGCCGGGGAGCTCGCGTGGGGCATGCCCCTGCCGGAGCAGCTGCGCGCCTCGCTCACTTCGCGCGTCGCGGACATCTCCAACATGGGCGACCGCTTCGGCGGCATGATGACCGCCGCCACCTTCCTGCGCGAATTCGTCGACGCCGGACGGTCGGAGGGCGACGCCGCCGCACGGACCCCCTGGGCCCACCTCGACATCGCCGGCCCCTCCTTCAACGAGTCGGCCGCGTACGGCTACACCCCGCAGGACGCCACCGGCGTGATGGTGCGGACCCTGGTGGGTCTCATCGAGGGGCGTGCCCGGTAAGGTTGGTCCCGATGTCCACCGCGTCCCCGGCCGCGCGGCCCGCCGCCGACGGCCGGGGGTGGCGGTGACGCACCACCACCAGGATCCACCGACCCCAGCACCAAGGAGCAACACCGTGGCCGACAAGGCAACCGCTCAGGAATTCGACGTCCTCGTCCTCGGCGGTGGCTCCGCCGGGTACGCCGCAGCCCTGCGTTCCGTGCAGTACGGCAAGTCCGTCGCCCTCGTGGAGAAGTCCAAGGTCGGCGGCACCTGCCTGCACTGGGGCTGCATCCCCACGAAGGCCTACCTGCACGCCGCCGAGGTGGCCGATGAGACCCGCAACGCCGCCAAGTTCGGCGTCAACGCGACCCTCGAGTCCGTGGACATGGCGAAGGTGCGCGACTACAAGGACGGCATCGTCGCCGGCAAGCACAAGGGCCTGGCCGGCCTGCTGAAGATGCGCAAGGTCCAGGTCATCGAGGGCGAGGGCAAGCTCGTCTCGAAGAACGAGGTCGAGGTCGACGGCACCCGTTACACGGCGGAGAACATCGTGCTGGCCTCCGGCTCCGTGGCCAAGACCATGGGCCTGCCCATCTCCAAGAAGATCATGACCTCCACGGAGGCCCTCGAGCTGGACTACACCCCGAAGTCGGCCATCGTGCTCGGCGGCGGTGTCATCGGCTCCGAGTTCGCGTCCCTGTGGAACTCCTTCGGCGTCGACGTCACCATCATCGAGGGCCTGAAGACCCTGGTCCCCAACGAGGACCCGGCGATCATCAAGGTCCTCGAGCGCGAGTTCAAGAAGAAGGGCATCAAGACCAACCTGGGCACGTTCTTCGACAAGGTCGAGGAGACCGACTCGGGCGTCAAGGTGACCCTCGCGGACGGCAAGGAGTTCGAGGCCGAGGTCTGCCTCGTCGCCGTCGGCCGCGGCCCGAACACCGAGGGCCTCGGCTACGAGGAGCAGGGCGTCAAGATGGACCGCGGCTTCGTCCTCACCGACGAGCGTCTGCACACCGGCGTCGGCAACATCTACGCCGTGGGCGACATCGTTCCCGGTCTGCAGCTGGCGCACCGCGGCTTCCAGCAGGGCATCTTCGTGGCCGAGGAGATCGCCGGCAACAAGCCGATGGTCGTCGAGGACATCAACATCCCGAAGGTCACCTTCACCGAGCCGGAGATCATGTCCGTGGGCTACACCCAGCCCAAGGCGGAGGAGAAGTTCGGCAAGGACAACGTCGAGGTCGCCGAGTACAACCTGGCCGGCAACGGCAAGTCCTCGATCCTCGGCACCGGCGGCATCATCAAGATGATCCGCCAGAAGAACGGCCCGATCGTGGGCGTGCACGGCATCGGCAAGCGCATCGGCGAGCAGATCGGCGAGGCGCAGCTCATCGTGAACTGGGAGGCCTACCCCGAGGACGTCGCCCAGTTCGTGCACGCGCACCCCACGCAGAACGAGGCCCTGGGCGAGGCCGCCATGGCCCTGTTCGGCCACCCGCTGCACAGCTGACCCACCGCACTGACCATCCCGGGCCCGTGCGTCGGGCCCACCTCGCAACCCCGGGTGGGCGCCCCCGGCGCCCACCCCTCATGAGGAGCATCGGAACCATGTCTGAAACCGTGAACCTGCCCGCCCTGGGCGAATCCGTCACCGAGGGCACCGTGACCCGCTGGCTCAAGGCCGTCGGCGACGAGGTCGCCGTCGACGAGCCCCTGGTGGAGGTCTCCACCGACAAGGTCGACACCGAGATCCCGTCCCCCGTGGCCGGCGTGCTCGAGGAGATCCTGGTCGAGGAGGACGACACGGTCGAGGTCGGCGCCCCGCTGGCCACGATCGGCGACGGCTCCGGCGGCGGCTCCGCCGACGCGTCGGAGGACGACGCCGCGGCCGAGGAGCCCGCCGTCGAGGAGGCGCAGCAGGACGACGCCCAGCAGGAGCCCGCAGGCGAGCCGGCTCCGGAGGAGCGCGCCTCCACCGACCAGGGCTCGGACGGGGCCCCGTCGGCCGGCGGCGAGGCCTCCGAGGTCACCCTGCCCGCGCTGGGCGAGTCCGTGACCGAGGGCACCGTGACCCGCTGGCTGAAGTCCGTCGGCGACGAGGTCGAGGTCGACGAGCCGCTGCTCGAGGTCTCCACCGACAAGGTCGACACCGAGATCCCCTCCCCCGTGGCGGGCACCCTCCTGGAGATCCGTGCGGAGGAGGACGACACCGTCGAGGTGGGCGCCGTCCTCGCACTCGTCGGCTCCGGCTCCGCCGGCGGCGGCTCCGCCCCGTCGGAGGGCTCCTCCGGTCAGGACGAGGCGTCCGCCGAGGAGATCGAGGACAAGGCGACCGAGGCCGAGGCCCCCGAGGAGACCGAGGAGGCCGCCGAGGCCGCCGGCGCCGAGAAGTCGGAGAAGACGCCGGAGGCGTCTCCGTCCGAGGAGGCCTCCCGGCGCGAGTCCGCTGAGCGCGACTCCGCGCAGGCCGAGTCCGCCGAGGCGCCCTCCGCCACCGAGCCCGGCCAGGGCTACGTGACCCCGCTGGTGCGCCGCCTGGCCCACCAGAACAACGTGGACCTGTCCACGGTTCGCGGCACGGGCGTCGGCGGCCGCATCCGCAAGCAGGACGTGCTCGCCGCCGCGCTGGCCTCGCAGGCCGCCGCGGGCGGGTCCGAGGCTCCGGCCGAGCAGGCCTCCGAGGCTGCCGCCCCGTCGTCCGCCCCGGCCGCTGCGTCCGCCCCGGCCGCGAGCTCCTCCGTGGACCCCTCGGTCCGCGGCGAGGTGGAGAAGGCGCCGCGCATCCGCCAGGTCATCGCCCAGCGCATGCGCGAGTCCCTCGACCTGTCCGCCCAGCTGACCCAGGTGCACGAGGTGGACGTCACCCGCATCGTGCAGCTGCGCAAGAAGGCCAAGGCCTCCTTCCAGCAGCAGGCCGGCGTGAACCTGACGTACCTGCCGTTCATCACCAAGGCGGTCGCCGAGGCCCTCAAGCAGCACCCCAAGCTGAACGCGTCGTTCTCCGAGGACAACAAGGAGATCACGTACCACGCGTCCGAGGACATCGCGATCGCCGTGGACACGGAGAAGGGGCTGCTGGTGCCCGTCATCAAGGACGCCGGCTCCCTGAACCTGACGGGCCTCGCCCAGAAGATCGCCGACGTGGCCGAGCGCACCCGCACGAACAAGATCTCGCCGGACGAGCTCTCGGGCGGCACGTTCTCGATCACGAACATCGGCTCCGTGGGCGCGCTGTTCGACACGCCGATCATCAACCAGCCGCAGGTCGCGATCCTGGGCATCGGTGCGATCGTCAAGCGCCCCATGGTGGTGACCGACACGGACGGCAACGACTCGATCGCCATCCGCCACATGATGTACCTGTCCCTGACCTACGACCACCGCCTGGTGGACGGGGCCGACGCGGGCCGCTTCCTGACGACGCTGCGTCAGCGTCTCGAGGGCGGCGAGTTCGCCAACGAGCTGGGTCTCTGACGGAAAGGGAGAAGGACTGTGGATATCCTGCACAGCATCCTGGTGGCCGTGCACATCGTGTCCGCCGCAGCGATCGTGGGCGGTTGGTTCGCGCACTTCCGCAACCCGACCGTCACCACCTCGCAGTGGTGGGGCTCCGTGGGCATGATCGTCTCCGGCGTGGTGCTTTTCGGCCTCGCCATGAGCGGGGAGCCGAACCACATGAAGCTGGGCGTCAAGTTCCTGATCGGCGTCATCGTCTTCGTGGCCGCCCTGATCGGCCGCCGCAAGTCCAACCGCGGGGAGGTCGTGCCCACGGGCCTGGCCCACGCGGTGGGCGGTCTGGGCCTGGTGAACATCCTGGTCGCCGTCCTCTGGCAGTGATCAGCCCAGGCGGCTGACGCCGCACCACGCCGCGGGCCCCGGGGAGCTTCTCCCCGGGGCCCGCGGCGTCCCCCCGTCTGGACCGCCGGCCTCCGGCGCTGGATCCGGGCCCGGGGTCAGCGCGGATCGACGGTCTCGACCCGCCACGTCCGACCCGCCGCGCCGCCGTCCCGCCCCTCGGGGCCCTCTCCGTGGCCGCTGCGCAGGACCAGCACGACCTCCTCGGCCGTCGCCTCCCGATGCGCCGCCACGCGTCCCGCGCGGTCCAGCACGGTGTGGGCCGACGTCCGGAGCACGGCGTCGACACGCAGCGCGTCGTCCCCGGCCCGCCGGGCGGGTCCGGCCTGCTCCACCGTCACCTCGAGGCCGGAGAAGGCGAACCCCTCGTCCGTCAGCCGGCGCAGCAGATCCCGGTCGTTCTCCCACGCCGGTCCCCCGGGCACGGCGTAGGCGTCCAGTCGCGCAGGCTCCGGGTCGATGAGCGCGGCAGTCCGGGCGTGGCCGACCGCGGCCAGCGCCTCGCCCACGTCGACGGCGTCCTCCCCGGCGGCGTCTTCGCCGGGGGCACCCGCGTCCGGCACCCTCGCCGGCGTCCCGCTCTCCGGCGTCCCGTCCGCCGGGCGCGCCGCGTCCACCGAGGTGCCGGCCGGCACCGCGCCCGCCGGCTCCGGCGCCCCCTCCGTCGCGTCGCCCAGGGACGCCGGCCACCACAGCCCGGCGGTGCCGCCGCCGACGGCCAGCGCGGTGGCCAGCCCGGCGGCCACGAGGACGCCCCGGCGTGGCGCCGCCCCCCGTCGGCGCGCGAGCGCGCGCCGTCTCGGAGCCGCGCGTCGTCCCCGGCGTCGCCGCGTGGGCCCGGAGCCCGGCAGCACCGTGGGCAGCAGGTGCGCCACCTCGGCGGGGGCGGCCTCTCCCAGCGGGACCGGCTCGGGCCGGGCCGTCGCGTATACGGCTGCGGCGGCCTCCTCCGCGCTCGGCCGCGCCGCCGGGTCCGGGGAGAGCGCCGCATCGAGCAGCAGCGCGAGCTCGGGGGACGCTTCGGGGACCAGGACGGGCAGCGGCGCCCGATGCCCGGCGGCGCCCGGCGCCCGACCGGTGAGCGCGTACCAGCCCAGGGCGGCCCACGCATGGACGTCACTCGGCGCCCCCACCGCCGGAGACGCCCCCGGTTC
>NZ_JABFBB010000020.1:55550-68077 GCF_017168555.1 Micrococcus sp. KRD012
CCCCTCCACCGCGGCGAGCGCCTCGGGGGCCGCGAAGCCCGGCGTCGCCCCGGCCCCCGACGCCCCGCCGACCACCCGGGCGACGCCGAGGTCGGCGAGGGCCGGGCTGCCGTCGACGCCGAACAGGACGTTCGCCGGGGACACGTCGCCGTGCACCACCCCCTCGCGGTGCAGGCACGCGAGAGCCTGGGCGATCGGGACGAGCACGGTGACGGCCTGCCCCGGGCTCAGGGGTCCGACCCGCTGCACCATGTCCTGCAGCGTGCCGGCCGCGCGGTGCTCGGTGAGGACCCCGAGGCCCCGGTCCGTCTCCACCACGCCGAGCACGCGCAGCAGATGGGGATGCGCGACCCGTCCGGCCTGCGCCTCCGCCGCCAGCGCATCCGGCGCCGCGCCGGCACGGGGCACCTTCAGGGCGGCCCGGACGCCCCGACCGTCCTCGACGAGCCAGACCTCCGCCTGGGCGCCCGCGCCGAGCAGCCGGACGGGTTCCCAGCCCGGGGCGCGCGGCGCAGCCGTGCCCGGCTCCGACGACCTCTCCGGTTCGGTCTCCGGCCCGCCGCCGACGCGTCCGGCCGCGCCGCCGTCCGCCTCGTCCCAGTCCCGCATCGGTCTCCCCTCTCCGCCGCGCCGTCCGTTCCATCCCAGGGTGCCGCATGTCCCCGGGCGTCACGGCGGTTGTCCACAGGTCCGGGCCCGAGGACTACAGTGGACGTCATGCCCGAGACCCTTCTGCCGCCCCTGCGCTTGCTCGGCCTGGCGCCCGACCTGGTGGACTACCACGCCGCCTGGGACGCCCAACGCGCCCTGCACGCGGACGTCGTCGCCGGCCGCTCCGACGGCGAGTTCCTCCTCCTGGAGCACGAGGCCGTCTACACGGCCGGTCGCCGCACCGAGGACGCCGAGCGCCCCACGGACGGCGCCCCCGTCGTGGACGTGGACCGCGGCGGCAAGATCACGTGGCACGGCCCGGGCCAGCTGGTCGGCTACCCCGTGGTCCGACTGCGCGACCGTGCCCACGTCAAGGACTACGTCTGGTTCCTCGAGGAGCTGCTGATCCGCACCGCCGCCGAGTTCGGCGTCACGGCCGTCCGCGTGGACGGGCGGGCGGGCATCTGGGTCCTCGCGGACCGGGACGACGACGGCACGGCCCGCCCGGACCGCAAGGTCGGCGCCATCGGCCTGTCCATCCACGACGGCGTCTCCATGCACGGCTTCGCGCTGAACTGCTCCAACTCCCTGGCCCCCTACGAGGGCATCATCGCGTGCGGCATCACGGACGCCGCCACCACCACCCTGTCGGTCGAGACGGGCCGGACCATCACCCCGGCCGACGTCGTGCCGGTGCTCACCCGTCATCTGGACGAGCTCGGGCCTGCGTACATCGCCGTCACCCCCACGGAAGGAATCCCCGCATGAGCCTCGCCCCCGAAGGACGCCGCCTGCTGCGCGTGGAGGCGCGCAACGCCGAGGTGCCCGTCGAGCGCAAGCCCGAGTGGATCAAGGCCAAGGTCCACATGGGCCCCGAGTACATCGGCCTGAAGAACAAGGTCAAGTCCGCCGGCCTGCACACCGTGTGCGAGGAGGCCGGCTGCCCCAACATCTTCGAGTGTTGGGAGGACCGCGAGGCCACGTTCCTCATCGGCGGGGACATCTGCACCCGCCGGTGTGACTTCTGCGACATCACCTCCGGCAAGCCGCGCCCCCTGGACATGGAGGAGCCGCAGAAGGTCGCCGAGAACATCCGCGAGATGGACCTGCGGTACGCCACCGTCACGGGCGTGGCCCGTGACGACCAGAAGGACGGCGCGGCGTGGCTCTACGCGGAGACCATCCGCCGCATCCACGCGCTCAACCCGGGGACCGGCGTCGAGATCCTGCCGCCGGACTTCGGCGCGGTGCCGGAGCTCGTCCAGCAGGTGTTCGACGCGCGGCCCGAGGTGTTCGCGCACAACCTGGAGACGGTGCCGCGCATCTTCAAGCGCATCCGCCCGGCCTTCACGTACGAGAAGTCCCTCCGGGTGCTCACGATGGCCAAGGCCGACGGGCTCGTGACCAAGTCCAACCTCATCCTCGGCATGGGCGAGGAGGACCACGAGATCGACCAGGCCCTGGTGGACCTGCACGAGGCCGGCTGCGACATCATCACCATCACGCAGTACGTGCGGCCCTCGAAGCTGCATCACCCCATCGACCGCTGGGTGAAGCCGCAGGAGTTCGTCCAGTGGTCCCAGCGCGCCGAGGAGATCGGTTTCCAGGGCGTCATGGCGGGCCCGCTGGTGCGCTCGTCGTACCGCGCGGGCAAGCTCTATGCGCAGGCCATGCAGCGCCTCGGCCGGACCCTGCCGGAGAACCTGGCGCACCTGGCCGGGGAGAAGACCGCCCGCCAGGAGGCCTCCGCCGTCGTCGCCCAGATGTCCTGAGCCGCCCGACTAGACTGGACCCCGTCATGACGAAGAACAGCCAGCCCCCCGCGTCCTCCTCCGGCTCCACCTCCGCCACGCTCAAGGAGGTCAAGGCCATGCAGCGCGAGCGTCGCCTCCGCGAGAAGGAGCAGGCGAAGGCCCAGCGCCGGGACAAGCGCGCCACGAAGGGCCCGGGCGTGATCTCCCAGCTCAAGCAGGCCTACGCCATGACCAAGGCGCACGACCCCAAGGTCGGACTGTGGATGCTGCTGGCCTTCCTGGGCGCCCTGGTCGTCGGCCTCGTCATCGGCCTCCTGCTGGACAACTGGATCACGTGGCTGCTCATCGCGATCCCGTTCGGTGTGCTCGCCGCCGTCGTCATCCTGAACCGGAAGGCGCGCCGCGCCGGGTTCGCCCAGCTCGAGGGCCGCCCCGGCGCCGCCGGCGCCGCGCTCTCCACGCTGGGCCGCGGCTGGATCGTGTCCGAGCAGCCGGCCGCCGTGAACCCGAAGACCCAGGACCTCGTCTACCGCGCCGTGGGCCGGCCGGGCGTCGTGCTGGTGACGGAGGGCCCCTCCCCCCGCGTCGCCGCGCTGGTGGTCAAGGAGGAGAAGGCCATGCGCCGCTTCCTGCCCGGCGTGCCCGTCACCGTGGTGGAGTCCGGCAACGGCCAGGGCCAGGTCCCGCTGCACGAGCTGCCCGGCACGCTCAAGGGCATGAAGAAGGCCCTCACGGCGCAGGAGGTCCAGGCCGTGGACAAGCGTCTGACCGCGCTCAACACCAACCGGCTGCCCATCCCCAAGGGCGTCGACCCGAACAAGGTGCGCCCGAGCCGGCGCGCCATGCGCGGCCGCTGAGCGCCGACGCACCCGCGCGAAAGGGGGGCGCCCCGCCGAGGATTCGGCGGGGCGCCCCCCTTTCGTCGTGTCCGGCCTCGCGTCGAGTCGGATCCGGCGTCGTCCGGCGCGGGCCGGTGCGCTCACATGCGGATCTCGACGGTGCCGGCGACCTTGTCGTGCATGCCGCGGCCGTCCGGGCCGACGACGACGGCCGGCAGCACGAGGCACAGCAGCGCCGTGCGCACCACCACGCGGTGCACGGGGGCGGTCCGGCCGCCGAGGCGCACCACCTGGGTGCGGCACACGGCCTTGCCCACGGTGGTGGCCAGCAGGGTGATGCCCAGGATGTGCATGGTGGCGAAGACCATCAGGGTGGCGATCGCGTCGGAGTCGAAGAGCAGCCAGGACACGCCCAGGGCCAGGAACCAGTCGATCACGAGGGCGACGGCGCGGCGGGCCGCAGTGGCCATCGAGGTCGGGCCGTGCTCGGGCAGGCCCAGCAGGTCCCCCGGCCAGCGGCCGCCGGCCAGGCCGCCGCCCGGACCGTCCACCCAGCCGGCGAGGTCGCGCCGGGTGATCAGCGGCTCGTCGCGGCGGGTCGGTTCGGGCTCTTGCGCGGGGTCGGGTGCTCTGCGTGCCACCGGCCCAGCCTACCGGCGCGGAACCGCGAGGCTCGCCGTGGGGCGTCACCGACGCCCACGGAGGCCGCCGGGCAAGTAGGGTGATGACACCCGCCACGCCAGCGCCGCCGTGCCGGACATGCCACCATCGTCACGACCACAGGAGCGCACCATGTTCACCTCCCCCGCGGACGTCCTCGCGTACATCAAGGATGAGGGGATCGAGTTCGTCGACGTCCGCTTCACCGACCTCCCCGGCATGCAGCACCACTTCAACGTGCCCGCCTCGAGCGTCGACGAGGACTTCTTCGTCACGGGCCAGCTCTTCGACGGCTCCTCGATCCGGGGCTTCGCCGGCATCGCCGAGTCCGACATGCAGCTCATCCCGGACGTCGCGACGGCCTTCGTGGACCCCTTCCGGGTCCGCAAGACCCTCACGATGAACTTCTCCATCGTGAACCCCCGCACCGGCGAGCCCTACCTGCGCGACCCGCGCGGCGTGGCCCAGCGCGCGGAGGCCTACCTGAGCTCCTCCGGCATCGCCGACACGGCGTTCTTCGCCCCCGAGGCCGAGTTCTTCATCTTCGAGGACGTCCGCTACGAGTCCTCCCCCCGCGGCTCGTTCTACGCCGTGGACTCGGACGAGGCCTGGTGGAACGCCTCCCGCGAGGACGAGGGCGGCAACCTGAGCCACAAGACCGGCCTCAAGGGCGGCTACTTCCCCGTCTCCCCCACGGACAAGCAGGCCGACCTGCGCGACGAGATCTGCTCGGTCCTGGCCGAGGTCGGCCTCGAGGTAGAGCGCTCCCACCACGAGGTGGGCGCCGCGGGCCAGGCGGAGATCAACTACCGCTTCAACACGCTGACCCACTCGGCGGACGACCTGCAGAAGTTCAAGTACGTCGTCAAGAACGTCGCCAACATGTTCGGCAAGTCCGCGACCTTCATGCCCAAGCCCGTCTTCGGCGACAACGGCTCCGGCATGCACTGCCACCAGTCCCTGTGGAACGGCGGCGAGCCGCTGTTCTTCGACGAGAAGGGCTACGCGAACCTCTCGGACACCGCCCGCTGGTACATCGGCGGCCTGCTGAAGCACGCCTCCGCGGTCCTGGCCTTCACCAACCCCACGGTGAACTCCTACCGCCGCCTGGTGCCGGGCTTCGAGGCCCCCGTGAACATGGTTTACTCGCAGGGCAACCGCTCGGCGGGCATCCGCATCCCGATCACCGGCTCCAACCCGAAGGCCAAGCGCATCGAGTTCCGCGCCCCGGACGCCTCGGGCAACCCGTACCTCGCGTTCGCCGCGCAGCTGATGGCCGGCCTGGACGGCATCCGCAACCGCATCGAGCCGGCCGAGCCGATCGACAAGGACCTCTACGAGCTGCCGGCCGAGGAGGCCGCCGACATCCAGAAGGCACCCGCCACCCTGGACGAGGCCCTGAACGCCCTCGAGGAGGACCACGAGTTCCTCCTGGCCGGCGACGTGTTCACCGAGGAGCTGATCGAGACCTGGATCGCGTACAAGCGCGAGATGGAGATCGCCCCGCTGGCCCTGCGCCCGAACCCCTACGAGTTCGAGCTGTACTACTCGGTCTGATCCGCCCGCCGCGGCCCCGACGACGGCCGTTCGTCTCCCACGCCGGAGGCGGGCGGCCGTCGTCGTGCCCGGCCGCGGAATAGTCCGGGGCCGGTGGGCGCTGGATCTGTGGAGACCTCCGCCCGGCCGGGCGGCCCGCAGACCAGGAGCACCATGACCGAGCACACCGCCCCCACCCCCCTGCCGCTGTCCCTGCTGGACCTCGCCCTCGTCCGCGACGGCGCCCCGATGGGCGAAGCCTTCGCCGAATCCGTGGAGCAGGCCCGCGTCGCCGAGGCCGCCGGCTTCCGGCGCGTCTGGTACGCGGAGCACCACAACATGCCCTCCATCGCCTCCTCCGCCACGGCCGTACTCATCGCGCACGTGGCCGCGCACACCGACTCGATCCGCCTCGGCTCCGGCGGCGTCATGCTGCCCAACCACTCGCCGCTGGTGATCGCCGAGCAGTTCGGCACCCTGGCCGAGCTGCACCCCGGCCGCATCGACCTGGGCCTGGGTCGCGCCCCCGGCACCGACCAGCGGACGCTGCAGGCGCTGCGCCGGGATCCGTCGGCGGCCGAGCGCTTCCCGCAGGACGTGCTCGAGCTGCAGGGCTACCTCACCGGCCAGAGCCTGATCCCCGGCATCGACGCCTACCCCGGCAAGGGCACCAACGTGCCGCTGTACATCCTCGGCTCCTCGGCGTTCGGCGCCCAGCTGGCCGCGCAGCTCGGCCTGGGCTACGCGTTCGCGAGCCACTTCGCACCGCAGATGCTCGAGCATGCGGCGCGCCTGTACCGGGAGCACTTCGAGCCCTCCGAGGCCCTCGCGGAGCCGCACTTCATCGCGGCGGCCAACGTGATCGCCGCGGACACCGAGGAGGTGGCCGAGCGGGAGTGGCAGGCCGCGCAGCGGGCGCGCATCCGGATGATGCTCGGCCGGGGCCGCACCCTCACCGACGACGAGGTCGAGATGCTGCTGCACTCCCCCGCCGGTCAGCAGGTGCTCGGGATGCTCGAGTGCACGGCCGTGGGCACCGGCCCGACGACGGCGGCGTGGCTGCACGACTTCGCGGCGCGGGTCCAGGCGGACGAGCTGATCATCACGACGGCGGCCCAGGACGCCGGCGTGCGGCGACGCACCCTGGAGCTGCTCGGGGAGCACGTCGTGCGCGCCTGAGCCGGCGCTCGCGACACCGGAGCACGGCCGGCCCGCCACCCCGTCGAGGTGGCGGGCCGGCGTCGTTCAGAGCCCGTAGAACCGGGTCTCGAACACCTGACGGGCCAGGCGGGTCACCCGCAGGTAGCGCTCCTCGAGCTCCCCGCCGGCCGTGCCCACCCCGCTGAGGCGGGCCACGGCCTCGAGGTCGCGCATGTTCGTGGGCAGCACGTCCGAGACCTTGCCCGTCCACAGCAGCAGGGCGGCGCGGATCCGGGTGGCCAGCAGCCACGCCTCCTCCAGCACGGCGACCTCGGCCTCGGGCAGCAGCCCGTGCCGGGCGATCGCCCGCAGGGCCGGCAGCGTGCCGGTGACCCGCAGGTCCTCGACCTCTCCCGCGTGGCGCAGCTGCAGGGACTGCACCAGCCACTCCACGTCCGAGAGCCCGCCGCGGCCGAGCTTGACGTGCCGGGAGGGGTCCGCGCCGCGGGGCAGGCGCTCGGCCTCCACACGGGCCTTGATGCGCCGGATCTCCCGCGCGTCCGCGGTGGTCAGGTCCCCGGCGTAGCGGACGCCGTCGGCCCAGCGGCGGAAGTCGGTGGCGAGGTCGTCGTCGCCGGCCAGGGGGCGGGCGCGCAGCAGCGCCTGACGCTCCCACACCTCGGCCCAGCGGCCGTAGTACTCCCGGTACGAGTCCAGGGTGCGCACCAGGGGCCCCTGGCGTCCCTCGGGGCGCAGGTCGGCGTCCACCTCGAGCGGCCGCTCGCCGGGCAGCGGCGGGGTCGCGGGGCGGTGCAGCAGGGACATCAGCGTCCGCACGACCTCCTCGGCCTGCTCGCGCGCCCGCCCCTCGTCGACGCCGGGGCGTGGCCGATGCACGAACAGGGCGTCCAGGTCCGAGCCGTAGGTGATCTCCCGCCCGCCCTGGCGGCCCATGGCCACCACGAGCACGTCGGTGAGCGGGTCGGCGTCCCCGACGACGGCGCGCGAGGCCACGCGCAGGGCGCCGACGACGGTGATCTGGTCGATGTCCGACAGGGCCCCGGTGACGGCCTCGAGGTCCAGCAGCCCCGAGATGTCCGCCAGGGCCACGCGCAGGGTCTCGCTGCGCCGCACCTGCCGCACATGGCGCACGGCCGCGGGGGCCTCCTCCGCGGCCACGCGGCGGTCGAGCCGCGCGTCGACCTGGCGCCACAGCTGGATCGCGCCCCGGGGGTCGAGCTCCCGGTCGTCGCCCACCCAGGCCACGGCCTCGGGCGAGTGCTCGAGCAGGTCCCCCACGAACCGGGGGCCGGACAGGACCAGGCACAGCCGTCGGGCGGCGTCCGAGGAGTCGCGGAGCATCCGCAGATACCAGGCCGTGCCGCCCAGCGACTCGGAGAGCCGGCGGAAGGCGAGCAGGCCGCCGTCGGGGTCGGCGCCCCGCGCGAACCAGCCGAGCATGGCCGGCAGCAGCTGCCGCTGGACCGCGGCCCGGCGCGAGACGCCCTGCGTGAGGGCCTCGATGTGCCGCAGGGCGCCCTGCGGGTCGCGGTAGCCCAGCGCCGCCAGGCGGTCGCGGACGGCCTCCGCGGACAGCCGCACGTCCTCGGCGGACAGGGCGGCCGTCGTCGACAGCAGCGGCCGGTAGAACACGGTCTCGTGGAGACCGCGCACGGCGCGGCGCACGCGCGTGAACTCGGCCTGGAGGTCCTCGCCGGTGGCGGGGCCCCGGTCGGCGGCGCCGCGCATCGACCGGGCGACGACGCGGCGGGCCTCTTCCTTGACCGGCATCAGGTGGGTGCGCCGCAGGTGCACGAGCTGGATGCGGTGCTCGAGGGTGCGCAGCCACCGGTAGTGCTCGTCGAACGCCCGCGCGTCTCGCGTGGTGACGTAGGAGGCGGCGTGCAGCGCCCGCACCGCGTCGAGCGTGCCGCGCACCCGCAGCGACTCGTCCGCACGGCCGTGCACGAGCTGGAGCAGCTGGGCCGTGAACTCGACGTCGCGCAGGCCGCCGGGCCCGAGCTTGATCTCCCGCTCGCGCTCCGCGGGGGCGAGGGTGTCCAGGACCCGGGCGCGCATGGCCCGGACGGACTCGACGAACCCGTCGCGCGCGGAGGACTCCCACACCCGGGGCCAGATTTCCGCGATGTAGCGCTCGCCGAGCTGTGGCGAGCCCGCGATGGGGCGGGCCTTGAGCAGGGCCTGGAACTCCCAGCCGTGGGCCCAGCGGCGGTAGTACTCGGCGTGGGACTCCACGGTGCGGCTCAGGGCGCCGTCCTTGCCCTCGGGACGCAGGTTGGCGTCGACTTCCCACAGTCCCGGCTCGGGGGCCGCGCCCTGGATCACGCGGCCGATGCCCGCGGCCAGCTCGGCCGCGAGCGCGGCGGCGCGCGGCCCGTCCGGGACCTCGGCGTCGGGGTCCGCGCCGTCCGCGGCCTCGCGGACGGCGTGGGCGAACACGACGTCCACGTCTGAGACGTAGTTGAGTTCGCCGGCGCCGCACTTGCCCATGCCGATCACGGCGAGGTCCACGCGGTCCACCACGGGGCCCTCCCGCTCGGTGAGGACGGCCCGTGAGACGGCGAGCGCCGCGTCCACGGCGGCGCCGGCCAGGTCCGCGAGCCAGCGGCCCACCGAGGGCATGGCCGCCGTGGGCTCGGCGGAGTCGAGGTCGCGCAGGGCGATCGCGGCCAGCTGGCGGCGGTAGGCGCGGCGCAAGGCGACGGCGGCGTCCTTGCCGGTGACGGCCGCGAGGGGGCGGTCGGCGTCCGGGTCGGCGCCCACCGAGTCCAGGAGCAGGCGGCGCAGGGCGGCGGACGCATCACCCCAGGGCTCGCCGGCGGTCGGGTCGGGCTGGGCGAGGGCGGGCGCGGTGGCGGCGGCCGCGTCCGGGTCGAGGACGAGGTCCAGTTGCTCGGGACGGCGGATGAGGAACTCGCCGAGGGCCTCGGAGGCGCCGAGCAGCCGCAGCAGGCGGGCCGTCGTCTCGGGGTCCCGGAGGGCGTGGTGGACGCGGGGCTCGCGCTCGGCCAGGCGCACCCACAGCAGCAGGGCCCGGTCGGGATCGGCGGCGTGGCCGAGGAGCTCGACGAGGGGACGCACGTCCACGCCCTCGAACTCGGGCGAGGTGAGCAGCGTCTGCACGCGGCCGGCGTCGGCGACGCCGGCGTGCGCGAGGGTGCGGCGGTCCGGGGCGTCGGCGGTCGCCGCGTCGGGCAGGGCGGACACGGCCGGCGCCTCAGAGGCCGGAGAGGTAGCGCCGCAGCTCGTACGGCGTGACCTCCACCCGGTAGTCGTCCCACTCCTGGCGCTTGTTGCGCAGCAGGGCGTCGAAGACGTGCTCGCCCAGAACGGATGCCACGAACTCGGACTCCTCGGCGGCGCGCAGGGCGTCGTGCAGGGTGCCGGGCAGGGGGACGTGGCCGAGCACGCGCCGCTCGTGGGTGGTCAGCGCGCTGATGTCCTCGGCGGCGGACTCGGGCAGCTCGTAGCCCTCCTCGATGCCCTTGAGCCCGGCCGCGATCAGCAGGGCGTAGGCGAGGTACGGGTTGGCCGAGGCGTCGATGCCGCGGTACTCGATGCGGGCCGAGCCGGCCTTGTCCGGCTTGTACAGGGGCACGCGCACGAGGGCGGAGCGGTTGTTGTGCCCCCACGAGGTGTACGACGGGGCCTCTCCCCCGCCCCAGAGGCGCTTGTAGGAGTTCACGAACTGGTGGGTCACCGCGGTGATCTCCACGGAGTGGCGCAGCAGGCCCGCGATGAACCGGCGGCCCGTGACGGAGAGCCGGAACTCGTCCGCGGGGTCGTAGAACGCGTTCGCGTCACCCTCGAAGAGGGAGAAGTGGGTGTGCATGCCGGAGCCCGGGTGGTGGGAGAACGGCTTGGGCATGAACGTGGCGTAGGTGCCCTGGGCGGCGGCGACCTCCTTGACGACGGTCCGGAACGTCATCACGTTGTCCGCCGTCGTGAGCGCGTCCGCCGCGCGCAGGTCGATCTCGTTCTGGCCGGGGCCGTTCTCGTGGTGGCTGAACTCGACGGAGATGCCCATGCCCTCGAGGAGGCTGACGGCGTCGCGGCGGAAGTCGGCCGCGTCGGAGCCGGGCACGTTGTCGAAGTAGCCCGCGCGGTCCACGGGCACCGGCTCCCCGTCCGGGCCGGGCTGGTCCGACTGCAGGAGGTAGAACTCGATCTCCGGGTGGGTGAAGCACGTGAAGCCCTGGTCCGCGGCCCGGTCCAGCACGCGGCGCAGCACGTGCCGCGGGTCGGCGGGGGCGGGCCGGCCGTCCGGGGTGAGCACGTCGCAGAACATCCGGGAGCTCTGTCCCTGGTCGCCGCGCCAGGGCAGGATCTGGAAGGTCGAGGGATCGGGCTGCAGCAGCATGTCCGACTCCGAGATGCGGGTGTATCCGTCGATCGAGGAGCCGTCGAAGCCCAGGCCCTCCGTGAAGGCGTTCTCCACCTCGGCCGGAGACAGGGCCACCGACTTCAGCGTACCGATCACGTCCGTGAACCAGAGCCTGACGAACCTGACGTCCCGGTCCTCGATGGTGCGGAGCACGTAGTCCTGCTGTCGATCCATGCCGCCACTCTAGACGCGCCGCGTAGACTCCGGCCCATGTCTGCTCCCCAGTCCCCCCGGCAGCCTGACGACACCGCCCCCTACGGGCCGCCCGCCCCGTCCCGGTACCGGACGGTCCACCTGCAGCGGGCCAAGGACGAGGGCCGGCGCTTCGCGATGCTCACCACCTACGACGCGATGACGGCGGCCCTGTTCGACGAGGCCGGCGTCGAGGTGCTGCTCGTGGGCGACTCGGTGGGCAACACCGTGCTGGGCCATCCCACCACCCTGCCGGTCACCCTGGACCAGATGATCCTGTTCACCCAGGCCGTGGTGCGCGGTGCCGAGCGTGCCCTCGTGGTCGCGGACCTGCCCTTCGGCTCGTACGAGGCCTCCCCGCGGCAGGCCGTCGAATCGGCCGTGCGCCTCGTGAAGGAGTCCGGCGCGCACGCCGTCAAGGTGGAGGGCGACGAGCGCTTCGCCGAGCACGTGGCCGCGATGACGGCAGCCGGCGTCGCGGTCATGGCCCACATCGGCTTCACCCCGCAGTCCGAGCACGTGCTCGGCGGCTACCGGGTGCAGGGCCGCGGCGCGGGGGCGGCCGAGCGGATGACGGCGTCGGCCCGGGCCCTCGAGGCCGCGGGGGCGTTCGCCGTCCTGATGGAGATGGTCCCCTCGGACGTCGCCGCCGCCGTCGACGCCGCGCTGCGGGTGCCCACCGTGGGCATCGGCGCGGGCCCGGGCACCACGGGCCAGGTGCTCGTGTGGCAGGACATGCTCGGCCTGCGCGAGGGACGGGTGCCCCGGTTCGTCCGTCAGTACGCCCGCCTGCACGAGGTCGTGGGCGACGCGGTCCGGGCCTATCGCGCGGACGTGCTCGACGGCGCGTTCCCGGCCCCGGAGCACGGCTTCGAGGGCTGAACCCGCCCCGTGCGACGACCGGGCCCCCGTCCGAGGGACGGGGGCCCGGTGTCGTCCGGCGCCGCGGTCAGGAGGCGTCGTCGACGGGACGGCTGTCCCAGTCGTCGTCGCGCGCGTCCTCCGCGTCGGCGGCCTCGTTGTTCGCCCGCACGCGGTCCATCGCGGCCTGGGCCTCCTCACGGGTGCCGAACGGGCCCAGCAGCTGGGACCAGTCCGACTGGGCGCCCACCTCCACCTGATGCGTGTTGACGTTGTACCAGAACTCGCTCGTCTCGGTCATGGGGGCCACAATAGCCGGGCCGATAGGCTGGAGGACATGTCCCAGCGTCAGAACCCCGCCGTCCCGTCCAGCCACAACGGTCCCCGCCCCGCGGGCCCCACCGCACCGGAGCCCGGGTCGCTCGCCCCCGTCGGCACTCTGACGCCCGGGCGGATGTGGGCGGCGGTGTGCTCCATGGCCTGCGCGGC
>NZ_JABFBB010000020.1:68177-78309 GCF_017168555.1 Micrococcus sp. KRD012
CGCCCGTGCCGGCCGCGATCCCGCGCCCCGAGTACGTCGGCAAGGCCACCCCGGACGAGGGCAACGCCTCGGACGTCTACGACGCCGCCGGCATCGAGCGGATCCGCGCCGCCGGCCGCCTGGCCGCGCAGGCCATGGAGCACACCGCCGCCCACATCCGCCCGGGCGTCACCACGGACGAGCTGGACCGGATCGCGCACGCCTTCCTCGTGGAGCGCGGCGCCTACCCGTCCTGCCTGGGCTACCGCGGCTTCCCGCGGTCCATCTGCACCTCGATCAACGAGGTCATCTGCCACGGCATCCCGGACGGCACCGTCCTGGAGGACGGGGACATCGTCAACCTGGACATCACCGCGTACCTGGACGGCGTCCACGGGGACCACAACCGCACCTACCTGGTCGGCGACGTGGACGAGGAGTCCCGGCTGCTCGTCGAGCGCACCGAGGAGGCCCTGCGCCGCGGCATCCGCGCCGTGAAGCCCGGCCGTCAGGTCAACGTGATCGGCCGCGCCATCGAGTCCTACGCCAAGCGCTTCGGCTACGGCGTGGTGCGCGACTTCATCGGCCACGGCGTGGGCGTGGACTTCCACTCCGGCCTCGTGATCCCCCACTACGACGCGGCCCCGGCCCACGACCGCCTGCTCGTGCCCGGCATGGTGTTCACCATCGAGCCGATGCTCACCCTCGGCACGATCGAGTGGGACCAGTGGGACGACGGCTGGACCGTGGTGACCCGCGACCGCCGTCGCACCGCGCAGTTCGAGCACACGATCGTGGTCACGGACGACGGCGCGGAGATTCTCACGCTGCCGTGACCCGGCACTAAGCTGGGGGCCGTGACGACGCACACCAGCACCGCCCAGCGCTCCTCCAAATACCCCACGACGATCGGCATCGACGTCGGGGGGACCGGCATGAAGGGCGGCCTGGTCCGCCTCGGGTCGGGGCCGAAGGCGGGCACCCTGCGCGGGGACCGCTTCCGCATCCCCACGCCGCAGCCGGCCATGCCCGAGCCCGTGGCGGCGACCCTGGCGGCCATCACCGCCGAGCTCGACGGGCGCGAGAAGGCGCCGAAGCCCTCCGCCCCGCTGGGTGTGTGCTTCCCCTCGATCGTCAAGGACGGGGTGTGCCTGTCCGCGAACAACATCGACCACTCGTGGATCGGCACGGACCTGCGCGGCAGGTTCGAGGAGCACCTGCGCCGCCCCGTGACCGTGGTCAACGACGCCGACGCGGCCGGCCTCGCGGAGGCCCGCTACGGGGCCGGGCGGGGCGTGCGCGGCCTGGTGCACGTGATCACCCTCGGCACCGGCATCGGCGGCGCGATGATCCACGACGGCGTGCTCGTCCCGAACTTCGAGGTCGGCTCCCTGGAGCTCGACGGCGTGATGGCCGAGTCGCGGGCCTCCGCGAAGGCCCGGGAGCGCGATCAGCTCAGCTGGGCCGAGTACGCCGAGCGACTGCAGCGCTTCTTCTCCCACGTGGAGCGGATCTTCTCGCCCGACCTGTTCATCGTCGGCGGCGGCATCTCCAAGCGGCCGGACGACTACCTGCCGCTGCTGCGCCTGCGCACCCCGATCGTCCCGGCCCAGCTGCAGAACAACGCGGGCATCGTGGGCGCCGCCCTGGCCGCGCACGGCTCGCTCGCCGACGGCAACTGAGGGCGCAGACACCGAGGGCGGTTCCGGCTTCCCCTCCGGAACCGCCCTCGGCAGTCTTGCCGGGCCGACCGAGGTCGACCCGGGGATCACTGTAGCGCCTGGAGGCCGTGCGCACCACTGCAGCGTCGATCCCGGCCGCGCCGTCGCATCGGCCCAGGTCAGCGGGTGAACAGCCGCGGCTGCACGGCGGGACGGCCGCGGTCGTCCCCGTCACCGGCCCGGAGCTCCGCGATGGCCTCCTCGAAGTCGTCGAGGGACTCGAAGTCCCGGTAGACGGAGGCGAAGCGCAGGAAGGCCACCTGGTCGAGACGGCGCAGCGGATCGAGGATGGCCAGGCCGACGTCGTGGGCGTCCACCTCGGCGTTGCCCGTGGCACGGACCGTCTCCTCGACCTCCTGGGCGAGCATGGCCAGGTCGTCGCTCGTCACCGGCCGCCCCTGGCACGCCTTCCGGACGCCGTTGATCACCTTGGAGCGGTCGAACGGCTCCGCCACCCCGGAGCGCTTGACGACGGTCAGGGCGGTGGTCTCCATGGTGGTGAACCGCTTGCCGCAGGCCTGACACTGCCGACGCCGACGGATGGCGGAGCCGTCGTCGAGGGAGCGTGAATCCACCACGCGCGAGTCCTCATGACGGCAGAACGGGCAGTGCATCAGCTCTCTCCTCCTGGGCGGGGCACTCCCATGCTACGTCCGCTCAGCCGAGGCAGGCCGGACCCAGCAGGATCTTGAGGTCCCCGAACAGCGCCGGGTTCGGGCTCACCCGGAACTGCGGGCCCAGCTGGAACTCCTGCGTGGCACGCTGGCCCACCAGGGACAGCCGCACCTCCGAGGAGCCCTCGTGGGTGCGCAGCACGTCCGCCAGCTGGCCCATGACCTGCTCCGTGGCCTTGAACGCGGGCAGCGTGATCCGCACGGGGCCGCCGGGGCCGTCCGAGAGCTCCGGGATGGTCAGCTCCATCGCCGACAGGGACACCGACCCGTCGTCCCGGCGCTGCACCCTGCCCTTGACGGCGACGACGAGGTCCTCGGCCAGCATCATCGCGATGGGCGCATACACCTGGCCGAAGAACATGACGTCCATCGAGCCGCCGAGGTCCTCGATCTCGCAGCGCGCGTACGCGTTGCCCGAGGACTTGGCGATGCGGCGCTCGAGCGTGGTGATCAGGCCCGCGATGGTGACGATCGCGCCGTCGGCGGGCCCGTCGTCGTCGAGCACGCGGGTGATCTGGACGTCGGCGTGCTGGGCCAGGACGCCGTCGAGGCCCTGCAGCGGATGGTCGGACACGTACAGGCCCAGCATCTCGCGCTCGAACGCGAGCTTCTCCTTCTTCGCCCACTCCGGCAGGTCCGGGACGGCGACGCCGTCCGCGGCGTCGGAGTCGTCCTCGTCGCCGCCGCCGAGCGCGAACAGGTCGAAGGTGAACTCGCCGTGATCCTCCTTGCGCTTCTGCGCCACGGTGGCGTCCACGGCCTCCTCGTGCACGGCCAGCAGGGCGCGGCGGGCGTAGCCGAGGGAGTCGAAGGCGCCGGCCTTGATCATGGACTCGATGGTGCGCTTGTTGCACACCACGAGCGGCACCTTCGCCAGGAAGTCGCCGAAGCCCGTGTACGAGCCCTTGTCCTCGCGCGCCTGGACCATGCCCTTGACCACGTTGGCGCCCACGTTGCGGACGGCGCCCATGCCGAAGCGGATGTCCCGGCCGACGGGGGTGAAGGTCAGGTGGGACTCGTTCACGTCCGGGGGCAGCACCGTGATGCCCATGTGGCGGCACTCGTTGAGGTACATGGCCAGCTTGTCCTTGTCGTCGCCCACCGAGGTGAGCAGCGCCGCCATGTACTCCGCCGGGTAGTGCGCCTTGAGGTAGGCCGTCCAGTAGGAGACCAGGCCGTAGGCGGCCGAGTGCGCCTTGTTGAACGCGTAGTCCGAGAAGGGCAGCAGGATGTCCCACAGGGCCTTCACCGCGGCCTCCGAGTAGCCGCGGTCCAGCATGCCCTGGTGGAACGCCTCGTACTGCTTGTCCAGCTCCGACTTCTTCTTCTTGCCCATCGCGCGGCGCAGGATGTCGGCCTGGCCGAGCGAGTAGCCCGCCACCTTCTGGGCGATCGCCATGACCTGCTCCTGATACACGATCAGGCCGTAGGTGGTGTCCAGGATCTCCCGCAGCGGCTCCTCCAGCTCCGGGTGGATCGGGGTGATCTCCTGCTGCCCGTTCTTGCGCAGCGCGTAGTTGGTGTGCGAGTTCGCGCCCATGGGGCCGGGGCGGTACAGGGCGATGGTCGCCGAGATGTCCTCGAAGTTGTCCGGGCGCATCATCTTCAGCAGCGAGCGCATGGGGCCGCCGTCGAGCTGGAACACGCCGAGGGTGTCGCCGCGGGCCAGCAGCTCGTAGGCCGCCGGGTCGTCCACGTCGAGGGTCTCCAGGTCCAGGTCCACGCCCTGGTTCGCCTTCACGTTCTCGAGCGCGTCCGAGATGATCGTGAGGTTGCGCAGCCCCAGGAAGTCCATCTTGATCAGGCCCAGGGACTCCGCCATCGGGTAGTCGAACTGGGTGATGACCTGGCCGTCCTGGAGACGACGCATGATCGGGATGACGTCGATCACCGGCACCGAGGACATGATCACGCCGGCCGCGTGCACGCCCCACTGCCGCTTCAGACCCTCGAGACCCTTGGCGGTCTCGAAGACCTCCTTCGCCACCGGGTCCGTGGCGATCAGCTCGCGGAAGGGCGCGGCCTCCCCGTAGCGCGGGGCCGCGGGGTCCTCGATGTCCTTGAGCGGGATGTCCTTGGCCATCACCGCCGGCGGCAGCGCCTTGGTGAGGGACTCGCCCATCGAGAACGGCTGGTCCATCACGCGGGCCGAGTCCTTCAGGGCCTGCTTGGTCTTGATGGTGCCGTACGTGACGATCATGGTGACGCGCTCGTCGCCGTACTTGCGGGTGACGTAGTCGATCACCTCGGAGCGACGGCGGTCGTCGAAGTCGACGTCGAAGTCGGGCATGGACACGCGGTCCGGGTTGAGGAACCGCTCGAAGATCAGCCCGTGCTTGAGCGGGTCCAGGTCCGTGATGCGCAGCGCGTACGCCACCATCGATCCGGCGCCCGAGCCACGGCCCGGGCCCACCCGGATGCCGTTCTCCTTGGCCCAGTTGATGAAGTCGGCCACGACGAGGAAGTACCCGGGGAAGCCCATCGAGATGATGACGTCCAGCTCGTAGTCCGCCTGCTTGCGCACGTGGTCCGGCACGCCGTCCGGGTAGCGGTAGGCCAGACCGGAGGCGACCTCCTTGATGAGCCAGCTGGTCTCGTCCTCGCCCTCCGGCGTGGGGAAGACCGGCATGTAGTTGGCCTTCGTGTCGAACTCGACCTCGCACCGCTCGGCGATGAGCAGCGTGTTGTCGCAGGCCTCGGGCAGCTCCGCGAAGAGCTCGCGCATCTGCCGCGGGGACTTCAGGTAGTACTCGGTGCCGGAGAACGCGAAGCGGGAGCCGCCCTGGTCGTAGCTGGGCTCGTTGAGCTTCGAGCCCGACTGCAGGGCCAGCAGCGCCTCGTGCGCCTTGGCGTCGTGCTCGTGGGTGTAGTGCAGGTCGTTCGTGGCCACGAACGGCAGGCCCAGGTCCTTGGCGAGCCGGCGCAGGTCCGTCATCACCCGGCGCTCGATGTCGAGGCCGTGGTGCATGATCTCGCAGTAGTAGTTGTCCTTGCCGAAGATGTCCCGGAAGTCCGAGGCCGCCTGCATCGCCTCCCGGTACTGGCCCAGGCGCAGGCGCGTCTGCACCTCGCCGGAGGGGCAGCCCGTGGTGGCGATCAGGCCCTTCGAGTACTGGCTCAGCAGCTCCCGGTCCAGCCGCGGCCACTTGGCGTACACCGAGTCCAGCGAGGCGATCGAGCCCATCCGGAACAGGTTGTGCATCCCCTCGGTGGTCTCGCTCAGCAGCGTCATGTGCGTGTACGCACCGCCGCCGGACACGTCGTCCCCCCGCTGGTGGGGCTCGCCCCAGCGGGTCTTCTCCTTGTCCGTGCGGTGCTGCTGCCCGGGGGCCACGTAGGCCTCGAGCCCGATGATCGGCTTGACGCCCGCCGCCTTCGCCTTGGACCAGAAGTCGTAGGCGCCGAAGAGGTAGCCGTGGTCCGTGATGGCCAGCGAGTCCATGCCCAGCCGCTGAGCCTCGGCGAACAGGTCGTCCAGCTTCGCGGCGCCGTCGAGCATGGAGTACTCGGTGTGCGTGTGCAGGTGGACGAAGCCGCCGTCCTTCACGGCGTCGGGGCGGGCGTCGGCGGACACGGTCATGCGGGGTGGGCCTTTCGACGGGGAGGACGGCAGGGCCGCACCAGCCTACTCGTGGTGCCCGGGCGGCGGGGCCGGACCGGGACGGGGGTCACATCGACGGTGCAGGCTCAGTCCTCGTCGCCGCGCAGCGCCGCCAGGGCGTGGGCGAGGTCGTCCGGATACGGGGAGGTGATCGTCACCGGCTCCCCCGTGACCGGGTGCGGGAACGCCAGGCGGTGGGCGTGCAGCCACTGGCGGGTCAGCCCGAGCTCGGCCGCCAGGCGCGGATCCGCCCCGTACGTGAGGTCGCCGACGCACGGGTGGCGCAGCGCCGAGGTGTGCACGCGGATCTGGTGGGTGCGCCCGGTCTCCAGGTGGACCTCGAGCAGGGTGGCCCGGCCGAACACCTCGAGCGTCTCGTAGTGGGTCACGGACGGCCGGCCGTCCTCGAGCACCGCGAACTTCCAGTGGTGGCCGGGATGCCGCCCGATGGGCGCGTCCACGGTGCCGCTCAGCGGGTCCGGGATGCCCTGGACCACGGCGTGGTAGACCTTCTCCGGCACGCGCTCGCGGAACTGGTCCTTCATGGCCGTGTAGGCGCGCTCGGTCTTGGCCACGACCATGACCCCGGTGGTGCCGACGTCGAGCCGGTGCACGATCCCCTGGCGCTCAGGGGCGCCCGAGGTGGTGATGTCGTAGCCGAGGGCGGCCAGGGCGCCCACCACGGTGGGCCCGACCCAGCCCGGCGAGGGGTGCGCGGCCACGCCGGTGGGCTTGTCCACGGCCACCAGGTCCTCGTCCTCGTACAGGATGCTCAGCGCGTCCACGCGCTCTGCCCTCACTTCCAGGGGGTCGGGGTCGTCGGGGACGTCGACGGCGAGGGTCTCCCCCGCCACGGCCTTCGCGGACTTGGCCAGGACGCGGTCCCGGCGGCCGGAGCGCGACTCGGCCCGCACCAGGCCCCGGGAGAACCAGTCCGCCAGCAGCGAGCGGGAGACGCCGAACGCGTCGGCGAGCACCGCGTCGACCCTCCGGCCCGCCGCGGCCTCGGTGACCTCGAGCCGCTCGGTCAGTCCCGGTCTCATGCCCATGTCCTCACGCCTCCCGTGTGCCGTCCAGGCGGCGGCCGGTCATCACGAGCAGGGCGACGCCGATGACGGAGCAGACGATGAACGAGTCCGCCACGTTGAAGATCGCGAAGTGCGGCACGGAGATCATGTCGACCACGTGGCCGCGCCCGAACGCCGGGGGCCGGAACAGCCGGTCCGTGAGGTTGCCGAGCACGCCGCCGGCGAGCCCGCCCAGCGCCAGGGCCCACGGCGTCGAGCGCACGCGGGCGATCCCGACGAGGGCGGCGACCGCCACCACGGCTTGGATGATGGTGAACACCCAGGTGTGGTCCTCGCCGATGGAGAAGGCCGCGCCCGGGTTCAGGATGTAGTGCCAGCGCAGCACCCCGGGGATCACCGTGACGGAGTCCCCCAGCTGCATCGTGCTCTCGACCGCGTACTTGGTCAGCTGGTCGAGGGCGTAGGCCAGCACCGCCACGATGAGGGCGGTGAGCACGGCTCGCCGGCCCGCGCGAGGGGATCGCGGGGCCGGCGCGGCGTCGACGGCTCGGCTCACGCCGTGGGTGCGGGGGGCTCGACGCGCTTCTGGGCGCGGATCTCCCGCAGCTGGCCCTCGATGTAGGAGGTGAGGCGGCTGCGGTAGTCGGTCTCGAAGCTGCGCAGCTGTTCGACCTCGCCCTCCAGACCGGCCTTCTCCTCGGCCAGGGCTTCGAGGGTGCGGGCCTTCTGCTCCTCGGCGTCGCTGACGAGCCGGGCCGCGGTGGCCTCGGCCTCGGCGACGAGCTCGGTGCTGCGCTGCTCGCCCGCGGCGACGTGCTCGTCGTGCAGCCGCTGGGCCATGGCCAGGACGCCGGCGGCGGAGGTCGCGGCCGCGTCGGCGGACTCGGGGGCGGCGGCCGGGGCCGACTCCTCGGCGGAGGCCGGGGTCGCGGCGGCCTGCGGGGTGTCCGCAGCGGGGCCGGCGGCCGGGGCGGCGCCGCCGGCGCGCAGCTCCGCGTTCTCGGACTCGAGCTGCTCGTTGAGGGCGATCAGGCGCTTGAACTCCGCCACGATCTCGTCGAGGAAGTCATCCACCTCGGTCTGGTCGTAGCCCTCGCGGAACTTCGTGGGCTGGAACTGCTTGTTGACCACGTCTTCCCAGGACAGCGCCATGGAACCGTCTCGCTCTCTGCTCGGTGCTCGGGGACGGCCGGGCGGCCCGGCGCGTCGGCGGTCGGCGCGCCGGTGAGGGGCGGCGCCGATCCTGCCGCGAAGACTACCACCGGGGCCGACAGCCGCCCCGGGCCGCGGGTCAGGCCACGCCGGCCAGGCTCAGCACCAGGACCCGCAGCAGGACGACGCCGAGGAACACGATGAGGAAGGCCACGTCCAGGCCGATGCCGCCCAGGTTCACCGGCGGCACGGCACGACGCACGGGGCGCAGCAACGGGTCGGTGGCCCCGTACACGCCGCTGGCCAGCACGAGGGCCGCCCCGGTGGGGCGCCAGTGGCGGGCGAACGACTGCGTGACGTCCAGGACGATCCGCACGGTCAGCGCCGCGAGCACCACCGTCAGGGCGATGTAGGCGAGGGCGAGGAGCAGCTGCATGGGCGCCTCAGTCGCCGTCGAACGGGGAGTCGGCCGCGCCGGACTCGCCCTGCTCGGCGCCGACGACGTCCACGGTGGCCGGGGTCAGCAGGAACACCTTGCTGGTGATGCGGGAGATCGAGCCGTGCAGGCCGAAGACGAGGCCGGCCGCGAAGTCCACGAGGCGCTTGGCCTCGTTCTCACCGAGGTCGGTCACGTTCATGATCACGGGGACGCCGGAGCGGAAGGCCTCGCCGATCGCCTTCGCGTCGTTGTAGGAGCGGGGGTGGACGGTGGACAGGGTGTGCACGGAGGCTCCTTCGGCAGACGACGCTGCGGCTCGCTTGATGGGGGTCACCGGGGCCCGGTAGCCCGGCTCGGCCGGCTCGGGACGCGCCGGACGCCGGGGTTCGACGGGATCGGCCGCGGTGGAGCCGGACGGGGTCACGGGCTCCGGCCGCTCGGCCGGCTCGGGATCGCGGACCGCAGTCGGGCGGACGGCCTCCATGTGGGGGTCGGTGTCCGGCTCCGCGGGGCGGCGCGCCTCGACGACCTCGTGTCGGGGCGCGGTCTCCCGCTCGGTGGCACGGGGCTGCTCGTCGTACTCGTCGCCGTCGGCCAGGCCGAGGTAGATCATCGTCTTCTTCAGGGCACCAGCCATGAGTCTTCCTTCACCACGTCCTCCGGCCCCGGGGGCCGCCGTCGTTCGTCGTCGGTGCGCGTGCGTCCGCACGGTCCTGTCGCGTCCCGCCGGGACGCGCGGGGTCAACGTTAGCCCACCGCGTCCCGGGCCCCCAGAACGTCGGAGCCGATGCGCACCTGTGTCGCCCCGGCGCGCACGGCCGCCTCGAGGTCCGCGCTCATCCCCATCGACAGCGCGGTGGCCTCCGGATGCGTCTGCCGCACGCGCGCGCCGAGAGCGGCGAGCCGGCGGAACGCGTCCTCCGGGTCCAGGCCGCGCGGTGCCACGCACATCAGCCCGCCCAGCCGCAGACCCGGCAGGCCGGCGACGACGGCCGCGAGGGCGGCGACGTCCTCGGGGCGGGCGCCGCCGCGCGGACCGATCCCCTCGGGACGGTCCTCGTCGGCGCGGTCGTCGACGTCCACCTGCACGAGGCACTCCAGGTCGGGGATCGCGGCCTCGGGCTCGCGCTCGCGCCGCAGCACGAGCGCCCGCGAGAGCGCCTCGGCCAGTTCGGGTCGGTCCACCGACTCCACCACGGACGCGTAGCGCACCACGTACTTGGCCTTGTTGGTCTGCAGCTGGCCCACGAAGTGCCAGCGCGGGGCGTCCGCCCCCAGGGCCGCGGCGACGGCCTCGGCCTTGGGCCGGGCCTCCTGGTCGCGGTTCTCCCCCACGTCGGTCACGCCGAGCGCGGCGAGGCGCACGACGTCCTCGGCGGGGTGGGTCTTGGTCACGACGACGAGCGCGGGCTCCGCCTCGCGCCCGGCGTCCCGCGCGGCGTCGGCGATGCGGGAGTGCACCGCGGCGAGCGCGTCGGCGATCTCCCGGGCGCGGGGGTCCGTCGGGGTCGGCCCGGCGGTGGCGGGGGCGGTCATGC
>NZ_JABFBB010000020.1:78409-84183 GCF_017168555.1 Micrococcus sp. KRD012
GTCATGCGTCTCCTCTCGGGGTGGTGGCGTCGGGGTCGGCGCGCCAGACGAGGCCGGCGAACCGGCCCTCACCGGGCGCCCGACGGTGCGAGAACAGGCGCTCGTCCTCCCGCGTGCACACGTCGATCGTCGCGGCGGCCACCCCGCGGGCACGGAGGACCTCCGCGGCGCCGGCGGGCAGGTCGAGGGCGGGGGTGCCCCAGGACGTGGTGGCGGCGGTCGCCGGGAGGCGGGCGGCGGCGTCGTCGCGCATGGCCGCGGGCACCTCGTAGCAGCGGCCGCACACGCCGGGGCCGATCCAGGCGCGCAGGCCGGGACCGGCTCGGTCGGCCTCCGGACGCAGGGAGAGCAGCCGATCGACGGTCGCCTCCAGGACGCCCTCCAGCAGCCCGCGTCGCCCGGCGTGGGCCACGGCGGTCGCGCCGGTCGTCTCGTCGACGAGGACCACGGGGAGGCAGTCGGCCACCATGACGGCCAGCGGCCGGGACCCGTCGCGGCTCACGGCGGCGTCGGCCACGGGGGCCGGGGCACCGCCGCGCCCGGGCCCGTCCGCCCACACGACGTCGGCCGAGTGCACCTGGTCCAGATAGAGCGTGGCGCCCTCGGGGACCCCCATCACGCGCTCCAGGGCGCGACGGGCGGCGCTGACGCGAGCGAGCCCCTCGGCCTCGTCCGGCGGGACCACGTGCAGCGCGAGGTTGCCGGCGGCCACGGAGGTCCAGGCGACGTGCACGGCGCCCGTCGCGGTGCGGACGGTCTCGCGGTGCACGAAGGGGCCGGCGGGGACCCGTGTGGTCCCGGCCGGCCCCTCCGCGGCCGTCACTTGAGGAAGTCCGGGACGTCCAGGTCCGAGGACCCGGCGCCGAGGTCCGGCTCCACCACGGTGGGCAGGTCCTGCTGGCGGCGCGGCTGCTGCTCCTGCGGGGCCAGCGGCACGGTGCCGCGCACGGCGGGGCGCTCGGCCTGCTGCGGCGGGGCCGGGGGGCTGCGGCTGGGCGGGGACGGGCTGCGGCTGCGCGGGGGCCGCGGCCCGCTGCGGGGCCGCCTGCTGCTGCTGCGCGGCCTGCGGGGCGGCCGGGGCGGAGGTGACGTCCACCTTGTCGAAGCCCGCGGCGATCACGGTCACGCGCACCTCGTCGCCGAGGGCGTCGTCGATGACCGCGCCGAAGATGATGTTGGCCTCCGGGTGGGCGACCTCCTGGACCAGTCGCGCGGCCTCGTTGATCTCGAAGAGGCCGAGGTCGGAGCCGCCCTGGATGGAGAGCAGCACGCCGTACGCGCCGTCGATGGAGGCCTCGAGCAGCGGCGAGGCGATCGCCAGCTCGGCCGCCTTGACGGCGCGGTCCTCGCCCTGCGCGTGGCCGATGCCCATGAGCGCGGAGCCCGCGCCCTGCATCACGGACTTCACGTCCGCGAAGTCGAGGTTGATCAGGCCCGGGGTGGTGATCAGGTCGGTGATGCCCTGGACGCCGGAGAGGAGCACCTGGTCCGCCTGACGGAAGGCGTCCATGACCGAGACGTTGCGGTCCGAGATGGACAGCAGGCGGTCGTTCGGGATCACGATGAGGGTGTCGACCTCGTCCCGCAGGGCGTCGATGCCCGCCTCGGCGGAGCCGGCGCGACGGCGGCCCTCGAACGTGAACGGACGGGTCACGACGCCGATGGTCAGGGCGCCGAGCGAGCGCGCGATGCGGGCCACGACGGGCGCTCCGCCGGTGCCGGTGCCGCCGCCCTCGCCCGCGGTCACGAACACCATGTCCGCGCCCCGCAGGACCTCCTCGATCTCCTCCGCGTGGTCCTCGGCGGCCTGGCGGCCGACCTCGGGGTTCGCGCCCGCGCCGAGTCCACGGGTGAGCTCGCGGCCCACGTCCAGCTTCACGTCCGCGTCCGACATCAGCAGCGCCTGGGCGTCCGTGTTGATGGCGATGAACTCCACGCCGCGAAGCCCCACCTCGATCATGCGGTTCACGGCGTTCACGCCGCCGCCGCCGATGCCGACGACCTTGATGACGGCCAGGTAGTTCTGGGGTGCAGCCACGGTGTTGGTTCCCTTTGTTCGAGATCTCGAGAGGTCAGCGCGAGGCACATCGCCCCGGTGATCGGCGGCCACCCGGGGTGGACACCTTCAAGCACAGCGTGAAGCGAGCCTCGCGCGCGTTCGGATCCACCGTACTGGGAGGCCCGCGTCACGCGCAAAAGAAAACGGCGTGTCCACGCGGAAAAGACGCCCTCAACATCAACTTTCACGTGAGACTCGAAGGACGAGCCTCCGCGGTGAGGACACCCCGACTCGCACGAGACCAGGCGCCCCGACCTTCACCTTCACGTTCTACTGGAGACTCCTGTGGCCCCGGTTCAGCGCGTGATCGGCCGCGTGGGAACGGAGACGTCGATCTCGGCGACGCCGCCCGCCGCGGACCCGTGCCGCTCGTCCGCCAGGAACGCCTCGGCCACGGACCCCTTGAGGCCGGCGTCCTGCGCGTCGCCCCAGACCAGGGTCACCCCGCCCTCGAGCGCCAGATAGACCTGGCCCGGGCCCCGGGAGTCGGCGGTCTCGACACGATCGGCCACAGGCTCCGGCAGGGCGGCCAGCACCTCGGCCACCTCGGCGCGCTCCTCCTGTGCCCGCTGCGCCAGCTCCTCCGAGAACGCGGGGAGGTCCTCGCCCTCGAGCCGCTCCTCCGGCACTCTCGTCAGGACGGTGCCGTCCGCGAGCAGCAGCTGCGCGCCGTCGTCACCGTCCCGCCGGGCCCGCGCCTCGTGCTCCCGGACCACGACCTCCAGGCCGGTGGGCAGGCGGGGCACGGTATGGACCTCGGCCACCCCGGGCAGACCGCCGACCAGCTCGCCCACACGGCCGGCCCCGACGCGGGACAGCGGCACGCCGTACACGGGCTCCAGGCGCTCCTGGACGGCGGTGGCGGAGACATGGCGGGTGCCGGTGACCTCGACGCGGTCCACCGCGAGCACGGGCGAGAAGAGCACGACCCAGCCCAGGGCGCCCAGCACCGCGAGCACCGCGGCCGCCACACCCCAGCGCGTGGCGCGGCGCCGGCGCGCGGTGCGCCCCGGGAACCGGACGACGGTGGAGGCGTCGGCCCCGGCCGGTGCGACCGGCGGCGTCCCGTGGCCGCGCCTCACGGGTGGGCGACGCTGAGCGCCGCGTCCCGGCCGAGCTCAGCGAGCAGGTCCGGGCCCAGGGCGGTCACGTCCCCCGCGCCCATCGTGAGGACGACGTCGCCGGCCGTGGCGCCCGCCGCGAGCGAGCGCACCGCCTCGGCGCGGTCCTCGGCGACGACGCGGTCCTCGGCGGCACCCGTGGTGAGGCGGGAGGCGATGAGGGACGAGTCGACGCCGGGCATCGGCTCCTCCCGGGCCGCGTACACGGGCAGCACGCGCACCACGTCCGCCCCGGAGAGGGCGGCGGCGAACTCGGCGGCGAAGTCCCGGGTGCGGGAGAACAGGTGGGGCTGGAACAGGACGTGCACGCGGGCGTCACCGGCCACGGCACGGCCGGCGGAGACCGCGGCGGCCACCTCCGTGGGATGGTGCGCGTAGTCGTCGAAGACCCGCACGCCGCGCGCGGCGCCACGGAACTCGAATCGGCGGGCCGTGCCCCGGAAGGCCTCGACGCCCCGCACGGCGGCCTCGAAGGCCATGCCCGCCCGGACGGCGGCCAGGACCACGGCGGCGGCGTTCAGCGCGTTGTGCCGGCCGGGCACCTGCAGGTGCAGGGTGCGCTCCGGTCCGTCCGCCATCCGGAACGTGGCGCGCTGGCCCACTCCGGTCTCGCCCGGCTCCACCGCGAGGTCGGTGACCAGCAGGTCCGGCGCCACGCCGTCGCGGGGCGCCGAGCCGTAGGTCACGACGTCGGCGGCCGCGTGGCCACGGGCCCACGCGGCCAGGTCCGCCGCGCCGGCGTCGTCGAGGCAGGCCACGAGGACCCCGCCCTGGGCGGCGGCCGGCAGCCCGCCCGCGAAGTCCCGGAAGACCTGGTGCACCGCCTCCTCGGTCCCGTAGTGGTCCAGGTGGTCGGCCTCCACGGTCGTGACGATCCCGATCGTGCTCGGGTAGTTCACCAGGGTGCCGTCGGACTCGTCGGCCTCCGCGATGAACCACTCGCCCCGGCCCGCCCGGGCGTTGGTGCCGAGCCCGGCGACGGCGGCGCCGACGGCGAACGTGGGGTCCCAGCCGGCGTCGGAGAAGGCCATGGCGGCCATGGAGGACGTGGTGGTCTTCCCGTGCGTGCCGGCGACGGCCAGCACCCGGTGGCCGCGCATGGCCAGGGCGAGGCCCTCGGAACGGTGCAGCACGCGCAGTCCGCGCGCCACGGCGGCGTCGTGCTCCGGGTTGCCCGGCCCGGCGATCGAGGAGGCGATCACCGTGGTGACGTCCTCGCCCAGGTGCGCGGCGTCGTAGCCGACCGTGATCCGGGCGCCGCCCGCGGCGAGCTCGCGCATCACGGGCAGGTCCTTCGCGTCGGAGCCGGACACCGCGACGCCCTGCTCCTGGAGGATGCGGGCGACCCCCGACACGCCGACGCCGCCGATCCCCAGCAGGTGCACGCGGCCCAGGTCGGCGAAGCGGCCCTCGGCCGCGGGACGGGTGCTCTCGTCGCGGCTCATCGCCGGGCTCCTTCCTGGGCGGCCGAGCGCACGAGGCCGGCCATGGTGACGTCCGCGTCCCGGACGCCGAAGCGGGCGGCCGCCTCCCCCATGCGCGCCAGACGCTCGGGGTCGGTCGCCAGCGGGATCAGCTGACGCTGCACCCACGCGCGCCCGAAGGCGTCGTCGCGGACGAGCAGCGCACCCTCCGCCTCCACCACGGGGCGGGCGTTGAGCGCCTGCTCGCCGTTGCCGATGGGCAGGGGGACGTAGACGGCGGGCAGGCCGACCGCGGACACCTCGCAGACCGTGCCGGCGCCCGAGCGGGCGACGATCAGGTCGGCGGCGGCGTAGGCCTGCTCCATGCCCGCCAGGTACTCCCGCTGGACGTAGCCGTCCCGGACCAGGAGGCTGCCGTCGTCCTCGGTGAGGGCCTTGTCCCGCCCGGTCAGGTGGAAGACCTGCAGACCGGCGTCGAGGAGGTCGCCCAGCGCGGCGCGCACAGTGCGGTTCACGGCCAGCGCACCCGAGCTGCCGCCGGTCACCACGACGGTGGTCCGGTCCGGGTCGAGGCCGAGGGCCTCACGGGCGGCACGGCCGGCGGCCGCCCGGTCCAGGCCGGAGATCTCGGGGCGCATCGGCATGCCCACCCAGCGGGCGCCGCGGAGGCGGGTATCCGGCAGGGCGGTGCCGACGTGCGTGGCCCGCAGGGCGCCGATGCGGTTGGCCAGGCCGGGGCGGGCGTTGGCCTCGTGGACCACCACGGGCACACCGGCCCGGAACGCGGCGAGGTACACGGGGGTGGCGACGTAGCCGCCCACGCCCACGACGACGTCGGCGCGCCGGTCCCGCAGGATCCGGGCCGCCGTGGCGACCGCGGCGCGCATGCGGGCCGGGAAGCGGACGACGTCCATCGACGGGCGGCGCGGCATCGGGACCCGGTCGATCAGGTCGAGCTCGTAGCCCGCCTCGGGGACGAGACGCGTCTCCATGCCGGAGGCGGTGCCGACCATGGTGCACTTGACGGGACCGCCGCCGTCGCCCTCCAGGGCGCGGGCGATCGCGAGCATCGGGGAGATGTGGCCGGCGGTGCCGCCGCCGGCCAGCACCACCCGCAGGGGTCCGGAGGGATGAGGGGTCTGCGTCATCGGGGCTCCTGGAGGGCGGGGG
>NZ_JABFBB010000020.1:84283-118002 GCF_017168555.1 Micrococcus sp. KRD012
GTGTCCGGCTCGTCCGTCTGCGGGCGGGCGTCGGGCTGCGCGGCACGGCGGCGCTCGTGGCGGGCGAAGGCCAGCACGATGCCGACCGCGCTCAAGGACAGGGTGAGCGCGGAACCACCATAGGAGATGAAGGGCAGCGGGACGCCCACCACGGGGATGATCCCGGAGACCATCGCGATGTTGACGGACGCCTGACCCACCAGCCAGGCCAGGATCCCCCACGTGGACAGGCGGATGAACGTGGACGTGGTCCCGGCGGCGACGCGGTAGATGCCGATCGCCAGGCCGAGGTAGGCCAGCAGCACCACCAGCGTGCCCACGAGCCCGAGCTCCTCGCCGAGGATGGTGAAGATGAAGTCGTTCTCGGCCTCCGGGATGTAGCTCCACTTCTGGCGGGACTGGCCGAGGCCCGCGCCCCACCAGCCGCCCGAGGCCAGGGCGTACATCCCGTGCGCCGGCTGGAAGCAGGGGTCGGTGGCGTCGGAGCAGTCCCCCAGCCAGGCCTGCACCCGGACCATGCGGTGCGGGGCGAGGAGGGTCAGGGCCAGGATGCCCAGCACGCTCAGCGCCAGGAAGGTGAGGAAGACCCCCCAGTGGGTGCCGGCCACGTACAGCACCGTGGCCAGCACGAGCGCGAGGATGATCGCGGTCCCGAGGTCGCTGCCCGCCATCACCAGGACCAGCAGCAACAGGCCGCCGGGCAGCACCGGGATCAGCGCGTGCCGCACCTGGGTGACAAGGCGGTGCTTGCGCTCCAGGACCGCCGCCGCCCACAGGGCCAGGGCGAGCTTGGCGGCCTCGGAGGGCTGCATCCGGAACCCGCCGATGCCGAGCCAGTTGCGATTGCCGCCCACGGTGACCCCGAGCGGGGAGAACGCGACCAGCGCGAGCAGGATCACGGCCACGCCGAACGCCGGCCAGGCGAGCGCCTTGAAGACGCGCACCGGCAGGCGCGAGAACACGAGCAGGGCCGCCACGCCCGCCACCGCCCAGGCGGTCTGGCGCAGGAACAGGGCGTACGAGCCGCCGCCGGTGCCGATCGCCTCGACGGAGGACGAGGAGAGCACCATCACGAGGCCCAGCACCGTGAGCAGGGCGGTGCAGCCGCTGATGAGCAGGACCGACAGGTCGAGGGCGCGGCGACCCTCGAGGACCCGCCACATCCGGCGCAGGAGCCGCTCCCGGTGCTCGGGGGCGTCGTCGTCCGCGCGGGGGCGGACCGGGCGGAGCTCGATCGGGGACATGGCCCTCCTCACGGGGGAAGCGAGACGGTCGGGTGGGCGGCGGGTCAGTCGGCGTCGGGCGCGGCGTCGTCGTGCACGTCCCAGCCGTGCTCGCGCATCAGCCCGGCGACGGCCTCGATGAACGCCTCGCCGCGGGCCGCGTAGGAGCGGAACTGGTCCATCGACGCCGCGGCGGGCGCCATGAGCACGGTGTCGCCGGGGCGGGCCAGGCCGTCGGCCACGCGCACCGCCTCGGCCATCACGGCCGCGCCGTCGGCGGGGCCGGTGCCGTCGGCCGCGGTGAGGGGGGCGTGGACGGGGACCTCGGGGGCGTGCGCGGCCAGGGCCGCGCGCAGGGCCGAGGTGTCCCTGCCCAGGAGCACCACCGCGCGGAGCCGGTCGGCGTGCGCGGCCACCAGCTCGTGATAGGTCACGCCCTTGGGCAGGCCGCCGGCCAGCCACACCACGGAGCTGAACGCCGCCAGCGACGCGTCCGCGGCGTGCGGGTTCGTCGCCTTGGAGTCGTTGACCCACATGACGTCGCGGGAGGTGGCCACGAGCTGGATGCGGTGCTCGCCGCGGTCGTAGGCGCGCAGGCCCTCGGCCACGGCCGCGGGGCTCACCCCGACGGCCCGGGTCAGCGCCGCCGCGGCGGCCGCGTTGGCCATGGTGTGGCGCGGCGCCACCGGGCCCAGGTCGGCGCGCTCGGCCAGGGCGATCGCCTCGTGACGCCGGTTGTCCAGGAACGCACGGTCCACGAGGATCCCGTCCACGACGCCGATGTCGGACAGGCCCGGGGTGTCCGTGGTGAAGCCGATCGCGCGGCAGCCCTCCTGGACGTCCGCGCGTTCCACGAGGGTGCGGGTCAGCGGGTCCTGCTCGTTGAACACGCAGGCCACCCGCGTGTTCGCATACACCTTGCCCTTGGCGGCGGCGTACTCGTCCATCGAGCCGTGCCAGTCCACGTGGTCCTCGGCCAGGTTCAGCACCGCCGATGACGCCGGCGCCAGTCCGTGCGTCCAGTGCAGCTGGAAGCTGGAGAGCTCGAGGGCGAGCACGTCGAAGCCCTCCGGGTCGCGGATCGCGTCGAGCACGGGGGTGCCGACGTTGCCGCAGGCCACCGCCCGACGGCCGTCCGCCCGCAGGATGGCCTCGACCATCGTCACGGTGGTCGTCTTGCCGTTCGTGCCCGTCAGGCACACCCAGTCGGCGGTCTTCCGGCCGGCGCGCTCGCGCAGCCGCCAGGCCAGCTCGACGTCGGACCAGATCGGCAGGCCCGCCGCGTGGGCGGCCATCAGCAGCGGCTGGTCCGGACGCCAGCCCGGGGAGGTCACGACGAGGTCCGCGGCGGCGCCGTCGACCTCGGGCAGCGCCTGCGTGGCCGCCCGGTCGAGCAGGACCTCGCGGACCCCCACGATCCGCAGGGTCTCGGCGCGCGCCCGGTTCTCGGGGCCGTCGTCGCCGTCCACCACCACGACGGCGGCGCCCAGCTCGGCCAGGGTGTCGGCCACGGAGAAGCCGGTGACGCCCAGGCCCGTGACGACGACGCGCAGGCCGGCCCACCCCGGGGCGTCCCAGGACGTGAGGTCGGCGGTGCGGGCGGTGTCGGCGCGGGGCCGGCGCACCGGTGCGGGCGCGGCGTCGGACGCGGGGCCGGTCACGGGGTCACCCCCGCGAGGCCGCCCTGGCGGATGAGCCAGTCGCCGTAGAAGATCGCGAGCCCCACGGTGACGCACATCAGGGACAGCAGCCAGAAGCGGACCACGACGGTCACCTCGGCCCAGCCCTTGAGCTCGAAGTGGTGCTGCAGCGGCGCCATGAGGAACACGCGCTTGCCGCCGGAGACCTTGAACCAGCCCACCTGGATGATGACGGAGAGGGTGATCGCGACCATGAGGCCGGCCAGCACGGCCACCAGGATCTCGGTGCGCGTGAAGATCGCGAAGCCGGCCAGGGCGCCGCCCAGGCCCAGGGAGCCGGTGTCCCCCATGAAGATCTTGGCCGGGGAGGTGTTCCACCAGAGGAAGCCCAGCAGGCTGCCCGTGAGGATCGCCGCGAGCAGGGCGAGGTCCATGGGGTCGCGGACCTCGTAGCAGCCGCGTGTGCCCTCGAGCGCGCACGACTGGCTCGACTGGAAGAGCGACATCAGGACGTAGGCGCCCGTGATCATGGCGGTGGCGCCCGTGGCGAGCCCGTCGAGGCCGTCCGTGAGGTTCACGGCGTTCGTGGTGGCGGTGGTGATGAGGTTCGACCAGATCACGAACAGGATGACGCCGATCGCGGGTCCGGCGAAGGCCAGGTCGAGCCACGGGACGTCCCGGGCGAAGGAGATCGCCGTCGAGGCGGGGGTCAGGCCCCGCTCGTCCGGGAAGTTCAGGGCGAGGACGGCGAAGGCGGTGCCGATCAGGGCCTGGAGGATGATCTTGCCGCGCGGCGTCAGGCCGAGCGAGCGCTGCTTCGTGATCTTCGTGAAGTCGTCCACGAACCCGACGAAGGCCATGCCCACGGTGAGCAGCAACAGGATGAGGCCGGAGGCCGTGGGCCCGCCGAAGTCGACGCCGAGCACCGCGAGCAGCCCGTGGGTGATCAGATACGCCAGCACGAGGGACCCGATGATGACCGCGCCGCCCATCGTGGGCGTGCCGCGCTTGGTCTTGTGGGTGGTCGGGCCGTCGTCGCGGACGAACTGGCCGTACCCGCGCTTGACGAGGAACCGGATGAACAGCGGGGTGCCGGCGGCCGAGAGGACCAGGCCGAGCACGCCGCCGATGAGCAGTCCGATCACGGTCGGGACTCCTTCGGGGAGGCGGAGGGGGCGGCGACGGCGTCGGCCGTGGCGAGGCGCTCGCCGAGGGCCGCGAGCCCGACGCCGTTGGAGGACTTGACGAGGACGAGGTCGCCGGGGCGCAGGTGCTCGGTGAGGAACGCCTCGGCCTGCGCGGCGTCGTCGACGAAGTGCGCCTCTTCGCCCCAGCTGCCCTCGTTGAGGGCGCCGATGTAGAGCGGCCGGGCTCCGGCGCCCACCACCAGCAGCTGGGCGATGTTCAGGCGCACCACGGACTCGCCCACGAGGGTGTGCTCACGGACGCGGGCATCGCCGAGTTCGAGCATCTCCCCCAGGACGGCCCAGGTGCGGCGGCCGCTGGAGCGGCCGAGGGTGGCCAGCGTCCGGAGCGCGGCGCGCATGGACTCGGGGTTGGCGTTGTACGCGTCGTTGATGACCGTGACGCCGTCCGCGCGGTCGGTGCGCTCCATCCGGAAGCGGCTGGCGGGCCCGAGCCCGTCGAGACCACGGGCGATCTCGGCCGGGTCCATGCCGGCGGCGTGGGCGGCCGCGGCGGCGGCCAGCACGTTGTGCACGTGGTGCAGGCCGGTCAGTCCGGAGGCGACCGGGTGCCGCAGGGCGGCCTCCTCCGTCCCGACCTGCAGGTCGAACACGGGGCGCTCCTGGTCGTCGGCGTGCACGTCCCGTGCGGCGACGAGGCCCGACGCACGGCCGGCGGCCACGTCCTCGGCCGCGCGGGCGACGCCCCGCTCGTCCGCGGTGAACCAGGTGATCGGGGCGGCGGTCCGCGCCGCCATGCCGGCGACACGCTCGTCGTCGAGGTTGAGGACGGCGATGCCGTCGGGGCCGAGGGCCTCCACGAGCTCGCCCTTGGTGCGTGCGATGTTCGCCACGCCGCCGAAGCTGCCCGCGTGGGCGGTGCCCACCATGAGCACGACGCCGATGTCCGGGCGCACGAGGTCGCAGAGGTACGCGATGTTGCCGACGTGGTCCGCGCCCATCTCGACCACGAGGAAGCGCGTGTCCAGCTCCGCCCGGAACACCGTGAGCGGCACGCCGACCTCGCCGTTGTACGAGCCGACCGGTGCGACGGTGGGGCCCTGGGTGGCCAGCAGGGCGGCGAGCAGGTCCTTCGTGGTGGTCTTGCCGGCCGAGCCGGTGATGCCGATGACGGTGGTCGGGGAGTGCTCCCGGACGCGGCGCACGACCTCCCGGGCGAGCGCGCCCATCGCGAGCACGGCGTCCTCCACGAGGATCGCCGGGTGCGCGGCGCCGTCGGGGGCGTGCGTGGCGCGCTCGGCGAGCACAGCGGCGGCGCCGGCGCCCAGCGCGGCGTCGATGAAGTCGTGGCCGTCGGCGCGCTCCCCCGGCTTCGCCACGTAGAGCGTGCCCTCGGCGGTGACCTCCCGCGAGTCGGGGGTGACGTGCACCAGCACGGTGGCGGGGTCGAGGGTGGCCGAGAGCGTGCCGGACACGGCCTCGGCGATCTGGGCTGCGGTGAGAGCGATCATGACTCGATGACCTTACCCTCGCGGGCGGGGCCGGAGCCCGAGGCGGAGGCCGCCGCGACACGGGCTGCCAGGGCCTCGCGGAGGGCCACCCGATCGTCCAGCGGGACGAGCTCGCCGTCGTAGTCCATCGTGGTCTCGTGCCCGCGGCCGGCCAGGAGGATGCCGTCCTGCGGCCCCGCCAGCTCCACGGCGCGGCGGATGGCCGCGGCACGGTCGGCCACCTCCTCGATCACGACCGTGCGGCCCTCCTCCCGCGCGATGCGGTCGGCCTCGGCGCGGGCGCCGGCGAGGATGTGGGCACGGATCGGGGCCGGGTCCTCCGAGTGGGGGGTGTCGTCGGTGACGATCACCACATCCGCCGCCCGGGCCGCGATCGCGCCCATCACGGGCCGCTTGTCACGGTCACGGTCACCGGCGGAGCCGAACACGATCAGGGTGCGGCCGCGCGTCCCGGCCGCCGCCCGGGCGTCGGCGAGGGAGCGCAGCGCCTGGACCATGCCGTCCGGGTTGTGCGCGAAGTCGACGACGGCGTCCGGCTCGCGGCCCACGACCTCCATCCGTCCCGGGACGGCGGCGGCCAGAGGGCCCTCGCCCGCGGGCACGTCCAGGACGGCGGCGAGCGCGTCCAGGTGCTCCTCCCCCACGGCGTGCAGCACGAGCAGGACCGCGAGGGCCGCGTTGGCCACGTTGAAGCGGCCCGGCAGACCGACGGAGGCCCGCAGCTCCCGGCCCGTGGCCGCGTGGCGCAGCGTGAAGCGATGGCCGAGGCCGTCCGGCGCGAGCTCGGCGACCTCCCAGTCCGCCCGGAGGCCGGGGTCGTGTTCGGCCAGGGCGCCCGGCGTCGGCGCGGCCGGCCCGAGGGCGAGCGTGGTGACGGGAGCGCCGGCGGCCCGGGCCATGGCGACGCCCCAGCGGGGCCCCTCGCCGCCGTCGAGCGTGATGACGGCGTGGTCGGTGCGGGCGGGGTCGAACAGACCGGCCTTGGCCGCGAAGTACTCCTGCATCGAGCCGTGCATGTCCAGGTGGTCCTGGGTCAGGTTGGTGAACCCGGCCACCGCGTAGCGCAGGCCGGCGATCCGCTGGTACGCCACGGCGTGGGAGGAGACCTCCATGACGGCGGTGTCCACCTCCTCCTCGCGCATGAGCGCCATGAGGGCGTGCAGCTGGGTGGCCTCGGGCGTGGTGAGCGTGGAGGGGACCTCCCGCTCCCCCGCGCGGATCAGGATCGTGCCCACGATGCCCGACCGGCGCCCCAGGGCCTCAAGCAGGGCGGCGGCGAGGAAGCTCGTGGTGGTCTTGCCGTTGGTGCCGGTCACGCCGACCAGGCGCGGGCCGGCGTCGCCCCCGCCGCCGTAGACGCGGGCCGCCACGGTGCCGGCGGCGGTGCGCACGGCGTCGACCTCGAGCACCGGGACGTCGACCAGGCCCTGCTCCGCCAGGAGCGCGCGGCCCGCCGCGTCCGTCAGGACGCCGACGGCCCCGGCCTCCAGCGCCGTGGCCGCGAACGCCGCGCCGTGGGCGCGCGCCCCCGGAACGGCGACGTAGAGGTCGCCCGGGCGCACGACACGCGAGTCGAGGCTGACCCCCGTGACGCCGTCGGCCGGGGCCGCGCCGTGGACGTGGGCCGCGATCCCCGCCTCGGCCAGCGCGTGTGCGAGGGCGGGCCAGGGCGCGGCGGGGGTGTGGGAGGGTCATGGGGGTGCTCCTGGGGTGCTCGGGGCCGGAGGCGTGGGTCACCACGGCCGGTCCTGCGGATCGTCCACGAAGACGCGGTAGTCGTTCGGCTCGGCTCCGGTGGCGGGCACGTCCGCCTGGCGGAGCATGTACTCCATGATCGTGGCGGCCGCGACGGACACGTCCCGGGAGCCCTGCTTCGACGGCGGCCGATGCATGGACACGGACACCACGAAGCGGGGGTCGTCGAGCGGGGCGACGGCGGTGAAGCCGAGGTTGTAGCCGTCGTACGTGCCGGTGTCGCTCGCGGCCTCGGCGGTGGAGGACTTGCCGCCCACGCGATACCCGGGGATCGCGGCGGCCTTGCTGGTGCCCTGCGTCACGACGGTCTCCATCATGCGGAGCATCTGCGCCGCCGTCTCCTCGGAGACCACGCGGTGGGGCTCCGCGGACGACTCCCAGCGCTTCTCCGCGCCGTCGCCGTCCACCGTGGCGTCGATCAGCCGGGCCGGGATCAGCACGCCGTCGTTGGCGAGGGCCTGGTACATCTGGGCGGTGTGCAGGGTGGTCTGGGTGTAGCCCTGGCCGAAGGCCGTGGTCAGGCGCTGGCGGCCGTCCCACTGTTCGGGCGGGACGAGGACGCTGCCCGCCTGCTGCGGCAGGCCGAGGTCGATGGGCTGGCCGACGCCGAAGGAGCGCATGTACTCGTAGCGCTGCTCGTCCGTGATCTTCTCGGCGATCTGCACCGTGCCCGTGTTGTAGGAGCGCGCGTAGATGCCGGCCACGGTCATGTCGAACGTCGGGTGCGGGGAGAAGTCCCGGATGGTCTGCCTGTCGAAGTCCTGGCTGCTGGGGACGGTGAAGCCGTCCGTGGCGGTGACCTTCCCGGCGTCGACGGCGGCCGCGATCGGCAGCGCCTTGCCCGTGGAGCCCGGCTCGTACGGGGTGCTCATCACGGTGGAGGTGCGGAAGTTCCCCTCGGTGGCGTCGGGGTCGGCGGGGTCCACCGTGGTGGAGTCCGCCATGACGATCACGTCGCCCGTCTTCACGTCCATCACGACGGCGTTCGCCCATTCCGCGTCGTACTCGGCGGCGAGGGCGCCGAGGGTCTCCTGCGCGAACCACTGGGCGTCCTTGTCCACGGTCAGGCGCAGGTCGGCGCCGTCCACGGCCGGAACCTCCTCGAGCGGGGCGTTGGGGATGCGGATGCCGTCCGCGCCCACCTCGAACGTGCGGGTGCCCGGGGTGCCGGTCATGACGTCGTCCTGGCTGAGCTCGAGGCCTTCGAGGGCGGTGCCGTCACCGCCCATGAAGCCGATGATGCTGCCGGCGACCGACCCGTTCGGGTAGGTGCGGCGGTCCACCGCCTCGGAGAGCAGGCCCGGCACGTTGAGCGCCATGGCCTTGTCCCGGACCTCCGGGGTCACGGAGCGACGCACCACGGCGTACGGGCGGGAGCCGATGGTGGCCTCGCGCACCTCCTCCTCCGTCATGCCGAGCACCTCGGCCAGGCTGGCCAGGCGGGAGTCCACGTCCACGAGCACGGTCTCCCGGGCCTCGCGGTCCCATTCGTTGAAGTCCTTGACGAGGCGCTGGTCCACGACGATGTCGTATCGGCGCACGCTGGCGGCCAGCACGTCGCCGTCACGGTCCAGGATGGACCCGCGTTGCGGCAGGGTCTCCTGGTGGGTCAGGCGCTGATCCATGGCCGCCGCGGCCTGCCCCGTGGGGTCGATGCCCTGCACGTAGACGAGCCGCAGCGCGAGCCCGCCGAGCAGGACGAGGACGAGCAGCAGCAGGATGCGGGTGCGCACGGCGGGGTGCCCGGGAGCGGGCCCGACCGTCGATCCGCCGCGGGGAAGGTGCGAGGCGGGACGGTCGATCAACGGTCGGCGGCGTCCTGGTCGGCGGCGGAGGCGTCCTCGCCGCTGAAGGTGCGCGGTCCCTCGATCTCGTCCTGGCCGTCGTCGGACGCCCCCTGGCGGACCGCGTCCGCGTCCGCCGGCGGCGCGACGTAGGTGGCGGAGACGTCGCCGTCCTGGGCCGCCTGGGCCTCGCCGCTGAACTCGCCCGTGCCCGCGTCCACGGAGGCGGTGCCGGCGGGGGCGACCATCCCGAGGGCGTCGGCGCGCGCGGCCAGGTTCTGCGGCGCCTCGAGGTGGCCCACCTGTTCGGCCAGCCGCTCATTGGTCTCGGTGACGGCCTGCTGCTCCTGGCGCAGGTCGAGGAGGGCGTACTGCCGGTTGGACATGGTGATGTTCATGACGAGCACCGCCGCGAGCGCGGCGAGCACCACGAGGACGCACAGCACGGTCACCCCGGAGCGGGATCGGGGCAGCGGGGCGGGCACCACCGAGAGCGGCGTGCGCTCCTGCGGAGCCGGCCGCGCGGGGGCGACGGGGGTCGACCCGGGGCGCAGCGACTCTGCGATCCGTGCGTGTGCGGCCATGCTCATCTCCTCGTGCAGCGTCATGCCGTGGTCCTGGACGTCCTGATCTTCTCAACCGCACGCACTTTCGCGGAGGAGGCGCGACGGTTCTCTGAGATTTCTTCTTCGGTGGGCTTCTCGGTGCCGCGGGTGAGCACCCGCACCACGGGTTCGTGCTCCTCCAGCACCACCGGGAACCCCGGGGGCGCCGTGGACGTGGCCCACGCGCTCAGATGCCGCTTCGTGATGCGGTCCTCGAGGGAGTGGTAGCTCATCACCACGAGGCGGCCGCCCACGTGGAGGGCGTCGAGGATGGCGGGCACGGCGGCGTCGAGGATGTCGAGCTCCTCGTTCACGGCGATGCGCAGGGCCTGGAAGGTGCGCTTGGCCGGGTGCCCGCCGGTGGCCCCCGCGGCGACGGGGACGGCCGAGCGGATCACCTCGACGAGGCGGCCGGTGGTCTCGATGGGGGCTTCGGCGCGGGCCCGGACGATGGCCCGTGCGATGGGGCCGGCGAAGCGCTCCTCGCCGTCGCGACGGATGATGCGGCGCAGCTCCTGCTCGTCCAGCTCCGCCACGAGCGTCGCGGCGGAGCGCTCGGCGGTGTCGTCCATGCGCATGTCCAGCGGAGCGTCGTAGGAGTAGGCGAAGCCGCGTTCCCGGTCGTCCAGCTGATAGGAGGACACGCCGAGGTCGTAGAGCGCGGCATCGACCTTCGTGACGCCCGCGGCGGCCATGGCCTCGGGCACCCGGTCGTAGGTGCCGTGGAAGGGGATCAGACGGTCGGCGAGGGGGCCGAGGCGCTCGGCGGCCATGGCCTGGGCGTGGACGTCGCGGTCGATGCCGATGACGCGCAGGTGGGGGAACCGGGTCAGCAGGGCCTCGGTGTGCCCGCCCATGCCCAGCGTGCCGTCGACGGCGACGGGCGTGCGGCCGGCCTCGAGCGCGGCCTGGACGGCGGGGGCGAGGAGGTCGACGACGCGGTCCCGCATCACGGGCAGGTGGCGGTCCTCGGGGCGCGGCTGGCCTGCGTCCACTCTCGACCTCCTGCTCACATCGCGGTCCTGGCGGACCTCGGGCGGGATCCCCATCCGTCCGCCGCCACGCCTGGCCCAGGGGAAGACGGGTCAGGTGCGGCGGCGTCGGCTGGAGGTCTCGCTCGAGGTCGGGTGGTCACGGTCAGAAGACGCCGGGCAGGACGTCCTCGTCGGTCTCGGAGAAGGCGGCTTCCTGCTCGGCGAGGTAGGTGTTCCAGGACTCCGAGTCCCAGATCTCCACTCGCGTCCCCGCGCCGATCACGGTCACGTCCCGGTCCAGCCCCGCGTACTGCCGCAGCGGCGCCGGCACGGTCACCCGACCCTGCTTGTCCGGGACCTCGTCCGACGCCCCCGAGAGGAAGACGCGGATGTAGTCACGGGCCTGGCGGGAGGACAGTGGAGCCGACCTCATCTGCTCGTGGACCCGCTCGAACTCACGAGCGCTGAACACGTAGACGCAGCGCTCCTGACCCCGGGTCAGGACCAGCCCCTCCGCCAGCTCCTCGCGGAACTTGGCGGGGAGGATCAGCCGGGACTTCTCGTCGAGCCGGGGGGTGTACGTGCCCAAGAACACGGCACACCCCCTGGCTCGTCGAGCGGTCCCTCCCGACCAAGGTCGGGACCCATGCTCTCTCCTTTCCTCCACATTACCCCACTTCCCTCCACCCTCAACCCCGGAACGCGGGTCACGGCGCCACGGGCGTGTCGAGGCCCCCGGGTCCGGCGCGCCATCCCGCGGATCCCGGGACCGGTGTCGCCGTGGAGGGAAGTGGAGGACCGGTGGGCCCCGGTGGAGGGCCGCGGCGACGACGGAGCCTCGGGCAGCGGAAAGGCCCCGATCCGGAGCGGATCGGGGCCTGGAGTGGAGGATAGTGGGGGCCCGGCGGGCCAGGCGCTCAGTCGCCTCCGGCGCGCCGCTCGTCCCAGCGCCGCTCGAGGCGGCCCATGAAGTCGCCGCCTCCCTGCCGTCGCGGTGCGCCCGACCGGCGGGCCTCCGGGCCCGAGGCCCCGGAGGCGACAGCGCGGGGCCGCGTGGTCAGCAGGAAGATGCCGGCCCCGATGACGACGACGCCGAGCACGCCCAGGAGGATCGCGTGGTTGGCGACCCCGAGGACCACGACGAGCAGCCCGACCACGGCGAGGACGGCCCCGGCCACGACGCGACCCACGGGCAGCCGATGCCGCCCCGTGTCCGCCATCTGGGTGGCCAGCCGGGGGTCCTCGGTGCGCAGCTGCTGCTCCAGCTGGTCCAGCATCCGCTGCTCATGCTCTGAGAGGGGCATGGCGACTCCTTCGAACGCGGCCTCCGACACCTCCGGGACCGGGAGGGGACGCCCGCGCGTCCGACTTGCCCTCCAGGATAGGACCTGCCGCCCCACCCTAGCCAGGTGGCGACGTCGCCGGCCCCGGAACCCCTCACTCCCGGTCCGGGCCTCCGGGGCCCGGCCGCGGCGCGTCCCGGCGGGCGTCGGCGCGGGCCTCGCGGCGACCCAGCAGCGACGCCGGCCGCACGGCCGCCGTCGGGAAGCGCCGGGCGACGGCGTCCAGGGCGGCCTCGGCACCGGCCCAGTCGCCCGCCTCCGACGCCTCGCCCTCCGTCCCCCAGGCGGGACCGCCGAAGAGCGCCTCCTGGGCCGGGGGCTGATCGGCCTCGTCCCCGAGGCGCTCGGCGCGCACGCCCACGAGCCGGACCGGATGCGGCCGTTCGGCGTGCACCTCGCGGACGAGCCGCCGCGCCGGGCCGAGGAGGTCGTGGCCCGTGGCGGTGGGCCGGGCGAGGCGGGCGGTGCGGCTGCGCACGGACCCGTCCGGCGCCTTGAGGCGGACTGTGACCGCCCCGGCGGTGACCTGCTCCGCGCGCAGCCGGGCCGCGACCCGGTGACAGAGGCGCAGGACCTCCGGGTCGACGCCCGCGACGTCGACGGGGTCGACGTCGAAGGTGTGGTCCGCACCGATGCTGCGGGCCGCCGGGCGCGGGGCGACGGGACGCGGGTCGATGCCCCGGGCGAGCGACGCCCACTCCCGGCCGGCGGCCCCGAACGACGCCTCCAGCCGCGCGGGGTCCACCCGGGCGAGGTCACCGATGGTCGCCACCCCCCGCCGGGCGAGCCGCTCGGCCGCCTTGGGGCCCACGCCCCACAGCCGGCCCACGGGCAGCGGATGGAGGAAGTCCAGGGTGCGCTGCGGCGGCACGATCAGCAGGCCGTCGGGCTTGGCCGCGGTGGACGCCGTCTTGGCCACGAACTTCACGGCCGAGCCGCCCACGGTGCACGGCAGCCCCAGCGCGGAGCGGACGCGCTCCCGGATCAGGTGGCCGATGTGCTCGGGCGGGCCGAGCCGGCGGCGGGCGCCGGCGACGTCGAGGAACGCCTCGTCCACGCTGAGCTGCTCCATCACGGGGGTCACGTCCGCGAGCACGGCCATCACCTCGGCGGAGACGGCCCGGTAGAGCTGCTGGCGCGGCGGGATGACCACGAGGGGCGGGCACAGGGCGCGGGCGTGCGCCAGGGGCATCGCCGAGCGGACCCCGTAGGCCCGCGCCGCGTACGAGGCGGAGAGCACCACGGACCGGCCGCTCGGGGCGGCGACGGCGGCGGGACGCCCCTCGAGGTCGGGCTGTTCGCGCAGCTCGACGGACAGGAAGAACGCGTCCATGTCCACGTGCAGGATCGTCGCCTCATCGCGGGGTGCAGCGGGCGCGCTCTCGGACATGGACCGAGCCTATCCGGGACCGGCGAGCCGCCGCGCGGCGCGGCTAGGGTGGGGCCATGCCCGCCGACGTCGCCGTCGCCGACGCCCTCGACCGCCTGCTGGCGGAGCACCGCGAACTCGCCCGGGACATCCACCCGCTGACGGCGCCCCTCGTGGACGCGATCGCGGACCTGACCGCGGGCGGCAAGCGCCTGCGCGCCGTCCTAGCCTGGCTCGGCTGGCGGGCGGCCGGTGGCGAGGCGGAGGACCCCCGCATCGCCGAGGCGGGCGCGGCGTTCGAGCTGTTCCAGGCCGCGGCGCTGATCCACGACGACATCCTGGACCGCTCGGACACCCGCCGCGGGATGCCCAGCGTGCACCGCCGCTTCGAGTCCCTCCACCGGGAGGCGGGCTGGCGCCACGCCGCGGAGCACTTCGGCGTCTCCGCCGCGATCCTCGCCGGCGACGTCGCGCTGGGGATGAGCGAGACGGCCTTCGCGCGCGTGCTCGCCGGCACGCCCCGGGAGGACCGGGCGCGGGCCGAGCTCGAGCGGATGCGCTTCGGCGTGATGGCGGGTCAGTACCTCGACGTGGTGGCCGAGATGGCCCCGGCGGCGCGCGACGCCCGCGAGGCCGAGGCGGCCGCCGAGGCGGTGGTGGAGCACAAGTCGGCGCGCTACTCGGCGGTGCACCCGCTCGCCCTCGGGGGGCTGCTGGCGGGGGCGGACGACGGGCTGGTGACCGCGTTCGCCCGGGTGTCGCTGCCGTTCGGCATGGCCTTCCAGTACCGCGACGACCTGCTCGGCGTGTTCGGCGATCCGGCGACCACGGGCAAGCCCGCGGGCGACGACCTGCGGGAGGGGAAGCAGACGGTGCTCATCGCCCGCGCCGTCGAGCTGCTCGCCCCGGACGAGGCCGCCGCGCTCGACGCGGACCTCGGCGACCCGGACCTCGGCGCGGACCGGGTGGCCCACTGGCAGGCCGTCCTCGAGGCGTGCGGCGCACGCCGGGCCGTCGAAGAGCGGGTCGCGGCGCTCTCGCACGAGGCGGCCGGGGCCGTGGCGGGCCTGCTCGCGCACGGCGTCCCCGAGGACGTGAGCACCGAGCTCACGCGGCTGATCGACGCCTACACGCCGCGCCGCCACTGAGCGGCACGGACCCCGCGGGCGGATGACCGCCCGCGGGGCTGGCTCACCAGGCCAGGGCCTGGGCGCGGCGCCGGATCTCGGTCTTCCGGCCGTCCCGGAGTGCGTCGATGGGCCGGCCGGGCAACGACTCGTCCTCGGTGAACAGCCAACGGAGGGCCTCCTCATCGGAGAAACCGGCGTCGGCCAGCAGCACGAGCGTGCCCTGCAGAGAGTCGAGCACGCCGGTTTCGGTGAGGAACAGGGCCGGCACGGACCGCACCGCGGGCTCGGGACGACGCACGGCCAGCAGGCGGCGATCATGCACGAGGTTGTGGACGCGGGTCACGCGCTGGTCGAGGTGTTCCGCCACGTCGGGCACGGAGAGCCACTCGCCCACGAGGGCGTCGAGCTCGGCGGGGATCGCGTCAGCGGGGACCGGGGTGTCGGAGGAAGTGGTGCTCACGGGCGCCAGCCTACGTGGCCGCCGACGGGCCCGGCCCACCGCGCCCCGGACGGCATGGATCTCGGTATGGTCACGAAGATCACATTCCGATAACATCGCCGAGGCTCCACGGCCGGGCGCCGACGTCGTCGGTCGACCGCGGGGGGCCACGGGTCCCGCCCGTCACTTCCCCGTCGTGTTCCATCCGTCCGATCCGATGCCGAGGTCTGCCGTGTCCCACACCCCCGTCCGCTCCCGCCGCCTGCGCTCCGTCCTGACCGGCGGCGCGGTGCCCCTGCTGCTGCTCACCGGTCTGCCCGCCCAGGCCCACGCCCAGGAGGCTGCGGTGCACACCGTGCGCCCGGGCGACACCCTCACCCGGATCTCGGCCGCCCGCGGCGTCTCCGTCGCCGACCTGCTGCGGTTCAACGGCCTGGGCCTGGAGACCGTGCTCTACCCGGGTGACGAGCTCCGCCTGACCGGCGCGGCGGCCCCGGCCCCGGCCGTCGGGACCTACACGGTGCAGCCGAACGACGGGTGGTGGATCATCGCCCGCCGCACCGGCGTCTCCGCCGCGCAGCTGCAGCGGCTCAACGGCATGAGCGCGTCGAGCATGCTCCACCCGGGCATGGTCCTGACCACGCAGCGCACGGCCGCCGCACCGAAGACCCCCGCGTCGACCGCCCCGGCCACGACCCCGGCCTCCGCGCCGGCGTCGACGGCCCCGGCGGCGGCCGGCGGGACGGTCCGGTACACCGTGGTCTCCGGCGACTCCCTCTGGGGGATCTCCCAGCGGTTCGAGGTCTCCATCCCCCGTCTGCGCGAGCTCAACGGCCTGACGCGGGCCTCGACGCTGCACCCCGGCGACGTGCTCGTGATCTCCGACGGCACCCTCGAGGTGGAGCCGGTCTCCGCCGTCCAGGCGGTCGGCGACACCTTCCTCGGGCGCACCTACGCGCCGCACGTCACGGCCTCGGCGAACGAGAACCTACGCCTGCTGCGCTCCGTCCCGCAGCCCACCCCCGAGCAGATGCAGCAGATCATCCGCGAGACCGCCGAGCGGATGGGCGTGGACCCCCGCCTGGCCCTGGGCCACGCGTACACCGAGTCCCGCTTCCGCATGGCCTCGGTCTCCCCCGGCAACGCCGTGGGGGCGATGCAGGTCATCCCGATCACGGGCGAGTTCGCCTCGGAGCTGGTGGGCCGCGAGCTGAACCTGCTGGACCCCCACGACAACGCGGTGGCCGGCATCGCGTTCATCAAGTACGTGCAGGACCGCACCCCCACCCTCGACCAGGGCATCGGGGCCTACTACCAGGGCCTCGGCGGAGTGCTGGACAGCGGCTTGAACCCGGAGGCACGGGACTACGTGGCCAAGGTGCGCGCCGCGATGGCGATGTTCTGATCCGCCGGCGGCGGGCCGCCCCGAGGGGGTCCGCCGCCTGTCCTACCCTGGGACGATGAGCAGCGCACGCCGGGACCCCCTCGTGGGGGGCATCGTCGACGGCCGCTACCGGGTCGTCGAGCGGCTGGCCCGGGGCGGCATGTCCACCGTCTACCTGGCCGTGGACGAGCGTCTCGACCGCCAGGTGGCGCTCAAGGTCATGCACCCGCACCTGGCGGAGGACCCCGTCCTCGTCGGCCGGTTCGAGCAGGAGGCCAAGACGACGGCGCGGCTGTCCCACCCCCACGTCGTCGCGGTCCTGGACCAGGGCCACACCGAGGCCGAGGACGGCGACGTGCTGGCCTACCTCGTGATGGAGCACGTGCCCGGCCGCACGCTGCGCACCGTCATCCGGGACCGTGCACCGCTCTCGCCCCGGGAGGCGCTGCGGTTCCTGCGTCCGCTCGTCGACGGCCTGGCCGCCGCGCACCGCGCCGGGCTGGTGCACCGGGACGTGAAGCCCGAGAACGTGCTCGTCCGCGACGACGGCCGGGTGACGGTCGCGGACTTCGGCCTGTCCCGCGCCGCCACGGCCCACACCATGGCCGGGCAGGCCGTCGTGGGCACGCCCGCCTACCTCGCCCCCGAGCACATCGCCGGGGCGCCCGCCGACGCCCGCTCCGACGTGTACGCCGTGGGCATCATCCTGTTCGAGCTGCTCACGGGCCGCCAGCCGTACACCGCGGCGACCGCGCTGCAGGTCGCCTACCGGCATGTCCACGAGCGGGTCCCCGTGCCGTCCACGCTGCACCCCGGGCTCCCCGAGGACCTCGACGACCTCGTGCTGTGGTGCACCGAGCCGGACCCGGCCGACCGGCCCGCCGGTGCCGGCGAGCTCCTGCACCGCATCGACGCCGTGGCGGCGGGCCTAGACCCCGACGAACCGGACCGCCACCCCGCCGAGGGTCCGGGCGCGGAGCCGGCGGTGGCCGCCCCCGCCGCCGATGGCCCTGAGGACGCAGCCCCGGACGGGAACCTGCAGACCCGGGCCCTCGACGCCGGCGACCACCACGCGACGCGCGTGCTCCCCGCCCTGGCCGAGTCCGACCTCGACGCGGACATGACCGACGTCATCGACACCCGTGCGGCGACGCGCGGGGCCGACCGGCGGCCCGCCGCGCATCCGGCGGAGCCGATCGGCCCGCTCGGGCTCGACCCCGCTCCGGCGGACCGGCATCCGGGGCGCGAGTCCCCGCGGCGGCTGCGTCGGGCGGCCCGCCGCCCCGCCCTCGACCTCGGCCAGGGCACCGGCCGGGCCGCGGCGATCGGCGCGGCCGTGACCCTGCTGCTCACCGGCGTCGCCCTGCTGCTGGGCTGGACGCTGGGCTCCGGCGGCCTCGGAGTCGGTGGCGTGGCGGTGGTCCCCGACCTCGACGGGCTGGCCCGGGAGGCGGCGGAGGAACGGCTGACCGCCGCGGGCTTCACCGCGGCGGTCACGGCCCGGCACAACGAACTCCGCACGGAGGGCACGGTCGTCGCCAGCTCGCCCGCGGCCGGGGAGCCGGCGGGGCGCGGCACCCCCGTCGAGCTCACCGTCTCCGCCGGCCCCGCGCCGGTGCCGGTGCCGGACCTGACCGGCGTCGTGATCCGGCGGGCCCACGGCGTGGCCCGGGACGCCCGATTCACCGTGGAGGTCGCGGAGCGCCGCACCGATCCCGCGGTGCCGGCCGGGGCCGTGATCGAGCAGCACCCGGCCCCCGGCGAGCAGGCGACGCCGGGCACCGCGGTCCGCGTGGTGCTCTCCGAGGGCCGCGCCGTGCGCCCGGTGCCGGACGTGACCGGGCAGGATCCGGAGACGGCGCGCACGACGCTGGCGGACGACGGCTGGGACGCCCGCGTGCATCGCCTGCCGCTGCCGCTCGCCGGCCGGGGCGAGTCCCGGGTCCTGCACCAGTCCCCCGCCGCCGGGACCGCCCTGCCCGAGGGCACCGCGGTCCACGTCTGGGTCGGCTGAGCCGGGGCGTGCCCGGCCGCGAGGTCAGGCCCGCGGCGCGCGACGCTCGGGGTGCGAGAGGGCCTCGGTGACCTTGAACGCCATCTCCAGGGACTGCTGGTGGTTCAGCCGCGGGTCGCAGAGCGTCTCGTAGCGGGCGTCGAAGTCGGCCTCGTTGATCGGGTCGGAGCCGCCCAGGCACTCGGCGACGTCGTCGCCGGTCAGCTCGACGTGCATGCCGCCCGGATGCGTGCCGAGCTCGCGGTGCACCTCGAAGAAGCCGCTGACCTCGTCCATCACGTCCTCGAACCGGCGGGTCTTGTAGCCGTTGGCCGCGGTCACGGTGTTGCCGTGCATGGGGTCGGTGACCCACACCGGTTCCAGCCCCGCGTCCCGGACGCCCTCGACGATGCCGGGCAGCACGTCCCGGATCCGCTCCGCGCCCATGCGGGTGATGAAGGTCAGGCGGCCCGGCTCGCGCTCCGGGTCCAGCCGCTCCGCGAGCTCGAGGGCGTCCGCGGTCGTGGTGGTCGGGCCGAGCTTCACGCCGATCGGGTTGCGGACCCGGGAGAGGAAGTCGACGTGGGCGCCGTCCACCTGGCGGGTGCGCTCGCCGATCCACAGGAAGTGGGCGCTCGTGGCGTAGGGGTCGCCGCTGCGCGAGTCCACGCGGGTCAGGGCGCGCTCGTAGTCGAGCAGGAGCGCCTCGTGGGCCGAGTAGAACTCGGTGCGGCGCATGGCCTCGAAGTCCACGCCCGCGGCGTTCATGAAGCGGACCGCGCGGTCGATCTCGGCGGCCATCTCCTCGTACTGGGCGTAGGCCGGGTTGGCCATGAAGCCCTGGTTCCACTGGTGCACGCTGCGCAGATCGGCGAAGCCGCCCTGGGTGAAGGCGCGGACCAGATTCAGGGTGGAGGCGGAGGTGTGGTACGCCTGCACCATCCGCCGGGCGTCGTGCCGGCGGGCCTGCTCGGTGAACTCGTAGCCGTTCACGATCTCGCCGCGGAAGCTGGGCAGCGTGACGCCGTCGCGGGTCTCCGTGTCCGAGGACCGCGGCTTGGCGAACTGGCCGGCGATCCGGCCCATCTTCACGACCGGCATGGAGGCGCCGTAGGTCAGCACTGCGGCCATCTGCAGGATGGTCTTCACCCGGGCGCTGATCCGGTTGGCGGTGGACCCGGCGAACGTCTCGGCGCAGTCGCCGCCCTGCAGGAGGAACGCGCGGCCCTGGGCGACGTCGGCCAGACGGGCGCGCAGCAGGTCGACCTCGCCCGCGAAGACGAGCGGGGGCAGGGCGCTCAGCTCGGCGACGGCGGCGCGGTGGTCGGCCTCGTCCGCCCAGGACGGCGCCTGTGCGATCGGCAGCGAGCGCCAGTGGTCCAGGCCGGGGATGTCGGCGGCGCCCTCCGAGATGGCGGTGCCGAAGGCCAGGATCTTCTCGCGGGGGTCTTCAGTCATGCACACCAGGCTAGGGGCCGCGTGCCGCGCCCCGGTCTGGGCGTCCCCGGATGACGACGCGCGGGCCCCGCTCAGTCGCCGGCGCGCGGCGGAGCGGCCACCCGGCCCGCCTTCACGTCCGCCGCGTAGGTGTCCACGTATTCCTGGCCCGACAGGCGCCGGATGGCCTCCATGATCTCGTCCGTCACCTCCCGCAGCACCCGGCGGTCGTCGGCTGCCGCGGCACGGCCGGAGAAGTCCAGCGGCTCGCCGAAGATCATGCCCAGGCGCCGGATCCGCGGCAGCACGTGGCCGATCGGCTGGACCCGGTCCGTGCCGATCATCGCGATGGGCACCACGGGCACGCCCGAGGCCAGCGCGAGCTTGGCCACGCCGATCTTGCCGCGATGCAGCCGCCCGTCCGGGCTGCGGGTGCCCTCCGGGTAGATCCCGAGCAGCCGGCCCTCCCGCAGCGCCGCGAGGCCCGCGTCCAGCGAGCGCAGGGACGCCTCTCCGCCGGAGCGGTCCATGGGCAGCTGGTTCGCGGCCTCGAAGAACCGGCGGGTGACCCACCCCTTCACGCCCGGGCCGGTGAAGTACTCGTGCTTGGCCAGGAAGTGCACCTGGCGGTCGAGCATGGCCGGCATGAACACCGAATCCGAGACGGACAGGTGGTTGCTGGCCAGGATCGCCGGGCCCTCGGCCGGCACGTTCGCGAGGCCCTTCACCCAGGGGCGGAACAGCAGGCGGGTGGCCGGAGCCACGGCGAACGTCTTGGCGGACCAGTAGAACGTGGACACGAGGGCCTTCCGGTCGGGGCGGTCGGGTGCCTGCCCATCGTACGGTCCGCCTGCCTTACCCTGGGAGCATGCCCCGCCCCGTCGCCGTCGCCCCCGAAGACCCCCTTCGCCCCGTTGCTGGCCCCGTTCGTCCCCACGGTCGCCCCGATCGCGGACGACATCGCGGACCCGACGGCACGCGAGCGCGCCTACCCCCGCACGCCGGTGGCCGGCGTCGCCGCCGTCGGCCGCATCCAGCGGGCCGCCCGCCGCGCCCTGCCGCGGATCACCGCTCCCGTGACGGTCTACCGGTCCGCCCGCGACGCCGTCGTGCCCGCCTCGAGCCACCGGACCCTGGTGCGGGGCCTGCGCCAGGCCCCCGTGGAGGTGGTGGGACTGCCCCGCAGCCGCCACGTCGCCACGCTCGACCACGACCTGCCGCTGCTGATCGACCACGGCCGGAGCGCGGTCGCCGCCATGACGACGCACTGAGTCGCGCCCGGACCCCACCGCTGCCGGTTGTAGAGTGTGCGTGACACGACTCACACATACTTCCGTTCCGCCGACCACCGGTCGGCGGGACCGACCCAACGCCCGAGGAGTCCCATGCACGAGATCAGCGAGCCGTACCACCCCCGCCTGTCCCCGGAGGCGAACATCACGGACTTCCTGGAACGCCAGGCCACGGAGCGTCCCGACCACGGCCTCTTCGCGGTGCCCGACGCGCAGGACCAGTGGACGGACGTCTCCGCCCGGGACGCCCGCGAGCGCGTGCGGGCCCTGGCCAAGGGGCTGATCGCCGCCGGGATCCAGCCCGGGGAGACGGTCGGGCTCCTGGCCTCCACCCGCCTGGAGTGGACACTGGTCGACTTCGCCATCTGGTATGCCGGCGCGGTCACCGTGCCCGTGTACGAGACCTCCTCCGTCAGCCAGGTGTCCTGGATCATCGAGGACTCGCACGTGCGCGCCGTCGTGACCGGGAACGAGAACCTCGCCAAGACGGTGCGGGACGCGGTGCAGCGCGAGGGCCTGCCGGAGCTGATCGGCCTGTGGACGATGGACCCGGCCGACGGCGCCCCCGGCTCCGGTCTCGAGGCGCTCGTCGCCCTGGGCACGGACGTCACCGATGAGGAGCTCGAGACGCGCCGGTCCTCCGCCGGCCTGGCCGACCTGGCGACCATCATCTACACCTCCGGCACCACGGGCCGGCCCAAGGGCTGCGAGCTCACGCACGAGAACTTCGCGGAGCTCGTCAACCAGACCCTGTCCTCCTCGCTCGGCGACGTCGTCCGCCAGGACACCTCCACCGTGCTGTTCATCCCCCTGGCGCACGTGTTCGCGCGCTTCGTCTCGGTGCTCACCGTCGCCGCGGGCGCACGCTGCGGGCACGTCTCGGACATCAAGCGGCTCTCGGTCTCGCTGCAGACCTTCCAGCCGAGCTTCGTGCTGGCCGTGCCGCGCGTGTTCGAGAAGATCTACAACGCGGCGCTGCTCAACGCGCAGAGCGGCGGCAAGGAGAAGATCTTCCGCCGTGGCGCGGACGTGGCGATCCGCTGGTCCCGGGCGCTGGACTCGGGCCAGATGACGGCGCCCCTGCGGCTGCAGCGCGCGTTCTACTCCGCGCTGGTCTACCGCCGGATCCGGACGGCCATGGGCGGCCGGCTCGCGTACGCGGTCTCCGGCGGCGGCCCCCTCTCCACCGACCTGGCGCACTTCTTCCGCGGCGTGGGCGTGACCATCCTCGAGGGCTACGGCCTCACCGAGACGACGGCCCCCATCACCGTGGGCCGGCCGGACCGGCTGAAGATCGGCACGGTCGGACACCCCCTCGGCGGCAACCAGGTGCGGATCGCCGAGGACGGCGAGATCCTCACGCGCGGCACGTCGCTGATGCGCGGCTACCACAACCGGCCGGAGGCGAACGAGGAGGCCTTCGAAGACGGCTGGTTCCGCACCGGCGACCTCGGGGCCCTGGACGACGACGGCTTCCTCACGATCACCGGCCGCAAGAAGGAGCTGCTGGTGACGGCCGGCGGCAAGAACGTGGCACCGGCGATGCTCGAGGACGCGATCCGCAGCGACGCGCTCGTCTCCCAGGTGATGGTGGTCGGCGACGGCAAGCCCTTCATCGCGGCGATCGTCACCCTCGACACCGACACCCTGCCCGCGTGGCTCGCCGCGAACGGGCTGCCGAAGGACCTCGACGTCGCTGCGGCCGCACGCGAGGACGCGGTGCGCCGCCACATCCAGGAGGCCGTGGACAAGGCCAACAGCCTGGTCTCGCGCGCCGAGGGGATCCGGGAGTTCCGCATCCTCGACCGCGACTTCTCCCTGGAGGAGGGCCATGTGACCCCGTCCCTGAAGATGCGCCGGTCGGCGATCATGAAGGACTTCGCCGCGCAGATCGCGGACATCTACGGGGAGCCCGCCCCGCACAACTGAACGCCCCCTCGACGACGGCGCCCGGCCCCGCGGCCGGGCGTCGTCGTCCCCGCGGTTCCGGTCAGAGCAGACCGGAGTCCGGCACGTCCAGGCCCAGCAGCGCGTTCTCGACGACCTCGGTGAGGGCCGGGTGGGGCCAGTACTGGCCCCGCGCGAGCCGGTGGGCGTCGATGCCGAACGCCATGCCGGTCACGAGCGGCTGGATGAGGTTCGCGGCCTCGTGCCCCAGGATGTGCCCGCCCAGGATCCGTCCCGTGGCCTTCTCCGCGACGACGGTGCACACGCCCTCGGTGTCCTCCATGGCCCAGCCGTAGGCGACGTCCCCGAAGGACTGGGTCTTCACCGTGATCGCGTCCGCGCCGTAGTCGGCGAGCGCCTGCTCCACCGTGAGACCGACGGAGGCCACCTGCGGATGGGTGAACACGGCCGCCGGCACGGGGCCGAGCGTGTTGGCGCGGAGATCGTCCGGATGCTCCAGGTTGTGCGCGACGACGCGGGCCTCGTGATTGGCTACGTGCTTGAGCTGCCACGTGTTGGCGACGTCCCCGAGCACGTAGACCCCCTCCACCGGAGCACCGTCGGAGAGTGCGCGCTGATGCTCGTCGCTGGCCAGGACGCCGTCGTCGGTGACGTCCAGTCCCGCGGCGGCGGGGTCGAGGCGGTCCGTGTTCGGCGTCCGGCCGACCGCGATCAGCACCGTGTCCGCCTCGATGGCCTCCTCCACGATGCCGGTCTGCTCCTGGCCCCCTGCGCGATCCAGGCGCACCCGGACCCAGCCGTCCGCGGCCCGCTCGGCGTCCTCGACCGGTTCGATCCCGGCCGGGGTCCACCCCGTGCGCAGGTCCCACCGTCGGGCAGCGATCTTCGTGAACGTCGTGGACACGGACATGTCGTGCTGCTTGAGCAGCCGGTGGCCGCGGTTGACCTGGACGACCTCGGTCCCCAGCCCGGCGAAGACGGAGGCGAACTCGCAGGCGATGAACCCGCCGCCCACCACGAGCAGCCGCCGCGGCAGCCGATCCAGTCGCATCACGGTGTCCGAGGTGTGCACCGACGGCAGGTCCAGGCCCGGGATCTCCGGGAGGGTGGGCCGCGACCCCGCGGCGACCACCACCTGGTCCGCCGTGATCTCCCGGCCCGAGGCGGTGCGCACGCGGCGGGGACCGACGAAGCGCACCTCCTCCTGGATCACGCTCGTGTAGTCCAGATCGTCCCGGCGGTAGCGCAGCCCGTCCCGGCTGATGCCGTCGATGCGCGTGAAGATGCGGTCCCGGATGGCCGGGAAGTCGGCGCCCGTGAACTCCAGCCCCACCCCGAGGCTCCGGGCCTCGGGGGGCAGCGCGGCCAGGCCGGCCGGGTAGGCGTACATCTTGGTGGGGATGCAGCCGACGTTCAGGCAGGTGCCGCCGAACGTGCCGGAGTCGGCGATCACGACGCTCCGGCCCTTCCAGTGTTCGCTGATCAGGGAGTTCCCCGATCCGGAGCCGATGATGAGCAGGTCGTGGTGTTCCGCAGAGGTGGCCATGCCTCCCAGGATAGGCACGGGCCCGGACGCGGTGGCGTCCGGGCCCGTGGGGCGGCCCGCCGGCGGCGGGCTCACGCGGGGCTCACTCGATCACGAGCAGCAGGTCTCCGCCGTTGACGGGCGTGACGCCCTCCGTGACCACGCGGCGCACGGTGCCCGCGGCCTGGGCCGTGATCGTGGCCTCCATCTTCATCGCCTCGATCGTGGCCACCGCCTGGCCGACCTCGACGGCGTCGCCCTCGGCCACCTGGACGGTGACCGAGCCCGCGAACGGGGCGGCGACGTGGCCGGGGGTGCCGGGGTCCGCCTTCTCCGCGGTCCGCACGGTGGACTCGATCGAGCGGTCCCGGACGGTCATCTGGCGCAGCTGGCCGTTCAGGGTGACCATCACCGTGCGCATGCCCTTCTCGTCCGGCTCGGAGACGGACATGAGGGTGGCGAGCAGCCGGACACCGCGTCCGAGCGAGATGACGTGCTCACGCCCGGGGACGAGGCCGTAGAGGAAGTCGCGGGTGTGCAGGGTGACGGTGTCCCCGAACTCCTCGCGGTGCGCCTCGAACTCCTTCGTGGGGCCGGGGAAGAGCAGGCGGTTCAGCACCGCGCGGCGGGTCTGTCCGGCCTCGGCGAGGGCGGTCGAGTCCTCCGCGGAGATCTCCACCATGCCCGCGCCCTCGCGGCGACCCTGGAGGGCCTTGGTCCGGAAGGGCTCCGGCCAGCCGCCGGGCGGGTCGCCGAGCTCGCCGCGCAGGAAGCCGATCACGGAGTCCGGGATGTCGAACTCCTGCGGACGCTCCGCGAACTCCTTCGGGTCCACGCCGGAACCGACCAGCTGGAGCGCCAGGTCGCCCACCACCTTGGAGGACGGGGTGACCTTGACGAGGTGGCCGAGCAGGTCGTCGGCCGCGGCGTACATCGACTCGATGGCCTCGAACCGCTCCCCCAGGCCGAGCGCGATCGCCTGCGTGCGCAGGTTGGACAGCTGGCCGCCCGGGATCTCGTGGTGGTACACGCGGCCGGTCGGGGCGGGCAGCCCCGCCTCGAAGGGCGCGTACGCCGAGCGGACGGACTCCCAGTAGGGCTCCATCGCGGTGGCGGCCTCGAGGCCGAGACCGGTGTCCCGCTCCGTGTGCTCGAGCGCCGCCACCAGGGCGGACAGCGGCACCTGGCTGGTGGTGCCCGCCATGGACGCGGTGGCCGCGTCGACGGCGTCCACGCCGGCCTCCGCCGCTGCGAGCAGGGTGGCCAGCTGACCGCCGGCGGTGTCGTGCGTGTGCAGGTGCACGGGCAGGTCGAACTCGGCGCGCAGGGCGGTGACCAGCTCGCGCGCCGCGGCGGGCCGCAGCAGGCCCGCCATGTCCTTGATCGCCAGGACGTGGGCGCCGGCGTCGACCATCCGGCGGGCGAGGCCCAGGTAGTAGTCGAGCGTGTAGAGCGTCTCCTTCGGGTCCGTCATGTTGCCCGTGTAGCACAGCGCCGCCTCGGCCACGGCGGTGCCCGTGGCACGCACCGCCTCGATGGCCGGGGTGATCTGCTCGACGTCGTTGAGCGCATCGAAGATGCGGAACACGTCGACGCCGGACGCCGCGGCCTCGGCCACGAACGCGTCCGTCACCTCGGTGGGGTACGGCGTGTAGCCCACCGTGTTGCGGCCGCGCAGCAGCATCTGGATCGGGATGTTCGGCAGCTCCGCGCGCAGCAGCTCGAGGCGCTGCCACGGGTCCTCGTGGAGGAAGCGCAGCGCGACGTCGTACGTCGCCCCGCCCCAGGCCTCCACCGAGAGCAGCCCCGGCAGGGTGTGCGCGACGGCGGGGGCGGCGGCCAGCAGGTCGCGCGTGCGGACGCGGGTGGCCAGCAGGGACTGGTGGGCGTCGCGGAACGTGGTGTCCGTGACGGCCAGCGCGGTCTGTTCGCGCAGGGTGCGGGCGAAGCCCTCGGGGCCCTGCTCCAGCAGCACCTGACGCCAGCCGTGCGGGGGCGCCGCGTCCTCGTTCCGGCTCGGGCCGTCGAAGGGCGAGCGGTCCGGCTCCTGGTGCTTGTCGCCCGGGTGCTCCGGGAGGCGGTCGCGGGGGTCGATGCCCTCGATGCGCGGGCCGTGCGGCTGGTTGACCGTGACGTCCACGAGGTACTGCAGGGCCTTGGAGCCGCGGTCCTGGGAGCGGTTCACCGTGGCCAGCTCGGGGTGCTTGTCGATGAAGTCCGTGGCGACGTCGCCGCTGACGAACTGCGGGTCGTCCATCACGTTCATCAGGAACGGGATGTTGGTGGCCACGCCGCGCACGCGGAACTCGGCCAGGGCGCGGCGCACGCGGCGCACGGCCGTGGCGTAGTCGCGTCCGCGGCAGGTGAGCTTGACCAGCATGGAGTCGAAGTGCGGGCTGATCTCCGCACCGGCGTAGATGGTGCCGCCGTCGAGGCGCACACCGGAGCCGCCGGCCGAGCGGTAGGCGGTGATGGTGCCGATGTCCGGGCGGAAGCCGTTGGCCGGGTCCTCGGTGGTGATGCGGCACTGGATGGCGAAGCCGCGGACCTGGAGGGCGTCCTGCGTGATGCCCAGCTCGGGCAGGGTGGCGCCGGCGGCGATGCGCAGCTGCGCGCCCACCAGGTCCACGTCCGTGACCTCCTCGGTCACGGTGTGCTCCACCTGGATGCGGGGGTTCATCTCGATGAACACGTGCTGGCCCGCACGCTCGCCCGCCGTGTCCACGAGGAACTCGACGGTGCCCGCGTTGACGTACCCCATCTCCTTGGCGAAGGCGACGGCGTCCCGGTGCAGGGCCTGCCGGATCTCCTCGTCCAGGTTCGGGGCCGGGGCCATCTCGATGACCTTCTGGTGGCGGCGCTGGAGCGAGCAGTCCCGCTCGAAGAGGTGCACGACGTTGCCCTCGCCGTCGGCGAGGATCTGCACCTCGATGTGCCGCGGCCGCAGGACGGCCTGCTCGAGGAACACGGTGGGGTCGCCGAAGGCGGTGTCCGCCTCGCGCATCGCGGCCTCGAGTGAGCCGCGCAGGTCCTCGCGGCGCTCGACGCGGCGCATGCCGCGGCCGCCGCCGCCGGCGACGGCCTTGACGAAGATGGGGAAGCCGATCTCCTCGGCCTGCTCCAGGAGCCACTCGACGTCGGCGCTCGGGTCCGAGGAGGCCAGGGTGGGGATGCCCGCACGCTTGGCCGCGCGCAGGGCCTCGACCTTGTTGCCGGTCAGCTCGAGGACGTCGGCGGGCGGGCCGACGAAGGTGATCCCGTTCTCAGCCGCGGCACGGGCCAGGCCGGCGTTCTCCGACAGGAAGCCGTAGCCCGGGTAGATCGCGTCGGCCCCGGCGTCCTTCGCCACGCGGATGATCTCGTCCACGTCGAGGTAGGCGCGCACGGGGTGGCCCTCCTCGCCGATGCGGTAGGCCTCGTCCGCCTTCTGGCGGTGGATCGAATTGCGGTCCTCGTAGGGGAAGACGGCGACGGTGCGGGCGCCCAGCTCGTAGCAGGCGCGGAAGGCGCGGACGGCGATCTCGCCGCGGTTGGCCACCAAGACCTTGGAGAAGACGGCGCCGGCTCCGGTCGACCCGGCCGCGTCCTCTGGAGGGGTGAAGTTCTCGACAGGTGCGGTCATGGTTGGGAGTGTGTCACACCGCGCCGGAGTTCCGCCTCATGTCGCGCACAGTCACCGCTGCGAGACGAAAGATGACTGACTCGGCCCTCCGGGGCGCCCCGGGGTGGAGGGTCAGGCGGAGCGGCGGGCCCGACGCCGCCCGGCCAGCTCGTCCCCCGGCTCGGGGGCGCCGACCACGCTCTCGCGGGGCAGCTCGGCGAGGCTGCCCTCGACCTCGCGCCACACGCGGCCGACGGCGATCCCGAAGACGCCCTGGCCGCCCTGGACGAGGTCCACGACCTCGTCCGCCGAGGTGCACTCGTACACCGAGGCGCCGTCGCTCATCAGGGTGATCTGCGCCAGGTCCTCGACACCCCGCTCGCGCAGGTGGCCCACGGCGGTGCGGATCTGCTGGAGCGAGACGCCGGTGTCCAGGAGGCGCTTGACCACCTTGAGGACGAGGATGTCGCGGAACGAGTAGAGCCGCTGGGAGCCGGAGCCGGAGGCGCTGCGGACCGTGGGGGCCACGAGATCCGTGCGGGCCCAGTAGTCGAGCTGGCGATAGGTGATGCCGGCGGCCTTGCACGCGGTGGGACCGCGGAAGCCGACGTCGTCGCCCTGGGTCCTGCCCTCGTCGAAGAGCGTGCCCTGGGCGCCGAGCGCGGGGGGCCGGCCAGGACCTGCAGTGGGTGTCACGGGGAACCTCCTGGTGCGGGGCCCCCGGTGCGGGGAGGGGGACGCGACCGTCGTGTGCCGCCGGTGACCGTGGCGGCGCTCCCCGGTGACCGTGGGGAGGGCGACGGAGGCGCTCCGGGTGGCGGGGCCCTCTTCCCCTCGAAGGTACGCGCGGGTCCGGGGACGGTCAACGAAGCCGGCGGCGAGACCGCGCCGTGTCGCGCCGGCTCCGCTCAGGCGAAGTCCTCGGGGCGCACCGTGTCCAGGAAGTCGCGGAAGTCCTCGACGGCGCGCTCCTGGCCGGCGTCCTCCTCCCCCGTCCGCGCCGGCATGCCGGCGTCCGCGAGCACGGCGGGGCTGCCCAGCACGGGGGCGTCGGCGCGCAGGGCGACCACGACGGCGTCCGACGCGCGGGCGTCGACCCGGGCGCCCGTGGAGAGCACGAGCTCGGCGTGCACGACCTCGTCCCGGACCTCGGTGAGGCGCACCCGCACGACCTCGGCGCCCAGGGCGTCGACGGCGGCCAGGAGCAGCTCATGGGTGAGGGGCCGGGGCGTGCGGACGCCCTCGAGCGCGAGCGCGGCGGCGGCGGCCTCGGGCGCGCCCACCCACAGCGGGACCATCGTGCGGCCGGGCGGATCCACCAGCAGGATCACGTGGTGCTGTTCGGGCAGCTCGACACGCACGCCGAGCACGGAGAGCGGCACGTCGCCGGCGTCGTCGGCGGGCACGGGGCGCGGCTCAGTCATCCCACTGCTCCAGTCCCACGGCCACGAGGGCCGCATGCAGCCGCAGGCTGGCCTGCGCGATCTCGCGTGCCGAGCGGGCCACGCGGGGGCGGGTGCCGGCGTCGCGGCGGGCCTGCAGCGGGGCGACGGCGCGCTCCACCAGGCCCAGTTCGCGGTCGGCCGCGGCCCGCAGCGGGCGGAGGTGCCGGGGCTCCAGGCCGTGGCCCGCGAGCACGACGGCGGCCCGGGCCACGTCCATCGCGTGGCTCGGGTAGCCGCCGTCGGGATCGACGGGCAGGAGCGAGTACTGATCCAGCTCGGCCAGCAGCTCCTCGCCCGCACCGGATTCGGCGGCGAGCTCGGCGCGGGTCCACGACCGGCGACCCCCGGCGACCTCGCGGCCGAGCCGCTCCGCGTCCGAGGACGCCGGGACCGCCGCGGTTCCGGGCAGGCCGGTGGGGCGTTCGCCGCGGTCCAGCGCGGCCAGGTGGTCGGCGATGACCTTGAGCGGCAGGAAGTGGTCGCGCTGCAGGGCGAGGACGAACCGGAGCCGGTCCACGTCCCCGGGCCGGAAGCGCCGGTAGCCGGCGGGAGTCCGCTCGGGCAGGACGAGGCCGCGGTCCTCCAGGAAGCGCACCTTGGACGCGGTGACGCCGGGGAATTCGGCTTCGAGGGCGGCCACGACCTCGCCGATGCCCAGCCGGCCCGCAGGGCGGGCGGCGGGGACGGCGTCGGGTCGCGGGCGCGGATCGGTCACGGGGATGACGGCTCAGCCCCGCGCCGGTGCGGCGTAGTACGTGAGCCGGTATTTGCCGATCTGCACGTGCATCCCGGAGCGCAGCAGGATCTCGTCCACGCGGTCGTGGTTCACGAAGGTGCCGTTGAGGGAGTTCAGGTCCACGAGCCGATGGCCGCCGTCCTCGGCCCGGAACTCCGCGTGACGACGGGAGACCGTGACGTCGTCGAGGAAGATGTCCGCGTCCGGGTGGCGCCCCACGGAGACCACGTCCTCGTCCAGCAGGAAGCGGGCGGACTGGTCCGGGCCCTCGTGGGCGAGCAGCAGCGCGGAACCGGCCGGGAGGGCGCGGATCGCGTCCGACTCCTCGCGGGTGAGGTCCGCCGAGACCAGCGGCGCCAGCTCGGTGAGGTTGATGGCGGAGGTGGACAGGTCCGGTTCACGTCCGGGCTGGTTCATGGGGTGCTCCTGTGCGGGGGCCGGCGCCGCGGCGCCGGAGGGAGAGACGAAGGGGACGCCGTCGCCCCGCCGGCCAGCGACGGGGCGACGGCGGACGGGGCTCAGCTGGTGTGCGAGGCGTAGCCCTCGGCGTCCATGAGGCCCTCGAGCTGGGCCTCGTCCGCGAGGGTGATCTCGAACAGCCAGCCGCCCTCGTAGGGGGCAGAGTTGACCAGGCCGGGCTCGCCGTCGAGCTCGTCGTTGACGGCGGCCACGGTGCCGGAGACCGGGGCGTAGATGTCCGAGACGGACTTCGTGGACTCGACCTCGCCCACCGCGGTGCCCGCGGTGACCTCGGTGCCGACCTCCGGCAGGTCCACGTAGACGACGTCACCCAGCGCATCCTGGGCGAAGTCGGTGATGCCCACGCGGACCGTGCCGGCGGCACCGGCCTCGGCGATCCACTCGTGCTCGGCGGAGTACTTCAGGCCTTCGGGGATGGAGCTCATGGAGTGCGCGTCCTTTGTGTGGTCGGGAGTGATGACGTCGTCTCGCAGACTACCGAGCGGCGCGTGATTCGCGCCACTGGCGCGCTCAGAGCACGCCGCGCATGCCGCGACGCACCGGCTTGGCGATGGCCAGCACGAGCAGGCCCACGCCCAGGGTGACCGCACCGATCATGCCGAAGTAGCCCACCTCGTTCTGCTCCGAGTAGGAGCCGGCCAGGGAGCCTGCCAGGGCCGTGCCCAGGGCGACGGACAGGTTGTACAGCGACACCATCATCACCGGGAAGCTGCGCGGGGCGACCTTGGTGGCCAGGGAGAGGCCCACCGGGGAGACGAGCAGCTCGCCCATGGTGCAGACGAAGAGGATCAGCGTCAGCCACAGCAGCGGCACGGCGACGACGTCGGCCACCGGGATGAACAGCAGGAAGGCGATGCCGATCAGGACGATGCCGATGCCGAACTTCACCGGGGTGGCGGGCTGGCGGGCGCCCAGCTTGGTCCACAGCGCGGCGAACACCGGGGCGAACACGATGATGAAGATCGGGTTGATGGAGTTGACCCACTCCATGGGCATGAGCCAGCCGAACAGGTTCCGGTCGAGGCGGTGCTCGGAGTACAGCGCGATCACGGTGAACTGCTGCTGGAAGAGGGCGAAGAACACGGACGTGCCGATGAACAGCGGGATGAACGCCTTCACGCGCGAGCGCTCCTCCTCCGTGACCTTCGTGGAGGTCAGCAGGACGGCGAAGATCGCGATGGCCGCGACGGCGGCGAGCACGACGACGGCGTCGGAGAGGTTGCCCAGGGTGACGACGCCCGTGAGGAACAGGACCACGACGACGGCGACCATCCCCAGGCCGATCAGGCCCCAGCGGCCGTACTGCGACCGCGGCAGCGGATCCGGGACCCGGTGCACGTCCGTGGGCAGGTTCTTGCGGGTCAGGGCGTACTGCGCCAGGCCGATGGCCATGCCGGCGGCGGCGAGGCCGAAGCCGACGTGGAAGCCCAGCGTGTCCCGCGCCAGGCCGGTCAGCAGCGGGCCGAAGAGGGCGCCGATGTTCACGCCCATGTAGAAGATGGAGAAGCCGGCGTCGCGCTTGGGGTCCTCGCGGGAGTACAGGGAGCCGACGAGGTTCGTGGCGTTGGCCTTGAGGCCGCCCGAGCCGACGGCGACGAGCACGAGGCCGAGGGCCAGGCCCGGGACACCCGGGACGAGGGCCAGCGCGATGTGGCCGAACATGATCCCGACGGCGCTGATGAACATGGTGCGCTCGGAGCCGAGCAGGCGGTCGGCGACCCAGCCGCCGAGGATGCAGAACACGTACACCATGCCGCCGTAGGCGCCGACGATGCCCGTGGCCACGGCCGGGTCGATCCCGAGGCCGCCCTCCGCGGCGGTCCAGGACATGTAGTACACGAGCATCGCCTGCATGCCGTAGAAGGAGAAGCGCTCCCACAGCTCCACGGAGAACAGGTTCGCCAGCGGGCCGGGCTGGCCGAGGAACGGGCGGCCGCGCCAGTCGGGGGTGGCGTCGTCGGGACGGGTGGCCGTCGACGCCGCCACGCGGGCGGACGGCTCGACGTCGGGCACGCGGCCCGCGAGAGGATTCTGGGGATTTTCCACCGATCTACTGTCCTCCCCTGAGGGAGCCAGAGCAAACTCCCCGCCCGATGACGCCGATCACATCCGCGGCCCGGGCGGCGTACGTCCTAGAGTGGAGGCCGTGTCCGTCACCTCCGAGATCGCCCGTGCCCGCTCGCTCATCCGTGTGGTCCCCGACCATCCCAGCCCGGGCGTGGCCTTCCAGGACATCACGCCCCTGCTCGCCGACGCCCGCGCCCTGAGGGAGTGTGTTGAGGCCCTGGTGGCGCCGTTCGAGGGGCGGTTCGACCTCGTGGCCGGCCTCGAGGCCCGCGGGTTCCTGCTCGCCGGGGCGGCCGCCGTCCTGACAGGCACCGGCCTCGTGCCGCTGCGCAAGGCCGGGCGCCTCCCGGCGCCCGCAGCCCGCGCGGACTACACGCTGGAGTACGGGACCGCGAGCATCGAGGTCTCCGAGGACCTGCGGGCCGGGTCACGGGTGCTCCTGCTCGACGACGTCCTCGCCACGGGCGGCACCCTCGCCGCCGGCCGACGGCTCATCGAGGCACGGGGTGCGGAGGTGGTGGGCGCGGCCTGCCTGCTGGAACTCAGGGCCCTCGGCGGCCGGGCCGTCGTGCCGGACACGCACGTGCTGTTCGCAGCCTGAACCGCCCGCCCGACCGACGGGGAGTGGCGGCAAAGGTGGCCCGGCCCCGGGTACGACGAAGCCGGAGCCCTGCGCTGCAGGACTCCGGCCTCGTGAATGTGGTCGGGCTGCTGCGAAACTACTGCCAACAAGCGCGGAGAACCGCGGAACTGGCCGAGCTCCTGGCCACGGCACGCGAGTCGACGCGGAGCCCGGGCGACCGCCTGGGCTGACCCCGTTTCGTAGGTCCAGTCGTTATGAGAGTCGTCCTGTTGCCCGCGGTCGCGGGCAGGGAGACTGGTCAGATCATGACGAACAGCAGGAAGCGTCACACCCCCGAGCAGGTCGTCCGT
>NZ_JABFBB010000021.1:0-234 GCF_017168555.1 Micrococcus sp. KRD012
CGCGGCCGGTCCGGGTCGGGAGCATCGGGGCGATCAACTCCCATTGGGTGTCAGAGAGCATCTGGAACCGGGACATGTCCCCAGGGTCTCAGCTGACTCGTGCATCTATTCTCAGACACGCCCTAGGTCGCGGGCGAGTACCGCCGGGTAGCTCGGGCCCTCGAGGAGTGTCATGAGGATGCGGGAGCGGGTCGGGTCGGCCATCGCCCGGCCCAGCCGGTTCATCACGTCCAG
>NZ_JABFBB010000021.1:334-4490 GCF_017168555.1 Micrococcus sp. KRD012
ATTCTCAGACACGCCCTAGGTCGCGGGCGAGTACCGCCGGGTAGCTCGGGCCCTCGAGGAGTGTCATGAGGATGCGGGAGCGGGTCGGGTCGGCCATCGCCCGGCCCAGCCGGTTCATCACGTCCAGCCGCGAAGCAATAGTCAGCATGCGCTGACCATACAGAACCTGCTGACCTCTCGTGTGTGGCTCCCGCTGCTGATATCTGCATAGGTGTATGGTCGTGGCATGAGTGTGACGCCGTTGGATTCGTGTCAGGTCACCGCCGTCCATCCGGAGAAGGTGGCGCTGACCCGGGAGAGGATCCCCGACGAGCGCGAGGCCGGCAGGTTGGCCGGGCTGTTCAAGCTCCTGGGGGACCCGCGCCGTGCCCGGGCGCTGTATGCGTTGCTGGAGGCCGGCGAGCTGTGCGTGTGTGACCTGGCGGCGTCGGTCGATGTCGCGGAGGCGTCGGTGTCCCAGGTGCTGCGGGTGCTGCGTACCGCTGGGGTGGTCGAGAACCGCCGGGAGGGGCGGATGGTGTACTACCGCCTCGCTGACGGGCATGTGCGGATGCTGCTGGACGTCTCCCGTGAGCACGCCCGCCACGAGGGGCAGGGCTGATGGGGGCGGGACACAGCCATGCCCCGGCGACCGGGCATGCCGGTGGCCGCTACCGTCGGCGGCTGGCGGGGGCGTTCGCCCTGACGGCGGGCTTCTTCCTGATCGAGCTGGTCGCGGGGCTGGTGTCGGGGTCGTTGGCGCTGCTGTCGGATGCCGGGCACATGGCTGCCGATGTGGTGGTGCTGGGTGCGGCGCTGCTGGCGACGCGCATCGCGAGCCGGCCGGACTCCACAGGGCGACGCACCTATGGCTCCTACCGGGCCGAGGTGTTCGCCTCGGCGTTGGCGGTGCTGGCGATGCTCGCGGTCGGGGTGTACGTGGTGGTCGAGGCCATCAGCCGGCTGGGCGACGCGCCGGAGGTGGCCTCCGGCGCCATGCTCGCGGTCGGCTTCGCCGGCCTGGTGATCAACATCATCTCCATGCTGCTGCTGCGCAGCGGGGCCAAGGACAGCCTGAACGTCAAGGGCGCCTACTACGAGGTGATCGCCGACGCCGCCGGGTCGGTGGGTGTCATGGTCGCCGGCGTGCTGATCATCCTCACCGGCCAGCCGATCTGGGACGTCGTGGTCGCGGCGCTCATCGCGGTCTTCGTCATCATCCGGGCGGTGGTTCTGGGCAGGCAGGTGATCGCGGTGCTGGGCCAGCACGCCCCGGAAGGGGTGGACCCGGAGGACGTCGCCGGTGACCTGGACGCGGTCGAGGGGGTGGAGGAGGTCCACGACCTGCACCTGTGGACCCTGACGTCGGGGATGAACGTGGCCACGGCCCACCTGGTCGCTGACCAGCGCGCGGACCACGGCGCCGTGCTTGCCGGCGCGCGCCGGGTGCTGCGCGACCGTTACGGTATCGCCCATGCCACCTTGCAGGTGGAGGGCGCCGGCAGCGACGGCTGTCACGACCTGAGCTGGTAGCACTCGGCACGGAAGCCCGCTCGCGAGAGCCGCACATGCTTGAGCAACGTCTTAGGAGCGCGCGATGACCGCGAAGCACGGCAAGGGCCCCGGGCCGGACGAGGGCCAGCGGCCGGCCCGGCGCGGGGTGGTGCTCACCCTGCTGGGGATCGGTCTGGTCGCCGCGGCTTACGTGGTGACGATCGTGGTCATGGTGGTGCGGTGACGCGGCCCAAACGGACCGCGGCCTCATGGCGGCGCCGCAAGGCGGTCATCGCGTCGTCCAGTGCTGTCCTCGTCGGGTCGAGCACGTAGAGGTCGTGAAGACGTCCAGATATAGGCCTGGGACGGGAGTTCTTGCATCGACTGAACTCCCCGGTGGTTGCAGGTCCGATACGCAGGGGTGCCAGTAAGTAGGGCTGATCGGCGCCCATTTTCTTGTCTCGCGCCCCGGGGCGAGGCGGTCCCCTATCGGTGTCCCTGTGTGCGGGGCAGGTTCACGCCGCGCAGCAGGAGAGCTTGGCGATGTCGGTGGTGAAGGCCTGCGCGGTGAGCTTGAGGCCTTCGGCCATGGTCAGGTAGGGGCTCCAGAGGTTGGCGACCTGGCTGGTGGTCATGCCGGCCTCGAGCATGTAGACCCCGGCGGCGGCGAGGTCGCCGGCGTCCTGGGCCAGGGCGGTAATGCCGATGATGCGGCCGGTGTCGGCGTCGGTGACCATCTTGATGAACCCGCGGGTGTCGCGGTTGACGATCGCGCGTGGGACGTGCGCGAGTGACAGGACACGGCTGTCGTAGCGGATCCCGGCAGCGGAGGCCTGCCGTTCGGTCATCCCGACGGCGGCCAGGGCGGGGCTGGTGAACACGACCCGGGGCAGGTGGCGGTAGTCGACCTCGAGGCCGGCGCCGGTGAGGGCGTTGTCGGCGACGAGGGCGCCGTGGGCCGCGGCGACGTACACGAACTGACGGTGGGCGGTGACGTCACCGGCAGCCCAGACGCGCGGGTTGGTGCTGCGCAGATGGCTGTCGACAACCACCTCGCCGTGGTCGCCGGTGCGCACGTCGACGGTGTCGAGACCGAGCGTGGCGGTGACCGGGCGGCGCCCGGTGGCGACGAGTACCTCGGCCGCCCGGAGTTCCTGTGAGCCGTCAGTGGTGGTGGCAGTGACCGTGACCTCGCCGGTGGCCGGGTCGCGGCGGACCGCGCTGGGCACCGCGCCGCGGATGATCTGGATGCCTTCGTCCGTGAAGATCTCATCCAGGGCGGTGGACGCCTCGGGTTCTTCCTGGGACGCCAGCCGTGAGCGGACCAGCATGGTGACCCGGACGCCGAGCCGAGCGAAGAGCTGGGCCTGCTCCATCGCGACGTAGCCGCCGCCGATGACCAGCAGCGACTCCGGGACGTGGTCCAGTTCCATCGCGGTGGTCGAGGTCAGGTAACCGGCCTCCTGCAGGCCGGGGACCGGCGGCGCCCAGGGCCTGGAGCCGGTGGCGATGAGGTAGTGCGCGGCCCGGACCGTCTCCACCGTGCCGTCAGGGCCGGTGACGCGCAGTGCCGGCTCGCTGGGTGTGCCGACGAACGTGGCGTCCCCGGGGTGGAGATCCCATCCGTACTCGGTGGCCAGGTCCAGGTACTTCTCGCCACGCAGTGACCCGACGAGCCGATCCTTGCCGGCGATCAAGGCGGGCATGTCGACCGGCCGGACTTCGGGGAACGGCAGGCCGGGGAACCGGGAGGCGTCGAGTGTGACGTGGCGGGCCTCGGCGGTCGCGAGCAAGGCCTTGGAGGGCACGCACCCGGTGTTCACGCAGGTACCGCCGACGGTGCCACGCTCGATCATCACCACCCGTCTGCCGAGGTTGGTGGCGCGGATCGCGGCCGCGAACGCCGCCCCACCGGACCCGATCATTGCCAGGTCATACGACCTGCTGTTAGCCGTTGCCGTCATGAACTCCTCCTTCATCGCCCTCAGGATCGACCTTCCAGTGCACTGGAAGGTCAAGGGGGAGAATGAGTGGCATGCGGATCGGTGAGGTGGCTCGGGCGTCGGGCACGACGAGCAAGACCCTGCGGTACTACGAGGAGGTCGGGCTGCTACCCGCCGCGGACCGCACCCCGGCGGGCTACCGGGACTACGGCGCCGAGGTGCTCGACCGGCTGGACTTCATCCGCCGGGGGCAAGCGGTCGGGCTGACCCTGGCCCAGATCGGTCAGGTGCTGGACATCCGCGACCGGGGGCAGGCCCCCTGCCGGCACGTCACCGACCTGCTCGACACCCGCCTTGATGTGATCGACCGGCAACTCGCCGAGCTCGCGCAGCTACGCACCACGATCGCCGACCTGCGCGAGGACGCCGCCGCCGGCGACCCGGCCACGTGCTCCCCCGAGGATGTCTGCCGCTACCTGTGACACCGAAGTTCACGGGCCCGTGGCAGCGCATGGCGGCCCACTCTGTTGCGTTGGGGTGTTAGACCTTTCGCAACGGTTCTGTTGCGCGGGGTGCACCCTATCGCGACGCCTATTCCTCCGGCCTGCCGTCGGCCGCTGTCCCGGTGAAGGATCGGCTTGCGGAACGTGAGCCTCACTCGCAGCGCCCTCTTGCCCGCGTGCTTGGAGGCCGCCACTGAGCTCCGACAGAACCCCGCCATATAGCGGCGCAAGCCACAC
>NZ_JABFBB010000021.1:4590-73465 GCF_017168555.1 Micrococcus sp. KRD012
GCCGCTGTCCCGGTGAAGGATCGGCTTGCGGAACGTGAGCCTCACTCGCAGCGCCCTCTTGCCCGCGTGCTTGGAGGCCGCCACTGAGCTCCGACAGAACCCCGCCATATAGCGGCGCAAGCCACACATGACACCGGGCGGCACACCGAGCAGCCGCCACAAACGACCGATTTAGCCGTTACACGCCCGTGAGTCGGAGCATGACTGAGCCCATTGAGGCCGGAATGGGGGGCGAGGCCACTGTGCCGATTCTGATTCTTTGTCCACACCACCGCGGGGGCCGTTTCAGCGGCCCCCGCGGTGGTGTTGCCGAGGTGTGGACTCAAGCCGCGCGGGGCAACACTCCGCGCAAGACGTCGGTGAGGGTGACGACCCCAGTGAACCGGTTGTCCTGGGTCACTGCGGCCAGCTGGCGGCTGTTGCGGCGCATGGAGGCAAGTGCTTCGTGCAACGGTGTGGTGGAGGGCAGCGTCAGAGCCTGCTGGATAAGCGGCTGGATTGGCGCAGAAGGCTCCATCGTGAGGGTGTCCCGCACGTGGACGACGCCCGGAACGCTCTCAGGGGTATGGTCCGGCTGGACCAGGATACGCAAGTGCCCTGAGCACGCAGCGGCATTCTGGACCGCCTCGACGTCGGCGTCGGGGGCGACCTTGACCGGGTGCTGACCCTGGGGGAGGAGGTCCCCGAGAGTGAGGGTCTGAAGGTCCAGGGCACCGGCCAAGGCTTCATGGTTCTGCCGGTCCAGGGTGCCGGCGGCGGCGGAGTGCTCAACCAGCTGACGAATGGCCGCTGCGTCGTAGCCGCCCACGGCGGCTTGGTCCACGGGGGTGACGCCGCTGAGGGTCACCAGGCGGTTGGCCAGCCGGTTGGCCAGCAGCAGCAGGGGGCGAACGGTCCAGACGAAGGCGCGTGCGGGCACGGCCACGGCTTTGGCTGCGGTCTCGGGGTGGGCAATGGCCCAGGACTTGGGGGCCATCTCCCCGATGACCAGGTGAAGGAAGGTCACGGCCAGCAAGGACAGGACGAAGGAGGCGGTTCCGGCTGCCGCTGCGGGGATGCCCCAGTCCTCCAGGACGGGGCCGAGCCATGCGTCGACGGCCGGCTTGGTGATCGCCCCCAGGGCGAAGGTGCACAAGGTGATGCCCAACTGGGCTGCGGCGAGCATGAGGGTCAGCTCGTCGACTCCCTTGAGAGCGGCCCGCGCGGCGCGGCTGCGTCCTGCCTCGGCCTCTAGCCGGTGCCGGCGGGCGCCCAGCAGGGAGAACTCCATGATGACGAAGATCGCGCTGAGCACGATCAGCGCTGTGGTCACGAGCATGACGATCAGTGGACCGTGCATCATCGCTCCTCGTCCGTGGTGGCGTCGGGCTGGGCCTCGTGGGCGGCATGGCTGCCGGCGGTGTCAGAGCGGGGCACCTCGATGAGGTGGATCCGCAGTCGAGCTGGGACCCTGCGTTGGATGGAGAGGACCTCGACCTGCAGGTGGCGGTCGTAGACCTCCTCAGCCCCGAAGTCTCGTGGGTCCTCGGGCAGGTCGATCGTGATGACCTCGCCTTCCCGGGGCAGACGGCCCAGAGCGTCGATGGTCAGACCGGCGGCGGACTCCGCCTCGGTCACGGGCAGGGGGTGCCCGACGAGGCGCTCGAGCTCGTCCAGGTGGGCCTCTGCGCTCAGGACCCAGGAGTGCAGGCCTGTGGCGGTGATCTCCTCCTGGGGGTGCAGGTCGTGCTCGTCCGTGAGCTCGCCCACGAGCTCCTCCGCGAGGTCTTCCACTGTGAGCACGCCGACGAAGCCGCCGAACTCGTCCACGATGCACGCCATCTGCTGCCCTGAGCCGTCGAGCTCCCGGGCTGCGTCGGGCAGGGACATCATCGTGGGCAGCACCAGTGCAGGGCGCATCAGGGCGGACACGGGGGTGTCCGGGGCCATCCGGGTCTCACCGAGCAGGTCGGTGAGGTGGACTACCCCGAGCGGTTCGTGTTCGTTCGAGATCACCGGGTAGCGGGTGTGGCCGGTGGCCATCAGGTCGCGCACCTGAGCCAGGGAGGTCTGGGGCTGAACCTCGTCCACACGCGAGCGGGGCACCATCGCGTGCTGCACGTCCTGGTCTGGGAAGTCCAGCACCCGGTCGATCAGGACGGAGACCTCCGCGGGCAAGGATCCGGAAGCTCTGGAGTCCAGGGCAATGCGGTCCAGGTCCTCGGCGGAGGCGGTGCTGTCGACGTCGTGCACTGGCTCGATGCGCAGGAGCTTGAGCAGCACCTCGGCCGCTTTGTCGAAGACCCAGATGAGCCAGCCGAACAGGCCGAGGTAGATCTGTGTGGGCCGGGCCAGAGCGCGGGCCAGGGGCTCGGGGTTGGCGATGGCCAAATTCTTGGGGTACAGCTCGCCGATGATCATCTGCACCAGGGTGGCCACCACCAGTACGCCCAGCGTGGAGATGGCGATGACCACTTCAGAAGGCAGTGCGGTGCCGCCGAGCAACTCGGTCAGGGCCGCACCCACCATCGGCTCTGCCACGTAGCCCACCATGAGGCCTGTGACCGTGATCCCCAGCTGCGCGCCGGAGAGCATGAAGGAGGTGCGGCGAGTGACCTGCAGTGCGCGGGCGGCGGCGCGGTCGCCGGCCTTGGCGGCGGTCTGCAGGCGGACGCGGTCTACAGACATGTACGCGAATTCCTGGGCCACGAAGAAGCCGTTGGCGGCGATGATCGCCAGGATGATGAGGGATCCGAGGATCAGTGTCAGGACTGGATCCATGCCTGAGTCACCTCCCCACGAGGTGCAGGCGACCCCGCCAGCTGCGGGGTGGGGTGGGGGTGACGCTCGGACTGTCACCAGGGCAGGCGGCTGGGCCGTCGCTCATGTATTCAGGGGCTCCATAAGGGGTCGAATGAATAATGGCGGCACATTACCACCGGTAACCGGTCGCAGGGCAAGGTTGGGGTGTGGCCTCGCCGCCGACATCGGGCATCTGCCCGCCAGGATGTCCAGCCGGGTATACCCCTTTACACGCCCCGTCCGCCCACGAGAGCATCACGTCAGAAACGGTCCCAAACCGAGCTGTTGGACAGAAGTGTCGGAGGGTCTGAGACGTGGTGGGACAGACCGTCGGGTGCGTGTGAGGCCACCCCCGTGGGAGTCGGCCGACGCCCCGCACCCACGAACGTCGGCTCACGTCAGGGCGAGCATGGCGACGCGCCGAGGGGACGGGCGCCGAAGCCTTCTCCCGATAGAACGAGCACGTGGCGAGCCGGTGGTTGAGGGGGCCCGGCACCAGGTCTGCGACGAAGGCCCATGAGGATCTCCAGCCCCGGAAGCCAGGCTCCAGCGCTGGGCAGCTCGGCACTGCTGGGCAGCCGAGCCATCTCCACGAGCTGCGCATCACCGGGATCCCGCTCCCATTCCATGCCTTCCACCGCATTGCCCGTGGCCACCCGCCAGCGGGAGAGGATCTTCTGCGCTCGCTGCAACCGGGCGCTCACTCGGTGTGCGGGACGGGATGGGTCGCCTTCATCGTGGTGGGTCATGCTCCAGTTCGCGGGTCCGAGCGCGGGGCTCTGCTCCTCGTCCGGGAAGGGGAGGAGGGCCACGACGGCTACCCCCAGATCCTCTCGCCGCATCATTCCTGTTCCCCGTCGGCGACGTGGGCGCGGCCGCGCCGCCCGCCGGTGACCTCCAGGGCCTGGACCCGAGGCCCGGACGCGTGGACAGTCGACGAGATGGATGTGTGCGTCGCGGAAGAGATCTGGTGCGGTGGGCCCGGGCGGGGTTCGGGGCAGTGATCGACCTGGTGGTGTCTCAGGTGTGCAAGGAGCGGTGTCGTCGCTGGGGTCAGAAACGAGCGTGTCGTGCCCACCTGTCGGAGGTCGCCCGGGCCATGCGTGCGGACCGGACGGGCACGTTCAGCCCGTCATCCCCACGTCCACGGCCGCCTCGCGCGCGTGCCCCGATGGGAGTGAAGGAACGTGCAGACATGGGAGGGGGAGGACGCTGAGCGGCCGGCACGTCCCACGTGGGCCCGTAGGTGCAGCGCGTGGCGAAGACCCCGCCGTCCCGTACGTCACAATGACCGACTCCGGTCTGGGCTGGAGGGGCAGGGTCGCTAGGGTGGTCCCGTGAAGACCTTCGACGAGCTGTACGCGGAACTGACGCGCAAGGTGCAGGAGCGCCCCGAGGGCTCCGGCACCGTGGCCCAGATCGACGCCGGCGTCCATGCGATCGGCAAGAAGGTCGTCGAGGAGGCGGCCGAGGTCTGGATGGCCGCCGAGTACGAGTCGGATGAGGCCGCCGCCGAGGAGATCTCGCAGCTGCTGTACCACGTGCAGACCATGATGATCGCCCGCGGCATCAGCCTCGAGGACGTCTACCGCCACCTCTGAGGCCGCCCGTGAGATCCTGACCGAGGCCGGCTACCGGCAACGCCGGGACTCCCGCGAGCTCGTCCTCGTGGACCCCGAGAACAACGTCGAGTTCTTCTACCTGCGTCCCCGGGACATCGCCGTCTACGTCGGCCAGGGCACCCTCGACGTCGGCCTGACCGGCCGCGACCTGTTCTGCGACGCGCAGGTGGGGGACACCGCCGAGGAGATCATGGCGCTCGGCTTCGGCCGCTCCGTGTTCCGTCTCGCCGCCCCCGTCGGCTCCTTCACCTCCGCCGAGCAGCTCGCCGGCAAGCGCATCGCCACGAGCTACGACGGCCTGCTCTCCGACTACCTGGCCCGCACCGGCCTGGACGCCACGGTGGTGCACCTCGACGGCGCCGTGGAGTCCTCCGTCAAGCTCGGCGTGGCGGACGCGATCGCCGACGTCGTGGAGACCGGCAGCACCCTGCGCGCCGCCAGCATGGAGGTCTTCGGCGAGCCCATCCTCGACTCGGAGGCCGTGCTGATCGGCCGCGCGGGGGAGCGCCCCGAGGGCCTCGACGTGTTGCTGCGCCGCCTCAAGGGCGTGCTCGTGGCCCGCCGGTGGGTCATGATCGACTACGACATCCGTCGTGACCTGCTGGAGGCGGCCACCGCGGTCACCCCGGGGCTGGAGTCACCGACGGTCTCCCCGCTGCGGGACGAGACGATGGTCGCCGTGCGCTCCATGGTCCGCAAGCCGGATGCCAACCGCGTCATGGACGAGCTGTACGCCCTGGGCGCCCGCGGCATCCTGATCTCCGCGATCCACGCGATCCGCCTCTGACGGCCCGCGCCGTCCCGCCCGAGCCCCCCGAGACGAAGGAGCCGACGTGAGCCTCGCCGTGCGTGTCATCCCCTGCCTGGACGTGGACGCCGGGCGTGTGGTCAAGGGCGTGAACTTCGAGAACCTGCGCGACGCGGGCGACCCGGTCGAGCTCGCCCGCCGCTACAACGCCGCCGGCGCCGACGAGATCACGTTCCTCGACGTCACCGCCTCCACCTCGGACCGCGCCACGACCTACGACGTCGTGACCCGCACGGCCGAGGAGGTCTTCATCCCGCTGACCGTGGGCGGCGGCGTGCGCGCCGTCGAGGACGTGGACCGGCTGCTGCGCACGGGGGCGGACAAGGTCTCCGTCAACACCGCGGCCGTGGCCCGGCCCGAGATGATCACGGAGATCACCCGCCGCTTCGGGTCCCAGGTCCTCGTGCTCTCCCTCGACGCCCGGCGCACGGAGGACCCGGGCTGCGCCTCCGGCTACGAGGTCACCACCCATGGCGGCCGCCGGGGCACGGGCATCGACGCCGTCGCCTGGTGCCGTGAGGCCTCCGAGCGCGGTGTGGGGGAGATCCTGCTCAACTCGATCGACGCGGACGGCACGCGCGAGGGCTTCGACCTGGAGATGATCCGGGACGTGCGCGCCGTGACGCGCGTGCCGCTGATCGCCTCCGGCGGCGCCGGCGAGCCCGAGCACTTCCCGCCCGCCGTCGCGGCCGGCGCGGACGCGGTGCTCGCCGCCTCCCTGTTCCACTTCGGCCCGGACGACATGCTCGCCCGCGTCAAGGACGCCCTGAGGCAGGCGGGGCACACCGTCCGCTGACCCCGGCGACCACGCCCCGTTCCGGCTCCCTAGACTGGACCTCCATGAGCCTCTCCACGCCCGACGACCTCGTGGCCTCCGTGACCTTCGACGACCGGGGCCTGGTGCCCGCCATCGCCCAGCAGGAGGGCACCGGCGAGGTGCTCATGATGGCGTGGATGAACGAGGAGTCCCTGCGCGCGACGCTCGAGACCGGCTGGGCCACCTACTGGTCCCGCTCGCGCGGCGAGCTGTGGCGCAAGGGGGAGACCTCGGGCCACCTGCAGCGGGTGCGCGCGGTCCACGCGGACTGCGACGGCGACACCCTGCTGCTCACCGTGGACCAGACCGGCCCCGCCTGCCACACGGGCACCCGCACCTGCTTCACCGGCCGCGAGATCGTCATGCCGGCGGCCGCCGTCGACCCCGAGGAGGCCGCCCGATGACCGCCGCCACCACTCCCTCCCGTGCGGAGTTCCTGCGTCTGGCGGACACCGCCCGCGTGATCCCCGTGGTCCGCACGGTGCTGGCGGACGGCCTCACGCCGCTGGCGATCCATCGGCGCCTGGCCGGCTCCCGCCCCGGCACCTTCCTGATGGAGTCCGCCACCCCGGGCGCGGCGTGGTCCCGGTACAGCTTCATCGGGGCCGGCTCATCCGTCACCCTGACCTCGCGGGACGGCGAGGCGCACTGGCAGGGCACCCCGCCCGAGGGGCTGCCCACGCAGGGCCGCGCCCTGGACGTGCTCGCCGCGTGCCTGCGCCTGCTGCGCACGGACGTGCGCGCCGAGGTCGGAGGCGTTCTGCCGCACCTCGTCTCCGGCATGGCCGGCTTCCTGGGCTGGAGCACGGTCCGCGCGTGGGAGCGCCTGCCGCACCCGCCCGAGGACCACCTCGGCCTGCCCGACCTCGCGATGAACCTCGTCACCGACCTGGCCGTGCACGATGCCCTGGACGGCACCGTGACGCTGATCGCCAACGCGGTGAACGGCAACGGCCTGGCCACCGGCGCGGACCGCGCCTACGACGACGCGCTCGCCCGCCTGGATGCCATGGTCGAGCGCCTGGCCGCCCCGGCCGCGGACCCGGTCAGCGACGTCCCGCGCCGCTGGCTCGAGGCGGACGCGGACGGGGTCGCCGCCCAGGCCGAGGACCGGTGGGGTGCCGAAGGCTTCCGCGAGGCCGTCGCGAAGGCCCAGCGGGCGATCCGTGACGGCGAGGTGTTCCAGGCCGTCGTCTCCCGCCGCCTCTCGGTCACCACGGACGCCACCGGTCTGGACGTGTACCGCGTCCTGCGCACGGTGAACCCGAGCCCCTACATGTACCTCTTCTCCTTCGAGACCCCGGACGGGGAGCCGTACGAGATCGTGGGCTCCTCGCCCGAGGCGCTCGTCACCGTGCGGGACCGCCGCGTGGTCACCCATCCGATCGCCGGCTCACGGCGGCGCGGGGCCACCGAGAAGGACGACCGCCTCCTCGGCAAGGACCTGCTGGAGGACGAGAAGGAGCGGGCCGAACACCTCATGCTCGTGGACCTCTCCCGCAACGACCTCTCGCGCGTGTGCCGCCCCGGCACCGTCGAGGTCACCCAGTTCATGGAGCTCGAGGCGTTCAGCCACATCCTCCACCTGGTCTCCCACGTGGAGGGCCGCATGCGCGACGATGTCGACGCGCTCGACGTCCTCCGCGCTGCCTTCCCCGCCGGCACGCTGTCCGGCGCCCCGAAGCCCCGCGCCCTGCAGCTGCTGGACGAGTGGGAGCCGACCGAGCGCGGGCCCTACGGCGGCGTCGTCGGCTACTTCGACCTGGCGGGCAACATGGACATGGCGATCAACATCCGCTCGGCCACGCTGCACCGCGGCCAGGCGCACGTGCAGGCCGGCGCCGGCATCGTCGCCGACTCCGATCCCGACGCCGAGACCGCCGAGACCGTCACCAAGGCGACGGCGCCGCTGCGGTCCGTGCTGACCGCGGGCGAGCTGGGGCAGGCGTGATGCGCCGCCGCACCGTGGTCCTCGCCGCGCTGGCCGCCGGCGGGCTCGTGCTGCTCACGGCGGGCCGCACCTGGGTGACCGCCACGGGCCTGTCCGGCGGGATCGCCTCCGAGGCGACGACGTCGGGCGGCGCCGCCGCGCCCGTCGCCACCGCCATGGCCCTGGTCGTGATGGCCGGTGCCCTCGCCCTGACCACCGCCCGGCGCCTCGGCGCCGTGATCGTCGGCGTGCTCATGGCGCTGGCTGGGGTCGTGATCGCCTCGACCTCGGTCACCGCCGCCCTGGATCCGGCGACGACGGCGGCCGCCGCGGTCGCCGACGCGACCGGGACCACTGCGCTCGCGCAGGACTACGCCGTGACGGCGTGGCCGTGGGTCGCGGCGGCTGGCGGCGTCCTCGCGGCGCTGTGCGGCGTCGTGGCGGCACTGGCGGGCCGTGGCTGGCGTTCGTCCCGGCGCTACGAGAAGGCGCCTGCGGCCTCCGAGCCCGGCCCGGCCGCCGCCGGGGAGCAGCCCGCGCAGTCCGCCCGCGAGGCGGCCCAGCGCCGGCGCGTGGACCAGATGGACGCGTGGGACGAGCTGTCCCGCGGCAACGACCCCACGTGAGTGCCCGTCTCTCGGACCGCCCCGCACCGCCCGGGTCGTCCCGGGTCACGCGGGCCCGGCCCCGTGCCCGCATGGCACAATGAGGGACAGTCGTCATGTACACCACGCACCAGTGAGGGACAGCCATGAGCCACACCGCGAACACCGCGCACACCGAGCCCACCACCCGTCGCGCCGCCCGCCGCGGCGCCGTCGAGGACGTCGTCGTGACCGAGGACGGCCTGGTGCTCAACGACCCGACCCACCTCGAGCTGCCCGGCCACGGCAACTCGCCCGGCGCGTGGGCCATGGTGGCGCTCGTGCTCGTCGGCTTCGTGGCCGGCTGCGTCGGCCTGCTCGCCGACTGGAGCGTCGTCGTCTGGATCGGCGTGGCCCTGATGGCCGTGGGCGTCGTCGTGGGCATCGTCGCCGGCAAGGCCGGCGCGGGTCGCGGCCAGCACGGTCACTGATCCGCGTGTCCGTCCTCCAGGAGATCATCGACGGCGTCCGTGAGGACCTCGAGCCTCGCCGCCGTGCCCTGCCCGAGGCGCGCCTGGCCGAGCTGGTGGCCGCCGCCCCCGCGCCGCGTGACGCCCACGCGGCCCTGCACGGCGGACGCACCGACCCCGCGGGGATCCGGGTGATCTCCGAGGTGAAGCGGGCGAGCCCCTCCAAGGGGGCGCTCGCCGAGATCCCCGAGCCGGCCACCCTGGCCCGCGCGTACGAGCGCGGCGGCGCCAGCGCCGTCTCCGTGCTCACCGAGGCCCGCCGCTTCGGCGGCAGCCTGGCCGACCTGGACGCCGTGCGTGCCGCCGTCGATCTGCCGGTCCTGCGCAAGGACTTCACCGTCACCGAGTACCAGATCCACGAGGCCCGCGCCCACGGGGCCGACCTGGTCCTGCTGATCGTGGCCGCCCTCGACGACGCCGAGCTGGCCGGCTTCCTGCAGCTCACCGAGTCCCTGGGCATGCACGCCCTCGTGGAGGCCCACACGCCCGAGGAGATCGAGCGCGGCGTCGCCGCCGGCGCCCGCATCCTCGGCGTCAATGTGCGCAACCTCAAGACCCTCGACGTCGACCCGGCCCGCTACGCCGCGCTGGCCGACGGGCTGCCCGAGGACGTCGTCCGGGTCGCCGAGTCGGGCGTCGAGTCCGAGGAGCAGATCAAGGCCTACGCCGCCGCGGGCGCCGACGTCGTGCTCGTGGGCGAGGCCCTCGTGCGCCACGGCGCCCCCGAGGAGGCGCTGCGCGCGTTCCGCGCCGCGTCCCTCACCGTCCGCTGACCGAACCAGACCCGAGGAGCGTGGTCGCCATGAGCGCCGACCGTCCGAGCACCGAGCCCGCGATCGAGTTCGAGGGGCCGTATCAGGGTCAGGCCGGGCCCTACTTCGGCGACTACGGGGGGCAGTGGATGCCCGAGTCCCTCATGGCCGCGCTGCAGGAGCTCACCCGCACCTACGAGGAGGCGCGGCAGGACCCCGCCTTCGAGGCCGAGCTGCGGACCCTGTTCCGGGACTACGTGAACCGGCCCTCCCTGCTGAGCGAGGTGCCGCGGTTCGCCGCGGACACCCCCGGCGTGCGCATCTTCCTCAAGCGCGAGGACCTCAACCACACCGGCTCGCACAAGATCAACAACGTGATCGGCCAGGCGCTGCTCGCCCGCCGCATGGGCAAGACGCGTCTGATCGCGGAGACCGGCGCCGGCCAGCACGGCGTGGCCACGGCGACGGCGGCCGCGCTGTTCGGCATGGAGTGCACCGTGTACATGGGGGAGGAGGACACCCGCCGCCAGGCCCTGAACGTGGCCCGCATGCAGATGCTCGGCGCTGAGGTGATCCCCGTGGCGATCGGCGCCCGCACCCTCAAGGACGCGATCAACGAGGCCCTGCGGGACTGGGTCGCCTCCGTGGACACCACGCATTACCTGATGGGCACGGTCACGGGCCCGCACCCGTTCCCCGCCATGGTGCGCTACTTCCACTCCGTGATCGGCGAAGAGGCCCGCGAGCAGATCCTGGCGCAGGCCGGCCGCCTGCCGGATGCCGTCGCGGCGTGCGTGGGCGGCGGGTCCAACGCGATGGGCCTGTTCCACGGCTTCCTCGACGACCCTGGGGTGGAGCTCTACGGCTTCGAGGCCGGCGGCGAGGGCCTCGAGACCGGCCGCCACGCCGCGTCCATCACGCTCGGACGCACCGGCGTGCTGCACGGCGCCCGCACGTACCTGATGCAGGACGAGGACGGGCAGACGATCGACTCCCACTCGATCTCCGCGGGCCTGGACTACCCGGCCGTCGGCCCGGAGCACGCCTTCCTGCACGACACGGGCCGCGCCGTCTACGAGCCGGTCTCGGACACCGAGTGCATGGACGCCTTCCTCCGGCTCACGCGCACCGAGGGCATCACGCCCGCCATCGAGTCGGCCCACGCCCTGGCCGGCGCGCTGCGCCTGGCCCGCCGCTGGGCGGACGAGGGCCTCGTGGGGCCGGACGCCCCGGAGGGTCAGGAGCGGATCATCATCGTGAACCTCTCCGGCCGCGGGGACAAGGACGTCGCCACCGCGGCGGCCTGGTTCGGCCTCGGCACGGCCGCGGAGGAGAAGGACCCGCTCGAGGAGATGACCCCCGGAGAGGAGCAGTGACCGGCATGACCGTGCACTCCAAGACCGCCGCGGCCCTGGATGCCGCGAAGGCGGCCGGCCGCACCGGCCTCGTCGCCTTCCTGCCGGCCGGCTACCCGTCCGTGGACGAGTGCGTCGAGGCCGTCGTCGCCGCCGCGGACAACGGCGCCGATGTCATCGAGCTGGGCCTGCCCTACACGGACCCCGTGATGGACGGCCCCGTGATCCAGGCCGCGACCCAGGCCGCCCTGCAGGCGGGTTTCCACGTGGCCGACGTCTTCGACATCATCCGACGGGTGACCCAGCGCACTGACGCCGCGGTGCTGGTGATGACGTACTGGAACCTCGTGGACCGCATGGGCGTCGACGAGTTCGCGCGCCGCCTCGCCGAGGCCGGGGGCGCCGGTCTCGTCACCCCTGACCTCGTGCCCGAGGAGGCCGGCGCCTGGATGGAGGCCTCGGACCGTCACGGCCTGGACCGCGTGTTCCTCACCGCGCCCTCGTCCACGGACGAGCGGGTGCGCCTCACCGTCGACTCCTCCCGCGGCTTCGTGTACGCGGTGTCGGTCATGGGCGTCACCGGCACCCGCGACGCGGTGTCCACCGTCGCCGAGACCGTGGTCCGCCGGGCCCAGGATGCCGGGGCGGAGCACGTGTGCGTCGGCCTCGGCGTCTCCCAGGCGGCGCACGTCCGCGAGATCGGCGCCTACGCCGACGGCGCGATCGTCGGCACGGCCCTGGTGCGCGCGCTGACGGACGGCGGGCCGCAGGCCGTGGGCACGCTGACCCGCGAGCTCGCGGCCGGCACGGTCCGAGAGGGCTGAGGGTGACCGCCGCCCTGGCCCCGCTCGCCGCCTTCCCCGCCCCCGGGTGGGACGGGTTCCAGCTGGGCCCGGTGAAGATCCACGCGTACGCGCTGTGCATCATCCTGGGCATCGTCCTGGCCCTGTGGCTCGCCGAGCGCCGGTGGCGCGCCCGCGGCGGCCCCGAGGACCGCGTGCTCGACATCGCCCTGTGGGCCATCCCGTTCGGCTTCGTGGGCGGGCGGCTCTACCACGTGTTCTCCTCACCGGACCGGTACTTCGGGCCCGGCTTCGACGGCACGGGCGACCCGATCCAGATCCTGTACGTGTGGAACGGCGGACTCGGTATCTGGGGCGCGATCGCCCTCGGCGCCGTGGGCGCGTGGATCGCGTGCCGCCGCTACGGGCTGCGGCTGACGGCCTTCGGCGACGTCGTCGCGCCGGGCATCCTGCTGGCCCAGGCCATCGGCCGGTGGGGCAACTGGTTCAACCAGGAGCTCTTCGGCGGCCCGACGACCCTGCCCTGGGGGCTCGAGGTCGACCCGGCCAGCCCGAACTTCCCGGCCGGCTACGCCCCGGACACGCTGTTCCACCCCACGTTCCTCTACGAGTGCCTGTGGAACCTGGCCGGGGTCGCGCTGCTGCTCCTCGTGGACCGCGCGCTGCACCTGCGCCACGGCCTCATGCTGTGGTCCTACGTCGCCTGGTACACCGCGGGCCGCACGTGGATCGAGATGCTGCGCATCGACGACGCCGAGATGGTCACGCTCTTCGGCGTCACCCAGCGGCTCAACGTGTGGACGTCCCTGCTGGTGTTCGTCATCGCCCTCGCGTTCATCGTCGGGATCCTGCTGCGCCATCGCGGCGCGGCCGCCGGCCCCCACGCCCACCAGAGCGTGTGGCGCGCCGGGCACGCCCCCGAGGGCGACGACGGCGCCGCCGTCGCCGCGGGCCGCTCCGGGTCCCACGCCGTGGGCGCGGCGGAGGACGACGCCGTCCGGCGCTGACCCGCTCCCCGGCGCGCCCGCGAGGGGCGCCCGGGGCCCCGGTGTCCCACATGGTGGACATTCGGCGTGTCACAGAACGTCCGGTTCCGCACAGTGGGACGTCGCGCCCGGTAGCGTCTCTTCCACCTCGGGGCCGTCGGCCCCGAGCGTCGGGGCCAGCGCCGTCCCCGTCCGAGCCCCTGCTCTCCGGAAAGGACGGCACCATGCCCGTGGCATCCTCGCCCGCCTCGGCCCCCCGCGCGGGGGGACCGGTGGATCCCTTCGTCCGCTATGCGGACGTCCCCGCCGCCCAGGGCCTCTACGACCCGTCCCGGGAGACCGAGAACTGCGGCCTCGCCGTCATCGCCACCCTGCGGGGCACCCCGGGCCACGACATCGTCCAGCACGCGCTGACCGCCCTGCGCGCGCTCGAGCACCGCGGGGCGGTGGGCGCCGACGAGGGCACCGGCGACGGCGCCGGCCTGCTGACCCAGATCCCCGACGAGCTGTTCCGTGCCGTCGTCGACGCCGAGCTGCCCCCCGTGGGCGAGTACGTCGCCGGCACCGCCTTCCTGCCGCCCGTCGACGGCGAGCGCGCCGAGGCGAAGGAGGCCGTCGAGCGGCTGGCCGAGGAGGAGGGGCTGCAGGTCCTGGCGTGGCGCGAGGTGCCCACCGACCCCTCGGCCCTGGGCGTCGGCTCCCGGGCGGCCATGCCCGCGTTCGAGCAGCTGTTCCTGTCCCTGGCGGACGGTCAGGACGGCACCGAGCCGGGGCAGTCGCTGGACGTGCGGGCGTGGCGGGTGCGCCGCCGCGCCCAGTCCCGCGCCGGCGTCTATTTCCCCTCGCTCTCGTCCCAGACGATCGTCTACAAGGGCATGCTGACGACGGCCCAGCTGGAGCCGTTCTACCCGGACCTCTCCGACGAGCGGTTCACCACCCGGCTGGGCGTGGTCCACTCGCGGTTCTCCACCAACACGTTCCCCTCGTGGCCGCTGGCCCAGCCGTTCCGCACCATCGCGCACAACGGCGAGATCAACACGGTCAAGGGCAACCGCAACTGGATGCGCGCCCGTCAGGGCCAGCTCAAGCACCCGATGCTCGGCGAGGTCCCCGAGGACCTGTTCCCGCTGATCAGCCCCATCGGCTCGGACTCGGCCTCCTTCGACGAGGTCGCGGAGCTGCTCATGCTCTCCGGGCGCCCGCTCACCCAGGCGATCATGATGATGATCCCGGAGGCGTGGGAGAACCACGCGACCATGGACCCGGCCCGCCGCGCCTTCTACCAGTACCACTCCATGCTCATGGAGCCCTGGGACGGACCGGCCGCCGTCGCCTTCTCCGACGGCACCCAGGTGGGCGCCGTGCTGGACCGCAACGGCCTGCGCCCCGCCCGCTGGTGGGTCACCGACGACGGCCTCGTCGTCCTGGCCTCCGAGGTCGGCGTCGTGCCGATCGAGCCCTCGGCGGTGGTGCGCAAGGGGCGCGTGGCCCCGGGGCGCATGTTCCTCGTGGACACCGAGCAGGGCCGGATCATCGGCGACGACGAGATCAAGGCCGAGGTCGCCTCCGCCCAGCCGTGGGAGGACTGGGTGCGCCAGAACCTCCTGGACCTGGAGTCGCTCCCCGAGCGCGAGCACGTCCGCCACACCTCCGAGTCGATCCTGCAGCGTCAGCGCATCTTCGGGTACACCTCGGAGGAGCTGCGCATCCTCGTCGGGCCGATGGCCCAGACGGGCGCCGAGCCGCTCGGTGCGATGGGCACGGACACGCCCATCGCCGTCCTCGCCAAGCGGCCCCGGCTGCTCTTCGACTACTTCGTGCAGTCCTTCGCCCAGGTGACGAACCCGCCGCTCGACGCGATCCGCGAGGAGCAGGTGACCTCGATGCGCACCGCGATCGGCCCGCAGGGCAACGTGCTCTCCCTCGAGCAGGTGCGCACCCGCCAGGTCGACGTCCCGTTCCCCGTGATCGACAACGACCAGCTGGCCCGCATCCAGCACCTGCGCGACGCCGACGGCACCCGCCTGACCCTCAAGGTGAACGGCGTGTACCGGGTGGCCGGAGGCGTCGAGGAGCTCCGCGCCCAGCTGAAGGCGATCTGCGAGCAGGTCTCGGCCGCCGTCAACCGCGGCGTGGAGTACGTGGTGCTGTCCGACCGCGGCGCCACCGCCCAGTGGGCGCCGATCCCGTCCCTGCTGCTGACCTCCGCCGTGCACCACCACCTGCTGGCCTCGGCCAACCGCACCAAGAGCTCGCTGATCGTCGAGGCGGGCGACGTGCGCGAGGTCCACCATGTGGCCGTCCTGCTCGGCTACGGGGCCTCCGCGGTCAACCCGTACCTGGCCATGGAGTCCGCCGAGGAGCTCGTGCGCACGGGAGAGGTCTCGGGCGTCACCGCCGAGCAGGCCGTGGCGAACCTGATCAAGGCGCTCGGCAAGGGCGTCCAGAAGATCATGTCCAAAATGGGCATCTCCACGGTCGCCTCCTACACCGGCGCCCAGACGTTCGAGGCGCTCGGCCTGTCCCGGCGCTTCGTGGACCGCTACTTCGTGGGCACCACGAGCCCGCTCGACGGCGTGGGCATCGACGTCGTCGCCGCCGAGATCCAGGCGCGCCACGAGTTCGCGTATCCGCCGGACGGCAACGACATCAACCCGTACCGCGAGCTCGAGGTGGGCGGCGAGTACCAGTGGCGGCGCGAGGGCGCGCCGCACCTGTTCAACCCCGAGACCGTGTTCCGCCTCCAGCACTCCACGCGGGAGCGGCGCTACGACGTCTTCAAGGACTACACGCGTCGCGTGGACGACCAGGCGGAGGAGCTCATGACCCTGCGCGGGCTCATGCGCCTGCGTACGGGCGAGCGGCCGCCGGTGCCCGTCTCCGAGGTGGAGCCCGTCGAGTCGATCGTGCGCCGCTTCTCCACCGGCGCGATGTCCTACGGCTCCATCTCGCAGGAGGCGCACGAGACCCTCGCGATCGCCATGAACCGCCTCGGCGCCCGCTCGAACTCGGGCGAGGGCGGCGAGGACCCCGAGCGCCTGCTGGACCCGGAGCGCCGCTCGAAGATCAAGCAGATCGCCTCGGGCCGGTTCGGCGTCACCAGCCTGTACCTGGCCACCGCGACCGACCTGCAGATCAAGATGGCCCAGGGCGCCAAACCCGGCGAGGGCGGCCAGCTGATGGGGACCAAGGTGTACCCGTGGGTCGCCCGCACGCGGCACTCGACCCCGGGCGTCTCCCTGGTGTCCCCGCCGCCGCACCACGACATCTACTCGATCGAGGACCTGGCGCAGCTGATCCACGACCTCAAGCGGGCCAACCCGACCGCGCGGGTCCACGTCAAGCTCGTCTCCGAGTCCGGCGTGGGCACGGTGGCCGCGGGCGTCGCCAAGGCGCGCGCCGACGTCGTGCTCATCTCCGGCCACGACGGCGGAACGGGCGCTTCCCCGCTGAACTCCCTCAAGCACGCGGGCACCCCGTGGGAGATCGGCCTGGCCGAGGCGCAGCAGACGCTCATGCTCAACGGCCTGCGCGAGCGCGTCACCGTCCAGGTGGACGGGCAGCTCAAGACCGGCCGGGACGTCGTGATCGCCGCACTGCTCGGGGCCGAGGAGTTCGGCTTCGCGACCGCCCCGCTCGTGGTCTCCGGCTGCATCATGATGCGCGTGTGCCACCTGGACACGTGCCCCGTGGGCGTGGCCACCCAGAACCCCGAGCTGCGCGCGCGCTTCACGGGCAAGCCCGAGTTCGTCGTCAACTTCTTCGAGTTCATCGCGCAGGAGGTCCGCGAGCTGCTCTCGCAGCTGGGCTTCCGCACGCTCGACGAGGCGATCGGCCACCGCGAGCTGCTCGACGTGGACGCGGCCCTGCACCACTGGAAGTCCGAGGGCCTGGACCTCTCGGGCATCCTCGCGGACCCCTCCGTCGGCCGGCGTCCGGGCCACGAGGACGCGCCCATGCGCCGCACCACCGAGCAGGACCACGACCTCGCCTCCCACATCGACCACCGGTTCATCGCCCGGCTGGGGGACACGCTCACGACGGGCACGCCCGTCGTGATGGACGAGGCCGTCGTGAACACGGACCGGTCCGTGGGCACGCTGCTGGGCTACCACGTCACGAGCACGCGGCTCGCCGACGAGCTGGACGACGACACGATCACCGTGCGCCTGACGGGCGAGGCCGGCCAGTCCCTCGGCGCCTTCCTGCCCGCCGGCGTCACCCTGCGGCTCTCGGGCGACGCCAACGACTACGTCGGCAAGGGCCTGTCGGGGGGACGCGTGATCGTCCGCCCCGACGCCGAGGCCCCGTTCGTGGCCGAGGAGAACACCGTGGCCGGCAACGTGATCGGCTACGGCGCCACCTCGGGCCAGCTGTTCCTGCGCGGCCGCGTGGGGGAGCGGTTCCTCGTGCGCAACTCCGGCGCCACCGCGGTGGCCGAGGGCATCGGCGACCACGGCCTGGAGTACATGACCGGCGGTGAGGCGCTGATCCTCGGCGAGACCGGCCGCAACCTCGCCGCCGGCATGTCCGGCGGGCGGGCCTGGGTGCTGGACCTGGACCGGGAGGACCTGAACCCACTCGCCGTCCGCGAGGACGCCCTGATCCTCGAGGCGCCGTCCGCGCAGGACCGGCTGCGGATCGCCGAGCTGCTGGAGCTGCACCGCGCGGAGACGGGCTCCGCCGTCGCCGCCGCGCTGCTCGCCGACCTGCGGGCCGGCGGGGACGCCGCCGACGCCGCGTGGGACCGCTTCACGACCGTCCTGCCCCGGCAGTACGACCTCGTGCTGCGCACCCGTCAGGCCGCGACGGCCGAGGGACTCGACCCGGACGGGGAGGCCGTCTGGGACCGACTGCTGGAGGTGACCCGTGGCTGATCCGCGCGGATTCCTGAAGAACCGGGAGCGCGTCGAGCGCCCCACGCGTCCGGTGCCGGTGCGCATCATGGACTTCAAGGACGTGTACGTCCGCCAGGACGAGGCGATCGTGCGCACCCAGGCCGGCCGGTGCATGGACTGCGGCATCCCGTTCTGCCACTCCGGGTGCCCGCTGGGCAACCTCATCCCGGAGTGGAACGACCTGGTCCGGCGGGGACGCTGGGCCGAGGCCGCCGCGCGACTGCACTCGACCAACAACTTCCCCGAGGTCACCGGGCGGATCTGCCCCGCCCCGTGCGAGGACTCCTGCACCCTGGGCATCAACCAGCCCGCGGTCACCATCAAGCAGACCGAGGTGGCGATCGCGGAGCAGATCTTCGACAACGACTGGCTCGAGCCGGTCGTGCCGGCCCGCCTGAACGGCCACACCGTGGCCGTCGTCGGCTCGGGCCCGGCGGGACTGGCCGCGGCGCAGCAGCTCACCCGCGCCGGCTTCACCGTGGTGGTCTACGAGCGCGACGAGCGCCTCGGCGGCCTGCTGCGGCTGGGCATCCCGGACTTCAAGCTGGAGAAGGACGTCCTGGACCGGCGCCTGGCGCAGATGGAGGCCGAGGGCACCCGGTTCCGCACCGGCGTGGAGATCGGCGTCGACCTGCCCTGGGACCAGCTCAAGGCCCGCTTCGACGCCGTGATCGTGGCGACCGGCGCCCCCGTGGCCCGCGAGCTGCCCGTCCCCGGCCGCGGCCTCGACGGGATCCACCTCGCCATGGACTACCTCGTGCAGTCCAACCGCGCGGTCGCCGGCGACGAGGTCCCGGACCAGATCTCCGCCGAGGGGCGCCACGTGGTGATCCTCGGCGGCGGCGACACGGGCGCGGACTGCATCGGCACCGCGCACCGCCAGGGGGCGGCGTCCGTGACGACGCTGGCGATCGGCCAGCAGCTGCCGGTCGAGCGCCCCGTCCACCAGCCGTGGCCCACGATCCCCAAGGTCCACCAGCAGACCACGGCCGACGCCGAGGGCGGCGCCCGCGCGCACCTTGCCTCCACGGTCGAGTTCCTCGGCGACGAGCACGGCCGCGTGCGCGCCCTGCGCGTGGCGGAGACCGAGTACCGCGAGGACGGCACGCGCGGGCCCAAGGCGGGCACCGAGCGCGAGGTCCAGGCGGACCTGGTGCTGCTGGCGCTGGGCTTCACCGGCATCGAGGAGGGGCTGCTCACGCAGCAGCTCGGCGTGCACGTGACACGCGGGCTCGTGGCCCGGAAGGACGGGTACGAGACCGACGAGCCGGGCGTGTTCGCGTGCGGCGACGCCGGGCGCGGCGCCTCCCTGGTGGTCTGGGCCATCGCCGAGGGGCGTGCGTGCGCGCAGGAGGTCGACGAGTCGCTCGAGCGCTGGTCCCGACTGCCGCACCCCGTGGACCCGGACGACCGCGGCCTCGTCCTCGGCTGAGTCCTCCGTCTCATCTTCCGACGCCACGCGGGCCCGCCCTCCACCGAGGGCGGGCCCGCCCCCTATCGTGGGTCGCATGCGACACGCGAAGATCATCGCCACCTTTGGGCCCGCCACCGACTCCGACGAGACCACCCGCGCCATCATCCGCGCGGGGGCGGACGTCGTCCGCCTCAACATGAGCCACGGCGACCACGCGGTGCATGAGACGTCCTACGAGCGGGTGCGTCGGCTGAGCGTGGAGGAGCGGCGCCCGGTCGCGATCTTCGCGGACCTCCAGGGCCCCAAGATCCGCCTCGGCCGCTTCACCGACGGCCCGCATCTGCTCGAGAGGGGCGATCGGATCACCATCACCACCCGGGACGTGCCCGGGACCCGCGAGCTGGTCGGCACCACCCACAAGGGGCTGCCCGGGGACGTCGCCCCCGGTGACGTGCTCCTGGTGGACGACGGCAAGGTGCGCCTGCGCGCCGTCGAGGTCACGGACACGGACGTGCTGGCCGAGGTCGAGGTGCCGGGCATGGTCTCGGACAACAAGGGGATCAACCTGCCCGGCGTGGCGGTGAACGTGCCGGCCCTGTCCGAGAAGGACGAGCGGGACCTGCGCTGGGCGCTGCGCACCGGCGTGGACATGGTGGCGCTGTCCTTCGTGCGGGACGCCGCGGACGTGGACCGGGTGCACGAGATCATGGACGAGGAGGAGCGCCGGGTCCCGGTCATCGCCAAGATCGAGAAGCCCCAGGCGGTGGAGAACCTCGAGGCCATCGTGGACGCGTTCGACGCCATCATGGTGGCCCGCGGCGACCTCGGCGTGGAGCTGCCGCTCGAGGACGTGCCCGTGGTGCAGAAGCGCGCAGTGGACCTCGCCCGCCGCTGGGCGAAGCCGGTCATCGTGGCCACGCAGGTGCTCGAGTCGATGATCGACAGCCCGCGCCCGACGCGCGCCGAGGCCTCGGACTGCGCCAACGCCGTGCTCGACGGCGCGGACGCCGTCATGCTCTCGGGCGAGACCTCGGTGGGCGCGTATCCGGTCGAGACGGTCCAGACGATGGCCCGGATCATCGAGTCCACCGAGACCCACGGCCTCGAGCTCATCCACCCGCTCGGCTCGCGTCCCCGCACGCGCGGCGGCGCGATCACCCGGGCCGCCGTCGAGGTCGCGAACCAGCTCGAGATCCCGTTCCTCGCCACGTTCACCGAGTCCGGCGACTCGGCCCGTCGGCTCAGTCGCCTGCGGCCGCGTCAGCCGATCTACGCGTTCACCCACCACGAGCACACGCACAACATCCTGTGCCTGACCTGGGGCGTCTACCCGAAGATGGTCCCGTTCCAGGACTCCACGGACAAGATGACCCTCCAGGTGGAGCAGTCGCTCACATCGGAGGGCATCGCCCAGCACGGCGACCTCGTGGTCATCGCCGCCGGGTCCCCTCCCGGGGCCGTGGGCTCCACGAACACGCTGCGCGTGCACCGCGTGGGCGACGACGCCGCGGGCGGCTCGTCCGCCGCCTCGCCGCAGACGCGCGAGCCGGTCGGCTTCTGGCCGGCCCGCTCCCCGCTCTGACGAGCGCGCGGGCGCCGCTCAGCCGACCTGGTCGATGACGGCCTGCGCGACCTCCCGCATGGTCAGGCGCCGGTCCATGGAGGTCTTCTGGATCCAGCGGAAGGACTCGGCCTCGGTCAGGCGCATCCGCTCCTGGAGCAGCGCCTTGGCCCGGTCCACGATCTTGCGGGTCTCCAGGCGGTCGCCCAGGTCCCGCACCTCGGCCTCGAGGCTGCGCAGCTCGTCGAAGCGGGCCACGGCCAGTTCGATGGCGGGGACCAGGTCGGCCTCGGTGAAGGGCTTGACCACGTAGGCCATGGCCCCGGCGGTCCGGGCGCGCTCCACCAGCTCGCGCTGGCTGAAGGCGGTCAGCATGACCACGGGGGCGAGCCGTTCCCCGGCGATCTCGCCCGCAGCCGCGATGCCGTCCATCACGGGCATCTTCACGTCCATCACCACGATGTCCGGGCGGTGCTCGCGCACGGCCTCGACGGCGGCGCGGCCGTCGCCGGCCTCGGCGACCACCCGGTAGCCCGCCCCGGTGAGCACCTCCACCAGGTCGAGGCGGATGAGGGTCTCGTCCTCGGCGACGACGGCCCGCAGGCCGGTCTCCTCGGGAGGCGTCAGCGTGGACACGGCAGCTCCTTCGCGCGGGCCGGGACGGCGTCGGTGCGGCGCCGCTGGTGGTCCACCAGGCTACCGTGCGCGATGAGTGCGGCGCGGGCGCGGCGGCGGTGACCCCCCGCCGGAAGGCCGGGGACGCCGGGTCGGGGCGCTGATAGGGTGATCGAGTCCCGCCTCCGGGCGGCACTGCCCGAATGGTGGAATCGGTAGACACGCCGCACTCAAAATGCGGTGCCGAGAGGCGTGTGGGTTCGAGTCCCACTTCGGGCACCGTCGGCGCGCGGCCACCCGCCGTGGGCGCCGTGTCCGTGACCGATCGACCCGAGATGAGTGGTGTCCTGTGCTCCTGACCAGCCTCCTGCTGACCCTCCTCTCGGTGGTGGCGGCCGTCCCGGCCTCCCGGGCGCTGGGCAGGGACGCGGGCTGGGTCCTGGCCGCACCCCTGCTGGCCGCGGCCGGCGTGCTGATCGCGGCGTGGACGGGCGACGTCCGGACGGAGCACCATCCGTGGATCCCCGCGGTCGGGGTGGACCTCGACCTCCGGCTGAACGGCCTGGCCCTGGTGTTCGCCATGATCGTCCTCGTCATCGGCGCCGCGATCCTCGCCTACTCCAGCCGGTACCTCAGTCGGGACCGCACGGAGAGCCGACCCGGCTCCTTCTACCTGCTGATGACCGCGTTCGCGGCGTCGATGCTGCTGCTGGTGCTCGCCGACAACATCGTGGTCCTCTTCGTCGCGTGGGAGTTCACCTCCTTCACCTCCTTCTTCCTCATCGGGCGCTCGGGGGACCATGCTCGCGACCCCGCGATCCGGACCCTGCTCGTGACCGTGGGCGGCGGCCTCGCGCTGCTGGCCGCCGTCGCCCTCATGGCCGTGCGGACCGGCACTGCCTCGCTGTCCGGGGTGTTGGCCTCGGACGTGTGGTCCGAGGCGGGCTTCACCACCACGGTCGCCGTCCTGCTGGCGGTGGCCGCGTTCACCAAGTCCGCCCAGTTCCCGTTCCAGGCGTGGCTGCCGGACTCCATGGTGGCCATCTCCCCGGTCTCCGCCTACCTGCACGCCGCGGCGATGGTCAAGGCCGGCATCTTCCTGCTGCTGGTGTTCAGCCCGGTCCTGGCCGGGAACCCGGTGTGGTCCGCGCTGTTGATCGGCTCGGGCCTCATCACGGCCCTGCTGGGCGCCGTCTCCGCGATCCGTCGCCACGACCTCAAGGGTCTGCTGGCCTACTCCACGATGAGCCAGTTGGGCCTGCTGGTGACCGCCATCGGCATCGGCACCCCCGTCGCGCTTACCGCGGCGATCGTGCACACCGTGGCGCACGCGCTGTTCAAGTCGGCGCTGTTCATGCTGATCGGCGTGGTCGACCACGAGGCCGGCACCCGCGACCTGCGAGAGCTCGCGGCCCGCCACGTGCGCATGCCGGTCACCGGCACGGCGATCGCCGTCGCCGCCCTGTCGATGGCGGGCATCCCGCCGCTGTTCGGCTTCATCTCCAAGGAGGGCCTGGTCGAGGCCGCTCTCGGGACCCCCGGTCCCGCATGGCTCCCCGTCCTCGTCACCGCCGGCATCGCCCTGACCTCCGTGTTCACCGTGGCCTACTCCGGCCGTCTCGTGCTCGGCGCCCTGGGCCTCTGGGGTCCAAGCCCGGACGGGGCCGCCCATTCGTGGCCGACCGGCCGGGAGGACGAGGTCCACGAGGCTCCTGCCACCTTCTGGGGCGTGCCCGTGCTGGCCGCGGCCGCGGGCGTGGCCCTGGGCCTGCTGCCCGGTGTGCTGGACACCCCCGTCTCCTACGCGGCCGAGGCCGCCTCCGGCGCGGAGGTGCACGCGCACCTGGCGCTGTGGCACGGCGTGAACACGGCCCTGCTCGTCTCCGCCGCCATCATCGTGCTCGGTCTGCTGCTGGTGGCCTTGCGCCGCCCGGTGGAGCGCGTGGCCTCCCACGCCGCCCTGCCGTTCTCCGCCCTGGATGCGGTGGACGAGGTTCGGCACCGGCTGATCGGCGTCGGCGCGGTCGTCTCGCGCGCCTCCGGCACCCTGGCTCCCCGCCCCCACCTCCTCATCCCCGCCCTGGTCCTGGGGCTCCTCGCCGTGGCCGGTGTCGCCACGATCGAGGATTTGCCCGCCGTCGTCGGCCAGCCCTCGCGCTGGCACGACTGGGTGCTGGTCGTCCTGGTGGGTGCCGGCGTGATCGCCACCATCCGCGCCAAGACGCGCATCGCCGCCATGGTGGTGGTCGGCGTCGTAGGGTTCGGCATGACCCTGTGGTTCCTCACCCTCGGCGCCGTGGACGTGGCCCTGACCCAGCTGATGGTCGAGGTGCTCACGGTGTGCGTCATGGTGCTGCTGCTGCGCCGCCTGCCCGCCCGCTTCAGCGACGAGCCGACCCCGCGCAGGATGCAGGCGGTCCTCGCCGCCTCCGTCGCCGGCGTCGCCGCGACCCTGGGCGTGCTCGCGTTCACCGGCCGCTCCAGCATGTCGGAGATCGCCCACTTCTACCTGACCCAGAGCTATGCCCAGGCTGGGGGGACCAACGTGGTGAACGTGATCCTCGTGGACTTCCGCGCCGTGGACACGTGGGGCGAGATGACCGTGCTCGGGGCGACGGCGCTGACCATCGCGGCCCTGTTGCTCAACCGTCGGCCGACGCCTCCACAGCCCTCCGCCGTGGACATGCGCTCCCCACTCGCCCACGTGCGCGAGAACCTCGTCCACATCCGGGTGTTCGGCCGTGTCTTCGGCGTGCTGATCATCCTGCTGTCCGCGTTCCTGCTGCTGCGCGGGCACTACGAGCCCGGCGGCGGCTTCATCGCCGCACTGGTCGCCGGTGCCGGCTACGCCCTGCTCTACCTGGCCGCCGACTCGGACACGGCCCCGGAGTTGCGGTGGCCGTACCTGGCCTTCATCGGCTCGGGCATCGCCGTCGGCACCGCGACGGGGATCGTCGGTTACCTCACCGGCAAGGGCTTCCTCGGAGCCGCGGGAGTGAAGGTCCTGGACTACGGGCTCTCCACCACGCTCGCGTTCGACATGGGCGTGTACCTGGCCGTGATCGGCCTGATCGTGGCCGCGTTCTCCCTGCTCGGCCCCGAGCGGCCGGGTGAGGACCCGCTCCGCGCCTCGAGCCGTGACCCCGGCGTCGCGCCGGCGGCCCCGTCCTCCGATCCCTCGGCCTCGACCACCACGACTGCACGAGAGGAGGTCACCCGATGACCGTCGCCCTTACCGTGGGACTTCTGACCTTCGGCGCGTTCTACCTGTTCTCCAAGCGCGAGCTGCTGCGCGTGATCCTCGGCATGGTCCTGCTGGGCCACGCCGCCAACCTGGCCATCATCGCCGCGGGCGGCACCGACCGCCGCGGGCTGCCCTTCGCGGGGACCTCAGACGTCGAGGTGCAGGCCGATGCCCTGCCGCAGGCCTTCGTCCTGACCGCTATCGTGATCGCCTTCGCGATCACCGTGCTGCTGCTCGCGCTGGCCGTCACCGGGCGCGCGGACGACGCGGTGGCCTCGCCGGGGGAGACCCGCGACTCCCTGGAGCAGGCCGCCGCCGACGCACGCTTCCCGCGCGAGGAGCGGCACGCCGCGGCCGGCCGGATCGCGCAGCACTACGCCGGCCAGGGCCCGGAGGTGCGTCGATGAGCGCCGTCCCGCTGGGCCAGCTGCTGCCCCTCTTCGCCGCCGTCCCGCTGCTGTCCGCCGGTCTGCTCGTGCTGGCGGGGGAGCGTCCCCGCCTCCACCGGGCAGTCCTGTTCGCGGTGCTCGGACTCGTCACCACCGGCGGGCTGGCCCTGGGCGTCCACGCCCTCGACGGGTCCGTGCTCGCCACCTCGCTGGGCGGCTGGCCCGGGGGCATCGGGATCGGCTTCGCAGCGGACATGCTGTCCGCCCTGATGCTCGTGCTCACGAGCGCCCTCACGATCGTGGGCGCGGCGTTCGCCTACGGCTCCCGCGTCGCTAACTCCCAGTTCTTCGCCCCGCTGCTCCTGATCCTCATCGGCGGAGTCAACGGCGCCCTGCTGACGGCGGACCTGTTCAACCTGTTCGTGTTCATCGAGGTCATGTTGGTGCCCAGCTACGGCCTCTACGTCCTCTCCGCCAACCGCCGTGAGCCCCTGCGCCGAGTGGACGGGGCGCGGCTGTACGTCACCCTCAACCTGCTAACCTCCACGATCCTCCTGGTCGGCGTCGGCTTCGTCTACGGGCTGACCGGCTCGGTGAACCTCGCGATGCTCGCCGGGTCCGCCGCGGCGGACCCACGCATCGCGATCGCCGCGGGCATGGTGCTGTTCGCACTGTCCATCAAGGCCTCGGTGGCCCCGCTGCACGGCTGGCTGGCCTGGGCGTACTCCTCGACCTCCCCGGCGGTGACGGCCCTCTTCGCCGCCCTGCACACCAAGGTCGCCGTGTACGGGCTCTACCGGATCTACTCCGTCATGTACGACGGCGATGCGCGTCTGCTGCCGCTCATCCTGGTCCTGTCCCTCGCCACCCTCGTGGTGGGTGCGCTCGCCTCGGTCGGTGAGCACGGTGTGCGCGCCGTGTTGTCGTGGCAGATGGTGAGCGGCATCGGCGGCATCCTCGTCGGACTCGGGCTCTCCACGCGCCTGGGTCTCGCGGCGGGCCTGTTCTACCTCGTGCACCACATGGTGGCGATGGGCTGCCTCCTGATGGCGGCCGGCGCGATCGAGGTGCGCTACGGCACCGGCCGTCTCGCGGACCTGCAGGGCCTGGCCCGGCGCGAGCCGCTGATCGCCGTCGCCTTCTTCGTGGGCCTGCTCTCCCTGGTCGGCATCCCGCCCTTCTCCGGGTTCGTGGGCAAGCTCATGCTCGTCAGCGCCGGCCTGGACGCCGGCCGCGGTGTCACCGCTGCGCTGGTGCTGGGCGCCTCCCTGGTGAGCCTGTGGGCTCTGCTGCGGGTGTGGGACGCCTGGTTCTGGGGCGCTCCGACGGCCCCACACGGGCACCGCGAGCGCCTGGCCACCGCGGCCATGCCCATCGTGGGCCGGGCGGGCTCCGTGCCGTCGCCCTCTGGCCGCGGCTCGAGCACCGACCACGAGCGCACCGAGTCGTGGGCCTCGCAGGAAACCCTCGATCCGCCCACGGGCGTGCTGCCGGTGACCGTGGATCCGGACGAGGACGTCACGCGCTCCCGCATCCCAGGCCGGCTGGCCGCCCCCGCCGTCGTCCTAGCTATGGCCACCCTCGCCCTCGGGCTCGGCGGTCAGGCCCTGTGGACCGTCACCGACCTCGCGGCTCAGGGCCTGATGGACCCCAGCAGGTACATCGAGGCGGTGCTCAACCCATGAGCACCGCACTCCCGCAGCCTCCGGAAGGAGACGCCCCCATGCACACCGTCGCCCCCGCCGACGGGACCGTCGACCTGGCGCCCGGCACGGCCTCCGCCGTGTCCTGGCCTTGGCGGTGGCTCGTGTTCTGGTGCTGGTACGCGTGGGCCCTGGTGACCTCTTCGAAGGCGGTCATCAAGGACCTCGTCACCCCCGGCGTCCAGGCGCGCTCGGGCATCGCCCGCGTGCGCAGCAACTGCCGCACGGACGCCGAGGTCACCCTGCTCTCGGCGCTGATCACCCTGACGCCCGGCACGTTGACGCTGGGCACCCGGCGTGCCGGCGCCGTCGGTGACGAGGACGGTGACCCGGACGCGCGGCGCCTGCTCTACGTGCACGGCCTGTACGCTGACGACGCCGACGCCCTGCGCGCGGAGATCCACGACATGGAGGCGCGCATGCTCCACGCGATGCGGAAGACGGGGGTGGCATGATGCCCTTCGCCTACGACTGGTCCCTGGTGGGGATCGACCTGGCCATCGCGCTGCTGACCGTGTCGGCGCTCGTGTCCGCGTACCGGATCGTGGTGGGCCCGCTCGACGCGGACCGCGCGGTCTCGGGCGACCTGCTCACGTTCAGCGTGCTCGGGATGCTCGTGCTGTTCGGCGTCCGGGCGGACAACCCGTGGACGTTCGACTTGGTCCTGATCGCCGCGGTCGTGGCCTTCCTGTCCGGCATGTCCCTGGCCCGCGCGCTCACGCGCGGCAAGCGTTGAGGAGGTCGCACCCGTGGACGTCGTCCTGACCGCCGCCGGCTCCGTGCTCGTGGTGATCGGAGCCCTTGCGTTCGTCACCGCGGGACTCGGTCTGATCCGGTTCCCCGACCCCTACACCCGCGTCTCCGCCGTGGGCACCGCCGGCGGCGTCGGGATGATCCTGATCGTGGTGGGCGCCCTGCTACTGGCCCCGGGGGTGGCCGCGTTCGTGAAGGTGGCCCTGATCCTGGTGCTGCAGCTGGGCTCGGCCTCGGTGGCCACCATGGCCCTGGGCCGCTCGGCCTACCTCACTGGGGTGCCCATGAATCCGGGGCACTACGACGAGCTCGCCGAGGATACCCCCGGCCGCGAGGGTGGCCGAGCGGCCCCGCGCCTTCCGGACATGGACTGAGGCACGGGCCGGCCCGCCCGGGCGGCGTGCCTCAGCGCGCGTCGAGGAGCATGTTCGTCATGCGCACGGTCGAGAGCCGCCGGCCCTGCTCGTCCGTCATCACCACCTCATGGGTGACGAGGGTGCCGCCCAGGTGGACGGCGGTCGCGGTGCCGGTCACGAGGCCCGAGCGGACGGCCCGGTGGTGCGTGGCGCTGATCTCGACCCCGACGACGTTGCGGTCCGGCCCGGCGTGGATCTTCGCGGCCATCGAGCCCAGGGACTCGGCGAGGACGAGGTGGGCGCCGCCGTGCAGCAGCCCGACGGGCTGCTCGTTGCCCGCCACGGGCAGCGTGGCGACGGCGCGCTCGGCCGTGAGCTCGAGGAAGCGCAGACCCATCTTCTGGGCGAGGGGGCTGATCGCCGCGCCGCCGAGGGCGGTGACAAGCTCGGGCGTCAGACCGGCCTCGGCGCAGGCCGCCTCCAGCTCGGCGGGGCTCAGCTCGGGGGTGACGCCGGGGCGGTACACGCGCTCGGAGGCGGCGGGGGTGGTCTCGGTGTGCTCACTCATGAGCACTAGGCTGGCACACGCGACCGGCGCGCCCCGCGCCGCGCGCCGAGAGGAGACGTGAGCACCCATGGCGGCAGATCCGACCCCAGAGGCCCCGCAGCGGCTGCTGGTCCTGGACGGACACTCGATGGCGTTCCGCGCGTTCTACGCGCTGCCCGCCGAGAACTTCGCCACGGACACGGGCCAGCACACGAACGCCGTGTACGGCTTCACCGCCATGCTCCTGACCATGATCCGGCAGCAGCGGCCCACGCACGTGGCCGTGGCGTTCGACCTCTCCGGGCCCACGTTCCGCTCCGAGGAGTACGGTGAGTACAAGGCGGGCCGCTCCGAGACGCCCGCGGAGTTCGCGGGCCAGATCGAGCTGACCGTGAAGGTCATGGAGGCCCTGGGCATCCCCACGCTCACGCTGGAGGGCTACGAGGCCGACGACATCGTGGCCACGCTGTCCGCGCGCGCCGAGGAGGCGGGGTGGGAGGCCGTCGTCGTCTCCGGTGACAGGGACGCGTTCCAGCTCATCTCCGAGCGCACCACCGTGCTCTACCCCAAGAAGGGCGTCTCCGACATCCCGCCGATGGACGCGGACGCCGTCATGGCCAAGTACGGGGTCGCCCCCGCCCAGTACCCCGAGCTCGCGGCCCTCGTCGGCGAGGCCGCGGACAACCTGCCCGGCGTCCCCGGCGTCGGTCCCGGGTTCGCCGCGAAATGGCTGAAGCAGTACGGGGACCTCGACGGCGTGCTCGCACACGCGCACGAGATCACGGGCAAGAAGGGGGAGGCGCTGCGCGAGCATCTCGAGGACGTGCGCCGCAACCGCCGCCTCAACGCCCTCGTGCGCGACCTCGACCTGCCGATCGGGCTCGAGGCGATGCGGCTCGAGATGCCCGAGCGCGAGCCCGTGGAGGAGCTGTTCGACGCGCTGCAGTTCAACCGCATCCGGGAGCGCGTGTTCGAGGTGTTCGGCGAGCGGGTGGGCGAGGACGCGCCGCCCCCCGAGGTCGAGGCCGCCCCGGAGTTCACCGAGGCGACGACGGCCGAGGACGTGCGATCCTTCCTCGCCGCCGAGGCCGGCAACCTGCTCGGCGTCCACGTGGACGTCGAGGGCCCGGCCCTGCTGCCCCGCCGCAAGGTGCCCGTGCCCGGCACGTTCGGCACGCCCGTCGGCGTCGCGCTGGTGGGCGAGCACGCGGGCCTGCACGTCACCCTCGACGGCGACGCCCCGGACCCGGCGCTGGTGGCCGCCGTGCGCGAGGCCCTGGGCGAGGGCGGACTGGCCAAGGCCGTGCACGACCTCAAGCGCACGCTCAAGGCGCTGGCCGCGCCCACCGAGGGCGACGGGCTCGGCCCGGACGCGGCCCTGGACGGCGTGGTGGACGACGTGCTGCTCTCGGCCTACCTGATCCAGCCGGACCGGCGGGACACCTCGCTCGAGGCGCTGGCGGAGGCGCATCTGCACACCCCCCTCACCGCCCCGCGCGAGCCCGCGCAGCAGCGGGCGCAGGGGACGTTCGACCTCGACGGCGGGCAGGCCGCCGCCGAACGCGCGGACCGCGCCGCGGACGCCGTGCGGGCCGCCTGGGTGGTGCGCCGTCTCTCCACCCAGTTCACGCCCCAGGTGCTCGACCGCGGGGCCCAGCGGCTGCTGCAAGAGCTCGAGATCCCGCTCTCGCGGCTGCTCGCCCGGATGGAGCTGACCGGCATCGCCGTCGACGTCGACGCCCTGACCGGCCTGCGCGAGGACTTCACCGACGCCGCCGACGCCGCCAAGGAGTCCGCGTGGGCGTCCGTCGCGGAGGAGACCGGCGGGATGCAGGTCAACCTCGGCTCGCCCAAGCAGCTGCAGGAGGTGCTGTTCGAGCGGCTCAACATGCCGCGCACGCGCAAGACGAAGACCGGCTACTCCACGGACGTGGACTCGCTGCAGGACCTGCTCGAGCAGACCCGGCACCCGTTCCTCGAGAACCTGATGGCCCACCGTGACGCCACGAAGCTCCGGCAGACCGTGGAGGGGCTGCTCGAGACCGTCGCCCCGGACGGCCGCATCCACACCACCTACTCGCAGACCGCCGCCGCCACGGGCCGGCTGTCTTCGCTGCACCCGAACCTCCAGAACATCCCGGTGCGCACCGAGGCGGGCCGCCGCATCCGTGAGGTGTTCGTGGCGGACGAGGTGGCCGGCGAGCAGGCCGTGCTGCTCTCGGCCGACTACTCCCAGATCGAGATGCGCATCATGGCGCACCTGTCCGAGGACGAGGGGCTGATCCAGGCCTTCCGCGAGGGCGAGGACCTGCACTCGTTCGTCGGCTCGCAGGTGTTCGGCGTGGACCCGGACGACGTCACCGCCGAGCAGCGCGCCAAGGTGAAGGCGATGAGCTACGGCCTGGCCTACGGGCTGTCCTCCTTCGGGCTGTCCAAGCAGCTGAAGATCTCGGTGGACGAGGCGCGCGGCCTCATGAAGGGCTACTTCGACCGCTTCGGCGGCGTGCGCGACTACCTGCGCGACGTCGTCGCGCAGGCCCGACAGGACGGGTACACCTCGACGATCGAGGGGCGCCGCCGCTACCTCCCGGACCTCAGCTCGGACAACCGTCAGCTGCGGGACATGGCCGAGCGCGCCGCGCTCAACGCCCCCATCCAGGGCTCGGCCGCGGACATCATCAAGCGCGCGATGCTCGACGTGCAGGCCGGCCTCGAGGAGCACGGGCTGGCCTCGCGCCTGCTGCTGCAGGTCCACGACGAGCTCATCCTCGAGGTCCCGGCCGCCGAGCTCGACAAGGCCACGGCGCTCCTGAAGGAGCGGATGGGCCGGGCCGCCGAGCTCTCCGTGCCGCTCGACGTGCACGTCGGCCAGGGAAGGAGCTGGCATGACGCCGCACACTGACGCGCCGGAGGGTCCGTCGCTGCGGCGGCTGGCCGACGCCGCCGAGGACCGGCTCGGCGAGCACGGCCTCGCGCTGCGCGACCTCGGGGTCCTCGGCCCCGAGGACCCCGCCGCATCGCACTTCGCGGCCGCGGTCGAACGGGGCTTCTACGAGACGGTGCCCACGGGCGCCGCGCTCCGCCAGCAGCTCGAGGCCCACGCGGCCGACGGACGGCGCCGGCTCGGCGTCTACGCGCCGGGGGACGACCCGGCGGCCCGCCGCCCCGCCGCCACCTTCGAGGACTTCGTGCAGCCGCTGACCACGTGGCCCGGCCGCACCGTCGACGCCTGGCTGATCACCGACGTGACCGTCTCGCCGGACGCCCGCCGGCGCGGCGTGCTGCGGGCCATGATGCTCAGGTCCCTCGCGGACGCCCGCGACGCCGGCCTGTGCGCGGCCGCCCTGACCGCGACCGAGGCCGCCATCTACGGCCGCTTCGGCTTCGGGGCCGCCACCCGGTGGCACGCCGTGCGGATCGACGTCTCGGGCGCCCCCGCGTTCACGGGCGCCCCGGCCGGCGGGCGGGTCACGGTCGAGGAGCCGCGGGAGATCCCCGGCCTCGTGGACGAGCTGTACGGGCGGGTGCTGCCGGCCACCCCGGGCTCGGTCCAGCGGACCTCGTTCAGCGTGCCTCGCTGGGAGGACCGCGAGGCGAGTCGGAACGAGGGGCGCGGCTCGGGGCTGTACGCGGCGGTCCACCGCGACGACGACGGGCGGGTCCAGGGCGTCGCGCTGTATCGGTTCGAGGGCTGGGAGAAGGAGCCGCCCACGATCACCGTCACCGCGTTCCTCGCGGCGACCGCCGACGCGCGGCGCGGGCTCGTCCACCACCTGGCCCGGCTGGACCTGGTCGAGCGGATCGAGTGGGGCCGCGCACCCGAGCCCGGTTGGCTCGAGGCGCTCTTCGTCGACGAGCGGCGGGTGAGCCGGCACCGCGGCTCCGACGACCTGTACCTGCGGGTCCTGAACCTGCCCGCCGCCATGGCGGCCCGTGGCTGGGCGGGCGACGGGGAGGTCGTCGTCGCCGTCGAGGACGCGCTCGGCGCGATCGACGGGACGTGGCGGCTCACCGTCCGCCAGGGGCGCGGCGCCGCCGAGCGGCTGGGCCCCGCGGCCGACGCCGTCCGCATGGGCGCGGGGCTCCGGCTCGACGCGGCCCGGTTCTCCGCGCTCTGGCTCGGCGGGCACTCCCGCGGGGCCGGCGCCGCGGTGCTGGCGGAGGCCGGTGTCGTGGCGGAGCTGCGGGCCGGCGCGGCGGAGGCGTTCGACGGGCTTGTGCGACCCAGCCGACCCCTGCACACCCTCGTCGGCTTCTGATACGCTGGACGAGCACATTCGTGCGCGTTTGATACATGTCCATCACGACCCACGCCGGGTGGGGCCCCTCTGGTGCCCGGATGCCGCCCACCGGCGGCATCGATCCCGACGTGACCCCCGATCCCAACGGAGTCCCTCCTACATGACCACCACTTCCAACGCCCCGCAGGTCGCCATCAACGACATCGGCTCTGCCGAGGACCTGCTCGCCGCCATCGACGCGACCATCAAGTACTTCAACGATGGCGACCTCGTCGAGGGCACCGTCGTCAAGGTGGACCGCGACGAGGTCCTGCTCGACATCGGCTACAAGACCGAGGGCGTCATCCCGTCCCGCGAGCTGTCCATCAAGCACGACGTGGACCCGGACGAGGTCGTGGCCGTGGGCGACACCGTCGAGGCCCTGGTCCTCACCAAGGAGGACAAGGAGGGTCGCCTGATCCTCTCGAAGAAGCGCGCCCAGTACGAGCGCGCCTGGGGCGACATCGAGAAGATCAAGGAGGAGGACGGCGTCGTCGAGGGCACCGTCATCGAGGTGGTCAAGGGCGGCCTCATCCTCGACATCGGCCTGCGCGGCTTCCTCCCGGCCTCCCTCGTGGAGATGCGCCGCGTGCGCGACCTGGCCCCCTACATCGGCCAGAAGCTCGAGGCGAAGATCATCGAGCTGGACAAGAACCGCAACAACGTGGTCCTGTCCCGCCGCGCCTGGCTCGAGCAGACCCAGTCCGAGGTCCGCTCCAACTTCCTCCACAAGCTGGAGAAGGGCCAGGTCCGCAACGGCACCGTGTCCTCCATCGTCAACTTCGGCGCCTTCGTGGACCTGGGCGGCGTGGACGGCCTCGTGCACGTCTCCGAGCTGTCCTGGAAGCACATCGACCACCCGTCCGAGGTCGTCGAGGTGGGCCAGGAGGTCACCGTCGAGGTCCTCGAGGTGGACATGGACCGCGAGCGTGTCTCCCTGTCGCTGAAGGCGACCCAGGAGGACCCGTGGCAGCTCTTCGCCCGCACCCACGCCCTCGGCCAGGTCGTGCCGGGCAAGGTCACCAAGCTCGTGCCGTTCGGTGCGTTCGTCCGCGTGGAGGACGGCATCGAGGGCCTCGTGCACATCTCGGAGCTGGCCTCGCGCCACATCGACACCGCCGAGCAGGTCGTGTCGGTCAACGACGAGCTGTTCGTCAAGGTCATCGACATCGACCTCGAGCGTCGCCGCATCTCCCTGTCCCTCAAGCAGGCCAACGAGGGCGTGGACCCCGAGGGCACCGAGTTCGACCCGGCGCTCTACGGCATGGCCGCGGAGTACGACGAGGAGGGCAACTACAAGTACCCCGAGGGCTTCGACGTCGAGACCAACGAGTGGATGGAGGGCTTCGAGACCGAGCGCGCCGCCTGGGAGCAGCAGTACGCCGACGCTCAGGCCCGCTGGGAGGCCCACAAGGAGCAGGTGCGCCGCTCCCTCCAGGAGGAGGCCACCGCCGGCGCCGACGCCGGTGCGGGCCTGGGCGGCTCGTCCTACTCCTCCGAGGCCCCGTCCTCGGACGGAGGCACCCTGGCCTCCGACGAGGCCCTCGCCGCCCTGCGCGAGAAGCTCACCGGCAACTGATCGCCGCGGTGCGTGGCCGTCCCTGACGGTCCGCGCCGAGCACCCGACGCCCCGTCCCTCCCTCCGGAGGGGCGGGGCGTCGTCGCGTCCCGGGGGACCGGCCGCGGGGGAGCGGACGGGGCCCGGCGGCCGCGCTCAGCGGCGCTCGGAGACCGTCACGGTGAACGTGCGGTCGCGCGCCGTCTGCCGGGTCGGCCCGACGAGGTCCTCCAGCACCGACCGGTACCGCAGGTGCGAGTTCCAGACGCACCACAGCCGGCCGCCCGGCTCCAGCACCCGCGCCGCGGCCGCCACCAGCCGGTGGGCCACGGAGGGGTCCACGGCGTTGCCGTCGTGGAACGGGGGATTCAGGAGCACGCACTCCTCCGTCCCGTCCGGCCACGTGGCCAGCGCGTCGTCGCGCACGGCCCGGACGCGGTCCGCCACGCGGTTCGCACGGGCCGTGGCCAGCGTCGAGGCCACCGCCACGGCGGACTGGTCGGTGGCCACCACGGTGACGTGCGGCCACAGCCGCGCTGCCCCGACCGAGAGCAGCCCGTTGCCGCAGCCCAGGTCCACGACGCGCCCCGGCGGGCGCGGGTCGTCGGCGAGCGAGGCGAGCAGCAGACGGGAGCCCGGGTCGGCGGCGGCACCACCGAAGGCGCCGGCGTGGGCCACCAGATGCAGGCTCCCCACGCCGGGGACGTCGCGGTCGGCCTCCTCCGGTGGCCGGGGGGTCACGCCGGGACGCGGGCCCCGGGCCGTGAGCACGCGCGCCTTGCGGCGGCCCCGTCCGGCGACGACGTCCTCGAACGCCGCGCCGAGCACCGCGTTCATGCGCGGACTCATGTGCTTGTCGCGGCCGCCGGCCAGCAGGACCACGCCGGGGTCGGCCACGGCTGCGACGATCCGGGACAGCCGGTCGAGCTCGTCGAGCGAGCGGGGCAGCGGCAGCAGGACCGTCCGGGCGCCCCGGGCCGCCTCCTCAGGCGTGGCCGTTCGCTCGAGCTCGCCCGTCTCCCCGCCGAGGCGACCGGCGGCGCGCCACGCGGCGAGGTTCGCGTCCAGCGAGCGCTCGGCGGAGGCGTCGTCCTGGTGGATCCGGACGTCGTGGCCGGCCGTGAGCAGGGGCAGGGTCAGCGCGCCGTGCCGGTCCTCCAGGACGGCCACCGGGCCGGGGACGTGCCCGCTCGCGATCCACCCGGCCAGGGTGTCGAGCAGGAGCAGGTCCGCCGCGTCGTGGGCCTGGCGGTCGGGCTCGGTCGGCAGCGGCCACCGATCCAGCGCCGCGAAGTCCACGCCCGCGGTGAGGTCGTCCGGCAGCCCGCCACGGGCGACATCGGGGGTGACCCCCCGGGGCAACGGCTCACTCATGGTCCACCCAGTCCTCTCCGATCCGCTCCGCATGCCCCGCGCCGGCCGTGACGTCCGCGAGCCGCGCCGCGAACGCCGCGCGGGCCTCCTCGGTGTCCGGCACGCCGACCGTCAGGCGGACCCCCGCGGCGCCGTAGCTCGCCTCCAGCACGGACACGCCCGCCGCGCGCAGCTCGTTCTCCCACCGGCCGGCGTCGGTGTGGGGCGCCTCCACCGCGAGCAGGGCCAGCCGGGAGCGGGTGCGCAGCGGGGCGGCGTCGAGTGCCCCGGACACCGAGTCCGAGTAGGCGCGCACCAGGCCCCCGGCGCCCAGCTTGATCCCCCCGAACCAGCGCACGACGACGGCGCACACGTCCGTCAGGTCGGTCCGGCCCGGCGCGGTCTCGCGCTGGAGGACGGCCTCGAGCATGGGGACGCCGGCCGTGCCGGCGGGCTCGCCGTCGTCGCTGGAGCGCATCCGGTCCCGGGCGGGGCCGAGGACGAACGCGCTGCACACGTGCCGCGCGTCGTGGTGCCGGCGCCGCAGGACGGCGACCATCTCGCGCGCCTGCGCCTCGTCCTCGACGCGCCCGAGGTAGGTGAGGAAGCGGCTGCGGCGGATCTCCACCTCCCGTTCCAGCCAGCCGTCGGGGTCGCGGGCGGACGCCGGCAGGACCGTGCAGCGCGCGGTCGGGGCGGGGGCGGGATCGGGCATGACCCCACCCTAGGGGCTGGCCGAGGACGGGCACGCCGTCGAGCCCGGACGTGAGCTTCGGTACAGTGGAAGACCGTGCCACCCGGCACCGGCCCACCGGTGAGCGAGCACGCGTGCCGCCGCGGGCCTCCCACGACCCTGTCCCGGGAGACTCATGACTTCCCCGCTCACTCGCCTGCACGACACGTTGGGGCTCCGCACGAGTCCGGCGATCTTCTTCGGCTCGGCCGCCGCGGTCGTGCTCTTCACCGCCGCGATGGGCCTGTTCCCTGGCACGGTCCAGGCGGCCTTCGGCGTGGTCTCGAGCTGGCTGCGCTACGACGTCGGCTGGATCTACACCCTCAGCCTGACCCTGCTGGTGGCGTTCCTGTTCATCCTCGCCGTGACCCGGTACGGCCGGGTCAAGCTCGGCGACGACGACGCGGTGCCGGAGTACTCCGGCCTGACCTGGTTCGGCATGATGTTCGCCGCCGGCGTCGGCGCGGTGCTGATGTTCTGGGGCATCGCGGAGCCGATGAACCACTACGCCAACCCGCCCATGGCGGGGACGGAGCCGTTCTCCGACCGCGCGGCCTCGGAGGCCATGGCGATCGCGAACTTCCACTTCGGCATCCACATGTGGGCGATCCTGCTCGTCCCGGGCCTGTGCTTCGGCTACTTCACGTACAAGCGCAAGCTGCCCCCGCGCGTGTCCTCCGCCTTCCAGCCCCTCCTCGGCGATCGCATCCACGGCCCCATCGGCAAGACGATCGACATCATCGCCGTGGTCTCCACCGTGTTCGGCCTCGGCGTGTCCGTGGGCCTGGGCGCCCTGCAGATCAACGCGGGCATGAACTACGTGCTGGGCACCCCCGTGGCCGGCTGGGTCCAGGCGCTCATCCTGGCCGTCGTCACCGCCGTGGGCACGGCCTCCGTGCTGGTCGGCATGGACAAGGGCGTCAAGCGGCTGTCCTACGCCAACATCCTGCTGGCGATCGCCCTGCTCGTGTACGTCCTGATGTGGGCCGTCTCCAGCATGGACGTCATCCGCGGCACCGTGCAGGCGATCGGCGAGTACGCCTCCATGCTGCCCGTGCTCTCCACCTACAACGACACGTACAACTCGGGCCAGTGGTCCGGTGACTGGACCGTCTTCTACTGGGCCTGGACCGTCACGTGGGCGCCCTTCGTGGGGATGTTCTTCGCCCGCATCTCGCGCGGCCGCACCATCCGCTCCTTCATCGTGGCCGGCCTGGGCCTGCCCACGGCGTTCGTCATCATCTGGATGGGCATCTACGGCTACTCCGCGTTCCAGTCGGACCGCGCCACCGCGCCGGCGCCGGGCCAGGGCGGCGACCTCACGCAGACGATCGTCACCGACGGCAACGTCCAGGCCGCCCTGTTCCAGCACCTGCAGGGCATGCCGCTCTACACGGTGGCCGCGGTCGTGGCGCTCGTGGTCATCACGCTGTTCTTCATCACCTCGATCGACTCGGGTGCGCTCGTGATGGACGCGATGGCCAACGGCCACGAGGATGCGGCGCCCCGCCGCCAGTCCGTGTTCTGGGCCGTGTCCATCGGCGCGGTCTGCGCGGCCATCATCCTCACCGCGGGCGAGAACGGCCTGGCGGCGCTGCAGGAGGTCATCATCGTGATCGGCCTGCCCATCCTGCTCATCACCGTCACGCAGGCCGCACTGCTGCTGCAGGCCCTGCGCGAGGACGCGGGTGCCGCGCGGCCCATGCGGACCCGCCAGTGGAAGCAGGTGCTGCCGGTCGAGGAGTACCGCCGCCGCGCCACCGAGGACGGCGTGGACGTCTCGGACTTCGTGATCCGCCCCGAGTTCGAGGTCGGCACCGAGCCGGAGAACGACACGCACACCCCGAAGACGTGGCACCAGCAGCGCATCGACGCGGCCAAGGCCCTCGTCACCGTCGGCCTGACCGGCGGCATCGCCGCGGGCCGCACCGAGGTCGGCGCGGAGCTCGAGCGGCTGGGCGCCGTCGTCGTGGAGTTCGACGACCTGATGGGGGAGATCCTCGTGCCCGGCAACCCCGTGCTCGAGGAGCTCCGCTCGGTCTTCGGCGAGGACATCGTCCGCGCGGACGGCACCCTGGACGCGCGCACCCTCAACCGGCTCACCACCGAGAGCTCGACCGCCCGGACGCGCATGTACGAGATCGTCTCCCCGGCGGTGCGCGACGAGGCGAACCGCCGGGCCCGCGAGATCGGCGAGGACTCCGTGCTGGTGGTCGACCTGGCCCTGCTGGCCGAGACCGGCTCCGGACAGGACTTCGACCAGGTGCTGGCCGTCTCCGCTCCCGCCGAGGTGCGCGTCGCCCGGCTCATGGAGTCCCACGACATGACCCGCGAGCGGGCCTGGGCCTTCATCGACGAGGAGGCGGCGGACGAGGAGCGGGCCGAGATCGCGGACACCGTGATCGAGAACGACGGCTCGCTCGAGGACCTGCAGGAGGCCGTCCGGGCATACTGGGAGGCCAAGATCCAGCCTCAGCTCGAGGCCGCCCGAGGAGAGCGCGTATGACCGAGACCGACCCGGTGGCCGAACGGCCGCGCGTCCATGTGGGCCTGACCGGCGGGATCGCCGCCGGCAAGTCCGCGGTGGCCCGTGTCCTGCAGGAGCGTGGCGCGCTCCTGGTGGACTCGGACGCCCTCGCCCGGCTGGTCCTCGAGAAGGGCACCGACGGGCTGGCCGCCGTCCAGGACGAGTTCGGGGACCGCGTCATCACCGCGGACGGTGAGCTCGACCGCGTCGAGATGGCCCGCATCGTCTTCGGGGACGAGGGCGCCCGACAGCGCCTGAACCGCATCGTGCACCCCCGGATCCGGGCTGCGGCCCGGCGCATCGTCGCCGAGGCCGGGCCGGACGCCGTCGTGGTCCAGGACGTGCCGCTGCTGGTGGAGACCGGGCAGGCGGACGCGTTCGACCTCGTGATCGTGGTGGAGGCCCCGCTCGAGGAGCGCCTGCGCCGGATGGTGGAGGACCGCGGCATGAGCCGCGCGGACGCCGAGGCGCGGATCGCGGCCCAGGCCACGGACGAGCAGCGGCGCGCCGTCGCGGACGTGGTCATCGTCAACGACGCCGACCTCGAGCGGCTCGCGTCCGTGGCGAACCAGGTGTGGGACCGGTTCCTCGCCCCCGGCGCGGCTGAGCCCTCGGCGGACTGACCGCCGGGGTGTCCGGGGCGCGACGTAGGGTTCTGCCATGAGCCTGGCCCAGAAGATCAACCGCGTCGTCGCCCCGTTCGAGGTCATCTCCCCCTACCAGCCCTCCGGTGACCAGCCGAAGGCCATCGCCGAGCTCGCCGAGCGCGTGGAGGCGGGGGAGAAGGACGTCGTCCTGATGGGCGCCACCGGCACGGGCAAGTCGGCGACGACGGCGTGGCTCGTCGAGCGCCTCCAGCGGCCCACGCTGGTGATGGTGCAGAACAAGACGCTCGCGGCGCAGCTGGCCAACGAGTTCCGCGAGCTGCTGCCCAACAACGCGGTCGAGTACTTCGTCTCCTACTACGACTACTACCAGCCCGAGGCGTACGTCCCGCAGACGGACACCTTCATCGAGAAGGACTCCTCCATCAACGAGGAGGTCGAGCGGCTGCGCCACTCGGCCACGAACGCGCTGCTGACCCGGCGGGACGTGATCGTGGTGGCCACCGTCTCCTGCATCTACGGCCTCGGCACGCCCGAGGAGTACATCGAGCAGATGGTCACCCTGCGCCGCGGTGCGGAGATGGACCGGGACGTGCTCCTGCGGCGGTTCGTGCAGATGCAGTACGTGCGCAACGACGTCGACTTCCACCGCGGCACCTTCCGGGTGCGGGGGGACACCGTGGAGATCATCCCCATGTACGAGGAGCTCGCGGTGCGCATCGAGTTCTTCGGGGACGAGATCGAGTCCATCCAGACCCTGCACCCGCTCACCGGCCAGGTGGTGCGCGAGGAGGAGGAGATGTACATCTTCCCGGCCTCGCACTACGTGGCCGGCGACGAGCGCATGGGCCGGGCGATCACCACCATCGAGGACGAGCTGCGGGAGCGGCTGCAGGAGCTGGAGTCCCAGGACAGGCTCCTCGAGGCGCAGCGGCTGCGCATGCGCACCACGTACGACCTCGAGATGATGCAGCAGATGGGCTACTGCAACGGCATCGAGAACTACTCGCGCCACATCGACGGCCGTCCCGCCGGCTCCGCCCCGCACTGCCTGCTGGACTACTTCCCGGACGACTTCCTGCTCGTGGTGGACGAGTCCCACGTGACCATCCCGCAGATCGGCGCGATGTACGAGGGGGACATGTCCCGCAAGCGCACCCTCGTGGAGCACGGCTTCCGCCTGCCCTCGGCCATGGACAACCGCCCGCTGAAGTGGGATGAGTTCCTCGAACGGATCGGGCAGACCGTGTACCTCTCCGCGACGCCGGGCGCCTACGAGCTCGGCCAGGCGGACGGCTACGTCGAGCAGATCATCCGGCCCACCGGGCTGGTGGACCCGCAGGTGGTGGTCAAGCCGACCGAGGGCCAGATCGACGACCTGCTCGAGCAGATCCGGGTGCGCACGGCCAAGGACGAGCGCGTCCTGGTGACCACGCTGACCAAGCGCATGGCCGAGGACCTCACGGACTACCTGCTCGAGGCGGGGGTGAAGGTCGAGTACCTCCACTCGGATGTGGACACGCTGCGCCGCGTGGAGCTGCTGCGGGAGCTGCGCAAGGGCACCTTCGACGTGCTGGTGGGCATCAACCTGCTGCGCGAGGGCCTGGACCTGCCCGAGGTCTCGCTCGTGGCGATCCTGGACGCGGACAAGGAGGGGTTCCTGCGCTCCACCACCTCCCTCATCCAGACCATCGGCCGCGCCGCCCGCAACGTCTCCGGCGAGGTCCACATGTACGCCGACAACGTCACGGACTCCATGCGGCGGGCGATCGAGGAGACCGAGCGGCGCCGGGCCGTGCAGATCGCGTACAACGAGGAGCACGGGATCGACCCCCAGCCGCTGCGCAAGCGCATCGCGGACATCACGGACCAGCTGGCCCGGGAGGACGCGGACACCGCCGACTTCCTCAAGGGCATGGGCGGCGTGAAGTCCGGGTTCGACTTCGGCATGGGCCACCGAGGCCTCAGCTCGCTGGACCGGGACGCGACCACAGGGGAGGGCACCGAGGCTCCGGCGGTGGACCCGGCGTCGCTGCCCGCCAAGGACCTGGCCGATCTGATCGAGCAGATGTCGAAGCAGATGCACCAGGCGGCGGCGGACCTGCAGTTCGAGCTCGCCGCCCGCCTGCGCGACGAGGTCGGCGAGCTCAAGAAGGAGCTGCGGCAGATGAAGCGGGAGCAGTGACCACCCGGCATGATGCCGACCCAGGGTGTTATGAAAACACTGATGAATGTCGTCATATCAGTGATAGTGTGACGCCATGAGCGCAGCACCCCCGGTCGCGGCCGTGATCGCGGACATCGTCGGCTCCCGCGCCCTCCCGGACCGGGAGCGCGCGCAGGAGCAGATCCTGGCCGCCTTCGCGGCCGCGGAACAGGACGTCCCGCCGCTGCGCCCCGCCTGGGCCAGCGTCGGCGACGAGTTCCAGGCGCTGCACCGCACCTGGCCGGACGCGCTCCGGCTGACCGTCCGCGTCACGCTCGCCCTGCCCCCGGGCCTCGACCTGCGCTTCGGGATCGGCCTGGGGCAGCGGCGGGCCCTGGACGCCGGCGGAGACGGCATCGAGGACGGCACGGCCTGGTATCGGGCCCGCGAGGCCGTCGAGCACGCGCACGAGCGGGCCGCCGGCGCCGCGACCGCCTTCCGTGCCGCGGACCCGTCCCTCACCGCCGCCGTGGACGGGCTCGCCCTGCTGCGCGACCACGTCCTCGGCCGGCTCAAGGCCCGCGAACGCCGGATCGCCGCAGCCCTGCTGGGCGGGGCGACCCAGGCGGAGGCCGCACGGGCGGAGCGGATCACGCAGTCCGCGGTGTCGCAGACCGTCGCGCGGTCCGGGATCGGCCGGCTGCTCGAGCTGGACGCCGAGCTCGCCGCTGCGGCGACGGAGGTCGCGCCGTGACCGCCCTCGCACTGCTCGCCCTGGGGCTGCACGACCTGCTCGACGCCGTCCTGCCCGGCGCCTGGCCCGCCCCACGGCGGCGGTGGCTCGCCCGGGCCGGCGCGGCCGTGGCCGCCGTCCTCGCCGCGGTGCTGGTGGCCGTGCTGGCGCCGACCGGCGTGGCCGTCGCGGTGGGCGGCGGCCTGGTGTCCCTCGGCCTGCTGATGGGCTGGACGTGGCTGCACCCGGACCGGCCGCTCGGGGTGGTCGCGGTGGTGGCCGTGGTCGGCCTGGTGGCCGTGCTCGAGTCGACCCTGGCGCCCGCGGGCCTGCGCTCCGCGCCCCCGGCCCTCACGCTGTTGGCGGTGGCGCTGGCCCTGACCGAGACCGGCAACCGGGTCACCCGCGCGGTCCTCGCCCTGGCGGGCCGGCCCGCCGACGGAGGCGACGAGGAGGCGGAGGACCCCGCGGCGGAGCCCACGACCGTGCCGTCCGCCGCGCCCACGGACCCCGCGGCCGACGGCCTGCGCGGCGGTCGCTACATCGGGCCCATGGAGCGACTGCTCATGGTCGTCCTGGGGCTCGCGCAGGCCTATCCGGTGATCGCGGCCCTGATGGCGGCCAAGGGCATCGTGCGCTTCCCGGAGATCTCGGCGGACCGCGGCGCCGGCTCGCGCGCGGAGGAGTTCCTCATCGGCTCCCTCGCCAGTTGGGGCCTGGCCGCCGCCGGTGCCGTCGTCGTCTGGCTCGCCCTGGGCCTGACCGCTCCCGGCGCAGCCTGAGACCGGGCCCACCCGCGTCCGCGCGCGGGACCGCACCCGTCTACACTGGCGCGGCCCCCACGAAAGGAACCCCTCCATGGACGTGCTCAGTCCCGTCTTCGAGATCACGACCCTTGTGGTCCTCGGCGTCATCCTCCTGCTCGACCTGCTGTACGTCGCGCGCCGCCCCCACGAGCCCTCCATGTAGGAGGCCGGCCTGTGGATCGGGTTCTACGTGGCGCTGGCGCTGGTCTTCGCGGGGCTGCTCTTCGCCCTGGGCGATGCACAGCACGGCACCGAGTTCCTCGCCGGCTGGGTCACCGAGTACAGCCTCAGCGTGGACGACCTGTTCGTGTTCCTCATCATCATGGCCACGTTCCAGGTGCCCCGCCGCTACCAGCAGGAGGTGCTGATGGTGGGCATCATCATCACGCTGATCGCCCGCGCGGTGTTCATCGCGGTCGGCGCCGTCGCCATCGAGCACCTGACGTGGGTGTTCTACATCTTCGGCGCCTTCCTGCTCTGGACCGCCTGGCAGCAGCTCAAGGACGACGGCGAGGACGAGGAGTCCGAGCCGGGCGTCGTGGCCCGCCTGACCCGCCGCCTCAACGTGGCCCCCGACTACGACGGCAACCGACTGCGCACCACCGTGGACGGCCGGCGCATGTTCACCCCCATGGTGGTCGTGTTCATCACGATCGGCCTGACGGACGTGATGTTCGCGGTGGACTCCATCCCGGCGATCTTCGGCCTCACCCAGAACTGGTTCATCGTCCTGACCGCCAACATCTTCGCCCTCATGGGCCTGCGCCAGCTCTACTTCCTGCTGGGCGGGCTCATGGACCGTCTCGTGTTCCTCAAGCACGGGCTCGCGTTCATCCTCGCCTTCATCGGCGTCAAGCTCGTCTTCCACGCCCTGCACGAGAACGAGCTGCCCTTCATCAACGGCGGCCACCCGGTGACAGCCGTCCCGGAGATCTCCACGTTCGTCTCCCTCGGCGTCATCGTCGGCACCCTGGTGCTGGCCACCGTGGCGTCGCTGACCCGCGGCCCGCACCAGCGGGCCCGACGACGCCCCGCTCCGCCCGCCGCGGGTCGGGGCGTCGTCGTGCGACCGGGTAGACTGACCGGCGACGTAGGGGAGTATCCCGAACACTGTGGACGTCAGCACGCCGCGGCCGCCGAGAGCGCGCCGCCGGCCGGACACAGGGGCCCGGGCCGCGGTCGCGGCGGGCGGAGAGACTTGCGGCACCGTCCCGACCCCTGACGCCGAGAGGTGACCCGTGGAAATCAACGGCCTGACCTGGGGCCTGACGATCGCGCTGATCGTCGGCCTCCTCGCATTCGACTACTTCGCCCATGTCCGCAAGGCGCACACGCCGACGATCCGGGAGGCCGCGATCTGGTCCGGCGTCTACGTCGGCCTCGCGCTCATCTTCGGCCTCGTGTTCTTCGCCTTCGGCGACACCCAGCACGCGGTCGAGTACTACACCGGCTACCTGCTGGAGAAGGCGCTCAGCGTCGACAACCTGTTCGTCTTCCTGGTCATCATGGCCAGCTTCCGCGTGCCCCGCGACTACCAGCAGAAGGTGCTGCTGTTCGGCATCACGTTCGCGCTGATCTCGCGCACCTTGTTCATCCTGCTGGGCGCCGCCGTCATCGCCGCGTGGTCGGACGTGTTCTACCTCTTCGGCCTGTTCCTGCTGATCATCGCCGGCGGCCAGCTCAAGGGCGAGATGTCCGGCGACGCCGAGGGCGCCCAGGACGAGGCGGACAACGTGATGGTCCGCCTCGTCAAGCGGTTCCTGCCCGCCTCCGAGCAGTTCGACGGCGACCGCCTCTTCACGACGGTGGACGGCAAGCGCCTCATGACGCCGATGCTCCTCGTGATGATCGCGATCGGCGCCACGGACATCCTCTTCGCCTTCGACTCCATCCCCGCGATCTTCGGCGTGACCCAGGAGGCGTACATCGTCTTCACCGCCACGGCGTTCTCGCTCATGGGCCTGCGCCAGCTGTACTTCCTGATCGACGGCCTGCTCGACCGCCTCGTCTACCTGGCCTACGGGCTCTCCGCGCTGCTGGCGTTCATCGGCGTGAAGCTGATCCTGCACGCCCTGCACGAGAACAACCTGCCGTTCATCAACGGCGGCGAGAACGTGCCCGTCGTCGAGATCCCCACGACGCTGTCCCTCGTGGTCGTCGTCGTGATCCTGGCGATCACCGTGGCGATCTCCCTGGCCTCGCCGAAGGGCCAGGCCCTGCGGGCGCTGCAGAACGCCGAGAAGTACTCGTACCGGTACTCGAAGCTGCCCGAGGACGCCGACCCGGCCGAGCGCGAGCGCGCCGCCGCCCTGATGGATCGCTGGACGGCCCGGGCCGAGGCCGTGGACCAGCGCTGGCGCGACCAGCTGCTCGAGCACAAGGACGCGTGGTCGGCCATCATCCGCACGGCCCACGAGACCCGGCTCGCCGATCCCCGTGACGACGACGCGCGCGGGGTCTCCGAGCAGATCGTGCGGCAGGACGGGCCCACCGTCTGAGCCGATCACGGCGCCGGGGAGCCCTCCGCCGGCGCCCGGGCCCCCGGGCCGGTCAGTCGACCGGGTCGGGGGCCGTCGTCGTCCCGGCGCCGTCCGGCGCGGTCATCGCCAGGAGCCGGTCGAGGATCGCCGGCCCGTCGTCGGCGATGCCGTCGTGGTGGAAGGCGCCGGTCTCCCACACCCGCAGGCCGCGGACGCGCCGCGCGGTCTCGATCGAGAGGTCCCGGTCCACGTACACGTCGTCCGCGTAGACGGCGGCGGCCACGGGGACGGTGTTCTGCGCCAGGGAGGCCACGTCGTAGAGCGGGCCCCACTGCGTGCGCTCGGCGAGCAGCCGCGCCGTGCCGGCCAGGGGCCGCAGCCGGGGGTCGACCTCGACGGACCAGGGCATGACGTGTTCGCCCGTGGGCAGCGGGACCGTGGTCGCCTCCGGGTCGAAGTCCGGGTGCTCGGCGAGCATCCGGGACGCCGACCAGCCGGTGTCCGCCCGGCCGCCGGCCAGGTCCGCCGGCTGCGCGTAGATCGCCTCGTGCAGCACGGTGTAGAGCGGGTTGACGAGGCGGTCGTCCTGGTCGGCGACGGCGGCCAGGAACGTCTCGGACAGGCGCGGCGCGGGCCCGGTGCGGTCCACGGCCTCGGCGAGGACCCAGTGCAGGCGGTCCACGCGGGTGTTGCCGCCCAGCAGCATGCCCAGGGCCTGGGCCCGTCCCACGGTGAGCGGCCCGCCGCCGGGCAGGGGGATCGGGGCGCCCGCGTCCTCGGCGGCGCGGATCAGCCCCACGGCCTCCGCCCACGCGTCGCGGTCGGCCGGGTGCCGGTCGAAGAACTCCTCGGCGCGGGCCCGCATCCGGGCGTAGGTGGCCCGGTAGACCCGGTCGGCGTGGCCGGTGAGCGGGGCGAGGCCGCCGGTCACCAGGCTGCGCTGCAGGCCCTCGGGGTGGAAGGAGAGGTAGCTCAGCGTGCAGAACCCGCCGAAGCTCTGGCCCAGTGTGGTCCACGGCCCGGCGCCGAGGGCGAGGCGCAGCATCTCGGCGTCCCGCACGATCGAGGGCGCCCGCAGGTGCACCAGGTGCTCGGCGCGCGCCTCGTCCGTGGCGAAGGCGCCCGGGGCGGTCAGGGTCGCCACAGTGGCCGGGGTCGAACGCCCCGTGCCGCGCTGGTCCAGCAGCAGCACGCGGTGGCTCTCGGCCAGCGCGCCGAGCCAGCCGCTCAGGCGCGCCGGGCGGGGCCCGGCACTGCCGGGGCCACCCTGGAGGTACAGGGCCCAGGGGCGCTCGCCCTCGGGGTCGTCCTTCGCCCGGATCTCGCGGGCGAAGACGGTCAGCGTGCCGCGCCCGTGCGGCCCGACGCCGGTGCCCGCCGCGTCCTGCGCCTCGGCCTCGGCGAGGCCCAGCGCGTGGTCGATCGGCACCGAGAACCAGTGGTCCACCGTGACGGTGCCGTCGTAGAGCTCGGTGCGCTCGCCCACGCGGTGGCGGGCCGGCTCGAGGGGAGCGAAGCCGCGCGGGTCGCCCGCCACGGGCCGTCCTGCCGCCCGAGCGTCCCCGGCGCTCACAGGCCCCACCCGGACTCGGGCGCGCCCACGGAGACCACCCGGATCACGGGATGGCCCGCCTCGTCGGAGGCGTCCAGGTCGACCACGGCGTTGATCCCGTGGTCCAGGTCCCCGTCCGGGTCCTTCAGGACCTGCCGCACCGCCCACCAGCGCGGGCCGGCCAGCTCCAGCGGGGCGGCGACGTCGGGGGCCGCGGCCACGCGGAACAGCTCGGGGCCGCGCGCGGCGGGGCCGTCGTCGATGTCCTCGTGGTCGTCGAAGTAGGCGTCGAGGGCGTCGGCCCAGTCGTCGGCGGACAGCTCGCCGGACAGGCGCGCGAGCGCCTCGTCCCGCTCGTCGCCGAACAGGCGCACCCGCTGGAACATCGCGTTGCGGACCATCACCCGGAACACGGGCTCGTTGTCCGTCAGGCGAGGCGGCGCCGGCGGCTCGAGCGCCTCCATGTCCCGGCGCAGCTCGTCGATGTCCCCGGCCACCAGGTCCTCCCACTCCTCCAGGAGGGACGAGTCGGTCTGCTTCACCATCTCGTCGAGCCAGTCCAGCAGCACCTGGAGATCCTCGGTGCGGGCCGCCTCGGGCACCGTGTGGCGCAGCGCCTTGACCGCGTCCGTGAGGTAGCGCAGCAGCACGCCCTCGGACCGGGCGATCCCGTAGAACCGCACGTAGTCGCCGAAGCCCATGGCCCGCTCGAACATGTCGCGCACCACGGACTTGGGGGTCAGCTCGAACTCCGCGAGCCACGGGGCGTCCTGCCGGTAGAGCTCGAACTGCTGCTCGAGGAGCTCGGCCAGCGGCCGCGGGTGGGTGATCTCGTCGAGGGCCCGCATGCGGTCGTTGTAGTCCATGCCCTCGGCCTTCATGGCGGCCACGGCCTCGCCCTTGGCGTGCTTGACCTGGGCGGAGAGCACCTGGCGCGGCGGGTCGAGGGTCGCCTCGATCACGGAGACCACGTCGAGCGCGTGGTCGGGATCGGCCGGGTCCAGCAGGTCGAGCGCGGCGAGGGCGAAGGGGGAGAGCGGCTGGTTGAGCGCGAAGTCCGGCTGCAGGTCCACCGTGAGGTCCACGGTGCGGCCCTCGGCGTCCGGCTCGGGCAGACGCTCGACGACGCCCGTGGCCAGCAGCTCCCGGAAGATCCCGAGCGCGCGGCGCATGAGCACCGCCTGGCGGGCCGGGGTCTCGTGGGTGCCGCGCAGCAGGCGCCGGACCGCGATCACCGGGTCGCCGGGCCGGTCGAGGATGTTCAGCAGCATGGAGTGCGTGATCCGCATGCGGGAGACCAGCGGCTCCGGCTCGGCGGAGACGAGGCGCTCGAACGTCGCCGGCCCCCACGAGACGAAGCCGGCCGGCGGGGTCTTGCGCTTGCCGGACTTCACGGACTGCTTCATGCGCTTGGCCCGCTCGGCCTCGTCCTTGACGTTCGCGAACTTCGCCGCGGCCTTGCGCTCGGCCGCCTTGTTCTCGATCACGTGCTCGGGGGCCTGGACCACCACGGTGCCGGAGGTGTCGAAGCCGGCCCGGCCCGCCCGGCCGGCGATCTGGTGGAACTCGCGGGCCTGGAGCAGGCGGGTCTTCTCGCCGTCGAACTTGGAGAGCGCGGTGAGCAGCACGGTGCGGATCGGCACGTTGATCCCGACGCCCAGCGTGTCCGTGCCGCAGATGACCTTGAGCAGCCCGTCCTGGGCCAGCTTCTCCACGAGGCGGCGGTACTTGGGCAGCATGCCCGCGTGGTGCACGCCGATGCCCGCCCGGACGAGGCGGTTCAGGGTGTGCCCGAAGCCCGCGGAGAAGCGGAAGCCGGCGATCCGCGCGGCGATCGCCTCCTTCTCCTCCCTGGACGTCACCGAGATCGAGGACAGACCCTGGGCCGTCTCCACGGCGTCCAGCTGCGAGAAGTGCACGATGTACACCGGTGCCTGGTGGGTGCCCACGAGCTCCTCGACCTTCTCCTGCAGCGGCACCTCGGACCACTCGAACGTCAGCGGGATGGGGCGCTGCGCGTGGGCGACGACGGCGACCTCGCGCCCGGTGCGCTCGGTCAGGTCCGCCTCGAGGCGGGTCGTGTCGCCGAGGGTGGCCGACATCAGCAGGAACCGGGCCTGCGGCAGCTCGAGGAGGGGCACCTGCCAGGCCCAGCCGCGGGAAGGGTCCGCGTAGTAGTGGAACTCGTCCATCACCACGGTGCCGATCTCCATGCCCGAGCCCTCGCGCAGCGCGCGGTTGGCGAGGATCTCGGCCGTGCAGCAGATGATCGGCGCGTCACCGTTGACGGTGGAGTCACCCGTGACCATGCCCACGTTCTCCGCGCCGAACACGTCCACCAGCGCGAAGAACTTCTCCGAGACGAGCGCCTTGATCGGCGCCGTGTAGTAGGAGACGGCGTCGTGGGCGAGCGCGTCGGCGTGCGCGGCCAGCGCCACCAGGGACTTGCCGGAGCCGGTGGGCGTCGCCAGGATCACGTGCCGGCCCTGGACCAGCTCGAGGGCGGCCTCCTCCTGGGCGGGGTAGAGCGAGATCCCGCGGTCCTCGGTCCAGGCCGCGAAGGCCCCGAAGACGTCGTCGGCGTCCGGGGCCGGCGGGAGCGCGTCGATGCGGTCGGTCAGCGAGGGCGGGTTCGTGGCGGCAGAAGTCATCGCCCCCAGGGTATCGGCCGCTCCGCGCGATACGGTGCCGCCATGAGTCAGATCGCGCCCGAGAGCCCGCACCCGGACACCGACGCCGTCGTGGGGGACGTGACCGGCCGACAGGGCGGGGGGTTCACCTGGGATCCCGCGCAGTACGAGGGCTTCGCCGAACACCGCGCCCGCCCCTTCCACGACCTGGTGGGGCGCGTGCGCGCCGAGGCCCCGCGCGTCGTGGTGGACCTGGGCTGCGGCCCGGGGACCCTGACCCGGACGCTGGCCGAGCGCTGGCCGGACGCCGAGGTGATCGGTCTGGACGACTCGCCCGCCATGCTGGAGCGGGCCCGGGAGCAGGCGGCCCGCACGGGCGCCCCCGCCAACCTGCGCTTCGAGGCGGTCGACGCCTCGCAGTGGCGCCCGTCGGGGGCGACGGACGTCGTGGTGTCCAACGCGATGCTCCAGTGGATCCCGACGCACCGTCGCCTGATCCGGCGCTGGCTCGGGGACCTCACGCCGGGGGCGTGGTTCGCGGCGCAGATCCCGCGGCCCTACGAGCAGCCCTCCCACGCGGCGATCGTGGCGCTGGCGGAGGACCCGGCCTTCTCCGAGCCGCTGCACGGGGTGGCGACGACCCGCACCGTGGCGCCGCCCGAGGAGTACACGCGGCTATTCCTCGAGGCGGGGTGGTCCCCGGTCGTCTGGGAGACGGAGTACCAGCAGGTGCTGACGGGCGAGGACCCGGTGTTCCGGTGGACCTCCGGCGCGGCCCTGCGACCGAGCCTGCAGGCCCTGGCCCGCTGGGACGCCGAGGAGGGCGCCGCCGAGGGCGCCGGGCTGCTCGAGGCGTTCGTGGACCGGTACCGCGCCGCCATGCGCGAGGCGTACCCGCCGGTGCCCGGTGTCACGGCCGACGACGGCGGCCCGGTCACGATCTTCCCGGCCCGGCGCCTGTTCATGGCGGGGCAGAAGCCGGCCTGACGCTGGGCCCGGGACCGCCCGGGCGCACCGTCACCAGCCGCGCTCGGCCCACTCCGGCAGGTGGGGGCGCTCGGCGCCCAGGGTCGTGGAGGCGCCGTGGCCGGGGTGGACCACCACGTCGTCGTCGAACGCGTCGAAGATCCGATCGCTCACGTCCGTGAACAGCTGACGGAACCGGCCGTCGTCGCCCTCGGTGTTGCCCACCCCGCCCGGGAAGAGGGAGTCGCCGGTGAAGAGCACGGCCGGCTCGTCCGCCTCGGGGCGGCACACCAGCGCGATGGACCCGGGCGTGTGGCCGCGCAGGGCCACCACCTCGAGCCGGAGCCCGTCCGCCCCCACGGTGTCCCCGTGGCGCAGGCGCACGTCGGGGGCGACCCCCGTGGCCTCGGCGATCGCGTCGGCGTCGTCCTCGCCGGCCGCCGTGCGGGCCCCGGTCAGGGAGGCCAGCGCCGGCAACGCGCGCACGTGGTCCCAGTGTCGATGCGTGGTGACGATCATCTCGAGGCGCGGCTCGCACGGGGTGTCGTCCGCGGCCGAGGCGATGAGGTCGCGGATGGCCTCGGCCTCGGCGGCGGCGTCGATCAGCACCTGCGCCCCCGTGGTCTTGGAGGTGAGCAGGTACACGTTGTTGTCCATCTCCGACACGGAGCAGGTGCGCACCGTGGCGGCGGGCAGATCGTGCAGGAGGCGGTTCCGGGCGGTCTCGGGCATGCGCAACAGTGTACGGACGGGGCGGTGAGGCGCCAGGGCGGGCCCGGCCCGCGGTGGGTTCGCCCACAGGCGAGACCCCGGTGTCGTGTCCGTACCCGCCCCTATGCTGGCCGCGTGCCCAAGAACTCCTCCACCACCGTCTCCTCCGCCGTCGAGGCCCACCCCGGCGGCCTCGCCTCCGGCCCCGGCGGCGCGCGCTCGGGCGAGCGGGACCGCATCGTCGTCCAGGGCGCCCGCGAGCACAACCTGAAGGACGTGGACGTCAGCTTCCCGCGGGACGCCATGGTCGTGTTCACGGGTCTGTCCGGCTCGGGCAAGTCCTCCCTGGCCTTCGACACGATCTTCGCCGAGGGCCAGCGACGCTACGTCGAGTCGCTCTCCTCCTACGCCCGCATGTTCCTGGGCCGGGTGGACAAGCCGGACGTGGACTTCATCGAGGGCCTGTCCCCGGCCGTGTCCATCGACCAGAAGTCGACCAACCGCAACCCGCGCTCCACGGTGGGGACCATCACCGAGATCTACGACTACATGCGCCTGCTCTGGGCGCGTGTCGGGGTGCCGCACTGCCCGCAGTGCGGCGAGCCGGTGAGCCGGCAGACCCCGCAGCAGATCGTGGACCAGCTCGAGGAGCTGCCCGAGCGCACCCGCTTCCAGGTGCTCGCGCCCGTGGTCCGCGGCCGCAAGGGCGAGTTCGTGGACCTGTTCAAGGACCTGTCCACGCAGGGCTTCGCCCGCGCCGTCGTGGACGGGGAGACCGTCCAGCTCTCGGACCCGCCCGTGCTGAAGAAGCAGGTCAAGCACACCATCGCCGTCGTCGTGGACCGCCTCGCCATGAAGGAGGGCATCCGCCAGCGCCTCACCGACTCGGTGGAGACCGCCCTGAAGCTGGCGGACGGCCTCGTCGTGGCCGAGTTCGTGGACGTGGAGCCGGTCGCCGAGAAGGGCAGGAAGAACACCGCGGAGTTCGGCGGGCGGGACGCCGAGGGCAACCCCCGGTACCGCTCGTTCTCCGAGAAGCTCTCCTGCCCCAACGGGCACGAGCAGACCGTGGACGAGATCGAGCCGCGCTCGTTCTCCTTCAACAACCCGTTCGGCGCGTGCCCCGAGTGCACCGGCATCGGCTCCCGTCTGCAGGTGGACCCGGACCTCGTCGTCGCCAACGACGAGCTGTCCCTGCGCGAGGGCGCCGTCGTGCCGTGGTCGCTCGGCAAGTCCACCTCGGACTACTGGCTGCGCGTGCTCGGCGGGCTGGGCAAGGAGATGGGCTTCTCCCTGGACACCCCGTGGAAGGACCTGACGGAGGCGGAGCGCGACGCCGTCCTGCACGGCAAGGACTTCAAGGTGGAGGTGACGTTCCGCAACCGGTTCGGCCGCGAGCGCCGCTACACCACGGGCTTCGAGGGCGTCATCCCCTACGTGATGCGCAAGCACGGGGAGACCGAGTCGGACGGCGCCCGCGAGCGCTACGAGTCGTTCATGCGGGAGATCCCGTGCCCGGCGTGCCACGGGGCCCGCCTCAACCCCACGGTCCTGAACGTGCTCGTGGGCGGCCTGTCCATCGCGGACGCCACCCGCCTGCCCATGCGGGAGGCCATGGAGTTCTTCTCGGGGCTGCGGCTGACGGACCGGGAGCGGCAGATCGCGGACCAGGTGCTCAAGGAGATCCTGGCCCGGCTGGCGTTCCTGCTGGACGTCGGCCTGGAGTACCTCAACCTGGAGCGGCCGGCCGGCACCCTCTCTGGAGGCGAGGCCCAGCGCATCCGCCTGGCCACGCAGATCGGCTCCGGGCTGGTCGGCGTCCTCTACGTGCTCGACGAGCCGTCCATCGGCCTGCACCAGCGGGACAACCGCCGCCTCATCGAGACCCTCCTGCGCCTGCGGGACCTCGGCAACACCCTCATCGTCGTCGAGCACGACGAGGACACGATCGCCGAGGCGGACTGGATCGTGGACATCGGTCCTCGCGCGGGCGAGCACGGGGGCGAGGTCGTGCACTCGGGCTCCCTGGCGGATCTCAAGGCGAACACGCGGTCCGTCACCGGCGACTACCTCTCCGGGCGCCGCTCCATCGCGGTGCCGGAGCGGCGTCGCGTCCCGGAGAAGGGGCGCGTGCTGACGGTCCGCGGCGCCCAGGAGAACAACCTGAAGGACGTCTCGGTGGAGGTCCCGCTCGGGGTCCTCACGGCCGTGACGGGTGTGTCCGGCTCGGGCAAGTCCACGCTGATCAACGAGATCCTCTACAAGGTCCTGGCCAACCGGCTCAACGGCGCCAAGCTCGTGCCCGGCCGGCACCGGTCCGTGGAGGGGCTCGAGCACCTGGACAAGGTGGTCCACGTGGACCAGAGCCCCATCGGGCGCACGCCGCGCTCCAACCCCGCCACCTACACCGGCGTGTTCGACGCGATCCGCAAGCTCTTCGCAGAGACCCCCGAGGCGAAGGTCCGGGGCTACCAGCAGGGCCGGTTCTCCTTCAACATCAAGGGCGGGCGCTGCGAGGCGTGCGCGGGGGACGGCACGCTGAAGATCGAGATGAACTTCCTGCCGGACGTCTACGTGCCGTGCGAGGTGTGCCACGGGGCCCGGTACAACCGGGAGACGCTCGAGGTCACCTACAAGGGCAAGAACATCGCCGAGGTCCTCGACATGCCGATCGAGGAGGCCGCGGACTTCTTCAGCGCGTACACCCGCATCTCGCGGTACCTGGACACGCTCGTCGACGTCGGTCTGGGCTACGTCCGCCTGGGCCAGCCCGCCACCACGCTCTCGGGCGGCGAGGCCCAGCGCGTGAAGCTGGCGGCCGAGCTCCAGAAGCGCTCCAACGGCCGCACCATCTACGTGCTGGACGAGCCGACCACGGGGCTGCACTTCGACGACATCCGCAAGCTCCTGCACGTGCTCCAGTCCCTCGTGGACAAGGGCAACACGGTGCTCACCATCGAGCACAACCTCGACGTCATCAAGAGTGCCGACCACGTGATCGACCTCGGCCCCGAGGGCGGCTCCGGGGGCGGCACGATCGTGGCCGCGGGCACGCCGGAGGAGGTCGCACACGTCGCGGAGAGCCACACGGGCCGGTTCCTCGCGGAACTGCTCGCGTAGCATGGACCCCGCCCACGCAGGACGCGGACGAAGGAGAGCCATGGCGACGTCGGAGCCCGTGCGCAGGAGCGCCGCCGCGCTCCTGCGGCTCACCTGCCGCCCCGAGGTCGTCGGCATGGAGCACGTCCCTGCGCGGGGCCCCTTCGTCATGGCCTCCAACCACCTGTCCTTCGTCGACTCGGTGATCCTCCAGGCCCTCGCCCCCCGCCCGGTCCACTTCTTCGCCAAGGAGGAGTACTTCACGGGCACGGGCCTGCGGGGCCGCGTCCGGCGGCGGTTCTTCGAGTCCGTGGGCTCCGTCCCCGTCCGCCGGGGCGAGCAGGCCGCCTCCGTGGCCGCGCTCGAGTCCCTCGTGGGCCTGCTCGAGTCCGGCCAGGGCGTCGGCATCTACCCGGAGGGCACCCGCAGCCGCGACGGCCGCCTCTACCGCGGCCGCACCGGTGCGGCCTGGCTGGCCCTGGCCACGGGCGCACCCGTGGTGCCCGTGGGCCTCGTCGGCACGCAGCACCTCCAGCCGCCGGACACGAACGGCTTCCGTCCCCACCGGTTCTCCGTGCGCGTGGGCGCGCCCCTGGACTTCGGCCACCCCGGGCGTCGACACACCCTGCCGCAGCGCCGCGACGCGACGGCGGCGATCATGGACGCCATCGGCGCGCTCTCGGGGCAGGAGCGCGTGGACGCCTACAACGCCGCCCCGGGTGCCCGTGGCTGATCCGGCCTCCTACCGCCCGGCTCCGGGCGAGATCTCCACGTCGCCCGGCGTCTACCGCTTCCGCGACGCGGACGGACGCGTCGTCTACGTCGGCAAGGCGAAGAACCTGCGCGCCCGCCTGAGCTCCTATTTCCAGGACCCCGCCCGGCTGGCCACCAAGACCCGGACCATGGTGTTCACGGCGGCCGCGGTCGAGTGGACCGTCGTCGGCTCCGAGCTGGAGGCGCTCCAGCTCGAGTACACGTGGATCAAGGAGTACCGCCCCCGGTTCAACATCATGTACCGGGACGACAAGTCGTACCCGTACCTGGCCGTGACCATGAACGAGCAGTTCCCGCGCGTCCAGGTGATGCGCGGCGACCGGAAGCCCGGCGTGAAGTACTTCGGCCCGTTCCACCCGGCCAAGGCGATCCGCGAGACCGTGGACCTGATGCTGCGCGTCTTCCCGGTCCGCACGTGCTCGGCCGGCGTGTTCAAGCGGGCCCGCGCCCAGGACCGGCCGTGCCTGCTCGGCTACATCGGCAAGTGCTCGGCGCCCTGCGTGGGCCGGATCAGCCCGGCGGACCATCGCGCGCTGGCCCAGGACTTCTGCGACTTCATGGCCGGGGACGCGAACCGGTTCATCCGCGAGCTGGAGAAGGCCATGGCCCGTGCCGTCGAGGAGCTGCGCTACGAGGACGCGGCCCGGCTGCGGGACGACATCGCCGCGCTGCGCCGCGTGTTCGAGCGCAACGCCGTGGTGCTGCCGGAGAACACGGAGGCGGACATCTTCGCCCTGCACGCGGACGAGCTGGAGGTCGCGGTGCAGGTGTTCCACGTCCGGCAGGGACGCATCCGCGGCCAGCGCGGCTGGGTCATGGAGCGCGTGGAGGACGTCGCCGAGCCGGAGATGGTCGCGCACCTGCTCCAGCAGGTCTACGGCGACCTCGAGGGGCCGGAGCGCATCCCGCACGAGATCCTCGTCCCGGTCGAGCCCGACGACGCCGCACAGCTCACCGAGTGGCTCTCGGGCCTGCGCGGGTCCCGGGTCGCCGTGCGCGTGCCCCGGCGGGGCTCGAAGGCGGACCTCATGGAGACCGTCCGGGAGAACGCGGAGATGGCCCTCAAGCTGCACAAGTCGCGGCGGTCCGGGGACCTCACCACCCGCTCCGCCGCCCTGCGGGAGCTGCAGGAAGCCCTGGAGATCACCGAGCCCCTGCTGCGCATCGAGTGCTACGACATCTCCCACTCCCAGGGCACCAACGTGGTCGGCTCGATGGTCGTCATGGAGGACGGGCTGCCGAAGAAGAAGGACTACCGCCGCTTCAACGTCACGGGGGAGGCCGCCCGGGACGACACGGCGTCCCTGCGCGACGTCCTGCGGCGCCGCTTCGCCCGCCTGGCCAAGGAGCGCGCGGAGGGCGCCCCGCTCTCCGGTCAGGTCGAGGGGGGCGATCAGGAGGCGGGGCGCCGCTTCGCGTACCCGCCCTCGCTCGTGGTGGTCGACGGCGGCCCGCCCCAGGTGGCCGCGGCCGCGGCGGTCCTCGCGGAGCTGGGCCTGGACGACCTGCCCGTGGTCGGGCTGGCCAAGCGGCTCGAGGAGGTGTGGCTGCCGGGCGACGAGTTCCCGGTGGTCCTGCCGCGCACCTCGGAGGGCCTGTACCTGCTCCAGCGCATCCGTGACGAGTCGCACCGGTTCGCGATCGCGGGCCACCGCAGCCGGCGGTCCAAGGCGATGACCGTCTCCGCCCTGGACGGGATCCCGGGCCTGGGCCCGGCCAAGCGCACCGCGCTGCTGAACCACTTCGGCTCCGTCGCCGAGATCCGGGCCGCCGGCGTGGACCGGCTGACCGAGGTCGCCGGCATCGGGCCGCGGCTGGCCGAGGCCGTCCACACGGCGCTCACGGCCGACACGCCCGCGGATACAGTGGAGTCATGACCGAGGAGACCCTCCAGCCGGAGAAGCCGCCGACATCCGAGGTGCTCGTGATCGCCGGGATGTCCGGCGCCGGACGGACCACCGCCGCGCACGCGCTCGAGGACCACGGCTGGGACGTGGTGGAGAACATGCCGCCGGCCCTGTTCGGCACGCTGGCCGAGCTCATCGCCCGCTCGCCGGAGGCGTTCCCGCGCCTGGCGATCGTGGTGGACGTGCGCTCGCGCTCCTACTTCGAGGAGCTGTACGCCGCCCTGCAGCACCTGGCCAACAGCGGAGTGGAGTATCGCACCGTGTTCCTCGATGCGGAGGACCACGTCCTCCTGCAACGCTTCGAGGCCGGCCGCCGCCCCCACCCGATGCAGGGCAACGCCCGGCTGCTGGACGGCATCCGCGCGGAGCGGGACGTCGTCGAGCCGCTCAAGGCGCGTGCCGACGTCGTGGTGGACACCACCGAGCTGAACGTGCACGGCCTGGCCACGGAGATCACCGAGCTGTTCTCGGAGTCCGGCCCCGTCACGCTGCGCCTGACCATCATGAGCTTCGGGTTCAAGTACGGCGTCCCGGCGGACGCGAACTTCGTGGCGGACATGCGCTTCATCCCCAACCCCCACTGGGTGCCGGCGCTGCGTCCGCACACGGGCACGGAGGCCGCGGTCGCGGACTACGTGCTCTCCCGCCCCGGTGTCGAGGACTTCCTGCGCACGTACGTCGCCATGCTGGGGCCGGTGTTCGAGGGCTACCGGCGGGAGAACAAGCACTACGCTACGCTCGCCATCGGCTGCACGGGCGGCAAGCACCGCTCCGTGGCCGTCGCCGAGGAGCTGGCCCGGCGCCTGGCCCAGGTGCCCCACGTCACGGTGCACGTCCAGCACCGGGACATGGGGCGCGAATGACGTCCCCGCTCACCGGCCAACTGCCCCTGCCGCCCGGGATGGGTTCGGAAGGGCGCGGGGTGGGTGCGGGCATGTCCCGCCCCACGGCCCGCGTCACCGCCCTCGGCGGCGGCCACGGCCTCTCCGCGTCCCTCGCGGCCCTGCGGCACGTGGCCGGGCACCTCACGGCCATCGTCACGGTGGCGGACGACGGTGGCTCCTCCGGCACCATCCGCCGGGAGATGGCGGTGCTGCCGCCCGGCGACCTCCGCATGGCGCTGGCCGCCCTGTGCGACGACACCGACTGGGGTCGGACCTGGGCCCACGTCATGCAGCACCGCTTCCGCTCCACCGAGGTGCCCGCCGACCAGGCCACCCTGGACAACCACGCGCTCGGGAACCTCCTGATCGTCGCCCTCTGGGAGCTGCTGGGCGACCCGGTGGACGGGCTGCGCTGGGCCGGCGCCCTGCTGCGGGCGCACGGTGAGGTCCTGCCGGTCTCGCGGGTGCCGCTGACCATCGGCGGGGACGTGCTCAGCGCCGGCCCGGACGGCCGCCTGCGCACCCGATGCGTGGAGGGCCAGGTGGCCCTCGCGGTCGCCGCGTTCGAGGGGCGCGTCACCGACGTCCGCCTGAGCCCGTCCGACGCCCCCGCCACCCCGGAGGCGCTCTCGGCGATCGAGCTGGCCGACTGGGTGGTGCTCGGACCCGGCTCGCTGTACACGTCGGTGCTGCCGCACCTGCTGATGCCGGACGTGCGCGCGGCCCTCGCCGCCACCACCGCCCGGCGCCTCATGGTGCTGAACCTGCGCACGGGAGACCAGGAGACCACCGGCCTCACCCACGCCGACCACCTCAAGGTGCTGCGCTCCTATGCGCCGGACCTCCGGCTGGACGTGGTGATCGCCGACGTGGACGCGGTCACCGACCGGGCGGCGGTGGAGGCCGAGGCGGCCCGGATGGGCGCGCGCGTGGCGTTCAGTAGAGTGAGCAGTGCCCAGGATCCCCAGGTCCACGACCCGCTGCGCCTGGCCGTCGCGATCGACGAGGCGATGACCCACTGACGCGCGCACCTCGCCGAGAAGGAGCACGAGCATGGCGCTGACCATGACCCTCAAGGAGGAGCTGGCCCGTGTGCCGGTCGCCGCGACCCCGGAGCGGCGGGCGGAGACCGCGGCGATGCTGCGGTTCGCCGGGGGGTTGCACCTCGTGGCCGGCCGCGTCGTCGTGGAGGTTGAACTGGACCACGGCGCCAGTGCGCGCCGCCTGCGCGCCGCCATCACCGAGCTGTACGGCCTGGCCCCGGAGATCGTGGTGGTCTCCGGCGGCAACCTGCGCCGTGGTCAGCGGTACGTGCTCCGGGTCGTGCGCGGGGGAGAGGACCTCGCCCGGCAGACCGGGCTCATCGACCAGCGGGGACGGCCCGTGCGTGGCCTCGCGCCGGTCCTCGTCAGCGGGACGACGGCGGCCACCGCCGCCGTGTGGCGCGGGGCCCTGCTGGCCCACGGCTCCCTCACCGAGCCCGGCCGCTCGGCGGCCCTCGAGGTGACCACGCCGGGCCCGGAGGCCGCGCTCGCGCTGGTGGGGGCCGCGCGTCGGCTCCGCGTGGCGGCGAAGGCGCGCGAGGTGCGTCAGTCGGACCGCGTCGTGGTCCGCGACGGCGAGGCGATCGCCACGCTGCTCGCCGCCGTCGGCGCGGAGCAGACCGCGACCCTCTGGCGCGAGCGGCGCGAGCGCAAAGAGGTCCGGGCCACCGCCAACCGCCTGGCGAACTTCGACGACGCCAACCTGCGCCGTTCCGCCCAGGCCGCTGTCACGGCCGGGGCGAAGGTGGAGCGGGCCCTCGAGATCCTCGGGGACGAGGTGCCCGACCACCTTCGCTACGCGGGACGGCTGCGCCTCGAGCACAAGCAGGCCTCCCTCGACGAGCTCGGCCGCCTCGCGGACCCGCCGATGACCAAGGACGCCGTCGCCGGGCGCATCCGCCGGCTACTGGCCATGGCGGACAAGCGGGCCGCCGAGCGGGGCATCCCCGGGACGGACGCGGCCTCCGAAGGCTGAGCGCGGGATCACCGTCGACGGGATCTGGCCCCGGCGCTCCGCCCCCGATCACAATGGAGACGGACGGAATACGCCGCCGAGACGCGAGGTTGCCCGAGGTGGAGGCCGAGGGCGTCCTGCCCGCAGCCTCGCCTGACCAAGGAGGAAGCATGACCGAATACACCCTTCCGGAGCTGGACTACGACTACGCCGCGCTGGAGCCGCACATCTCGGCCCGCATCATGGAGCTGCACCACTCCAAGCACCACGCCACGTACGTCAAGGGCGCGAACACCGCCCTGGAGAAGCTGGCCGCCGCGCGTGAGGCCGGCGACTTCGGCTCCGTGAACCAGCTGTCGAAGGACCTCGCCTTCAACCTGGGCGGGCACACGAACCACTCGATCTTCTGGAAGAACCTCTCGCCGGAGGGCGGCGACAAGCCGACCGGCGAGCTGGCCGCCGCCATCGACGAGTACTTCGGCTCGTTCGACCAGTTCCAGGCCCACTTCACCGCCGCCGCCCTCGGCATCCAGGGCTCCGGCTGGGCCGTGCTGGCCTACGAGCCCATCGGCGGCAACCTGGTGATCGAGCAGTTCTACGACCAGCAGAACGGCGTGCCGGTCGCCACCATCCCGCTGTTCCAGCTGGACATGTGGGAGCACGCCTTCTACCTCGACTACCAGAACGTCAAGGCGGACTACGTCAAGGCGATCTGGAACATCGTGAACTGGGCCGACGTGCAGGCCCGCTTCGAGGCCGCCCGCGCCGGCGCCTCCGGCCTGATCCTCCCGGCCTGATCCACACCGCGCACCGGGGCGCTGACGTCGTGGCCCCACGACGTCAGCGCCCCGATGCGGGGAGGGGCTCGGCGCTCCGGCCCTGTCCCCACCGCGCGCCCGGACCGGGCGCGACCGCTCGACCGTACCGCCCCGGACCCACCGCCACGGGGACCACGCAACGCGAACTAACGAGAGAGACCACCATGACCAAGATCGCCATCAACGGCTACGGCCGCATCGGACGCAACATCGTGCGCGTGCTCAGGGACCGCGGCCACGAGAACCTCGAGCTGGTCGCGGTGAACGACCTCGCCGACCCCGAGGACCTGTTCTGGCTGACCCAGTACGACACCATCCTGGGCCGCTACCCGGGCGAGCTGGAGCGGACCGAGAAGGGGTTCCGCATCGACGGCCGCGACGTCGCGTTCTTCCAGGAGGCCGACCCGACGAAGCTGCCGTGGGGTGAGCTCGGCGTGGACCTGGTCATCGAGTGCACCGGCATCTTCACGACCGGCCCCAAGGCGCAGGCCCACCTCGACGCCGGGGCCAAGAAGGTCCTCATCTCCGCTCCCGCCAAGGAGGTCGACGGCACCTTCGTGATGGGTGTGAACGAGCACACCTACGACGCGGAGACGATGCACATCGTCTCGAACGCCTCGTGCACCACGAACTGCCTGGCCCCGATGGCGAAGGTCCTCAACGACGAGTTCGGCATCGTGGACGGCATCATGACCACGATCCACGCGTACACCGGCGACCAGAACCTGCACGACAACGTGCACAAGAAGGATCGCCGTCGGGCGCGCGCCGCCGCCCAGAACATGGTGCCCACCTCCACGGGCGCGGCCAAGGCCATCGGCGAGGTCATCCCGGAGCTGAAGGGCAAGCTCGACGGCTTCGCCATGCGGGTGCCCACCATCACCGGCTCGGCCACCGACCTGACCGTGGAGCTGACGCGCCACGTGGAGGTCGAGGAGATCAACGCGGCGTTTAAGAAGGCCGCGGAGTCCGGTCCGCTGCAGGGCCGCCTGGTCTACTCGGAGGACCCGATCGTGTCCTCGGACATCATCACCTCCCCGGCGGCGTGCACCTTCGACGCCCCGCTGACCAAGTCCATCGGCCAGACCGTGAAGATCATCGGCTGGTACGACAACGAGTACGGCTACACCTCCCAGCTCATGGACTTCGCAGACCTCATCGGCTCGAAGCTCTGAGCCCGCACGGCGCCCGACGGCCCGGGCCGACGGTTCCTCCGTCGGCCCGGGCCGTCCGCCTAGACTGCACCGTGAACCGACCCCGCTCCGGCACCCCAGGAGGCATCATGCCCGCACCGACCCTCACCGATCTGCTCGAGGCCGGCGTCGCCGGCCGCACCGTGCTCATCCGGTCCGACCTGAACGTCCCGCTGGACGGGGACACCGTCACCGACGACGGCCGCATCCGGGCCTCGCTGCCCGCGATCCGGGACCTGGCCGAGGCCGGTGCGCGCGTGATCGTCATGGCCCACCTGGGCCGCCCCAAGGGTGAGCCGGACCCCGCGTACTCCCTCCGTCCGGTCGCCGCGCGCATGGCCGAGCTGCTGGGCGCCGACGTCGCCCTGGCCGCGGACGTGACCGGGGACGACGCGCGCGCGAAGGCCGCCGCCCTGCAGGACGGCCAGGTGCTGTTGCTGGAGAACGTGCGCTTCGACGCCCGCGAGACCTCCAAGGACGACGCCGAGCGCGCCGCACTGGCCGGCGAGATGGCGGCGCTGGCCGGCGACGACGGCGCCTACGTGGGCGACGCCTTCGGCGCGGTCCACCGCAAGCACGCCTCCGTGTTCGACGTCGCGGCACAGCTGCCGGCCCACCAGGGCCCGCTGGTCGCCGCCGAGCTCGAGGTGCTCACCCGTCTGACCGAGTCCCCGGAGCGGCCTTACGTCGTCGTGCTGGGCGGGTCGAAGGTCTCGGACAAGCTGGCCGTGATCGACAACCTGCTGGACAAGGCCGACACGCTGCTGATCGGCGGCGGCATGCTCTTCACGTTCCTCAAGGCGCAGGGCCACGAGGTGGGCGCCTCCCTGCTCGAGGAGGACCAGCTCGACACCGTCCGCGAGTACCTGCGCCGCTCCGAGGCCGGGGCCGCCCGCATCGTGCTCCCCACGGACATCGTCATGGCCTCCGGCTTCGCGGCCGACGCCGAGCACGAGGTCCTGGCCGTGGACGCCCTCACCTCGGGCGCGCACGGCGCGTCCGCCATGGGCTTGGACATCGGCCCCGAGACGGCCCGGGCGTTCGCGGAGCAGATCCGCGGCGCCCAGACCGTGTTCTGGAACGGCCCCATGGGCGTGTTCGAGTTCCCGGCCTTCGCGGAGGGCACCCGGGCGGTGGCCCGGGCCCTCACCGAGGCCTCCGCGGCCGGCGGCCTGTCGGTGGTCGGCGGCGGCGACTCCGCGGCGGCCGTGCGCACGCTCGGCTTCGCCGACGACGCGTTCGGCCACATCTCCACCGGCGGCGGCGCCTCCCTCGAATACCTCGAGGGCAAGGAGCTCCCGGGCGTCACCGCCCTGGCCGGCGAGGGGCGGGCGTGAGCATGGCGGAGCAGACCACACGCGTGCCGCTGATCGCGGGCAACTGGAAGATGAACCTGGACCACCTCGAGGCCGTCACCCTGGTGCAGCGCCTCACGTGGCTCCTCACGGACGCGGACCATGACCAGGAGGCCGTGGAGGTCGCGGTGTTCCCGCCCTTCACGGGCCTGCGGGCCGTGCAGACGCTCGTCACCGGCGACCGCCTGGACCTCGCCTACGGCGCGCAGGACCTCTCGCCCGAGGACGCCGGCGCCTACACGGGCGACGTCTCCGGCGCGTTCCTGGCCGCGCTGGGGTGCCGCTACGCGATCGTGGGCCACTCCGAGCGTCGCACCCTCCACGGGGAGGACGACGCGCTCGTCGCGCGCAAGGCCGCCGCGGCCCTGCGCCACGGCCTCACCCCGGTGATCTGCGTGGGCGAGGGCCTGGAGGTGCGCCAGGCCGGCCGGCACGTCGAGCACACGCTCGCCCAGCTGGAGGGCTCGATCGCGGGCCTGTCGGCGCAGGACGTGGCCGGCGTCGTCGTCGCCTACGAGCCCGTGTGGGCGATCGGCACGGGCGAGGTCGCCGGCCCCGAGGACGCGCAGCAGATGTGCGCGGCCCTGCGCGCCCGCGTGGCCGCACTGCACGGCGACGACGTCGCCGCCGGACTGCGGATCCTCTACGGCGGCTCCGTGAAGTCCTCCAGCGCGCCGGCGCTGCTGGCGCAGCCAGACGTGGACGGCGCCCTCGTGGGCGGCGCCAGCCTCGACGCGGACGAGTTTGCTAAGATCGTCCGGTTCGACCAGGCCTGATCCGTCCGGCCCGACCGACCGCATTCTCCGTGACGGCCCCGGCGCGCGCCGGGGCCGCACCTCGACCCGAGGAGCCCTCCCGTGGACGTCCTGACCCTGGCCCTGCAGATCCTCGTGGTCGTGCTCAGCGTGGTCATCGTGCTGCTCATCCTGCTGCACAAGGGCCGCGGCGGCGGCGTCTCGGACATGTTCGGCGGCGGCGTGACCAGCTCGATGAGCTCCTCGGGCTCCGCCCAGCGTCTGCTCACCCGCCTGACCGTCGGCTCCGTGGTCGCCTGGGGTGTCGTGATCGCCCTGCTCGGCGTCCTGCCGCGTCTGACCATGGAGTCCTGAGGCCGCCCCGCCGGGCCCCGACGCGAACGCCCCGCACGGAAGATCCGTGCGGGGCGTTCGCGCGTCCCGGACCGGTGGGGCGCCGGGGGCCCCTCAGCGTTCGGAGGCCTGCACGGGGGAGAGGTCCGTGCGCGGCAGGCCCTGGTGGAGCACGGCGCCGAAGACCTCGTCCGGGTCCAGGCGGCGCAGCTCCTCGGCCAGGCAGTCCTGGATCGTCCGGCGTGGCAGGGAGATGCGCTGCACCGGCCGGCCCTGCTGATAGAGCCGGGCCACCTGCGACTGCGAGCGGGAGAGCACCACGTCCCCGTCCGTGCACCGCAGGCGCACCGCACGGATCCCGTGGCCGACCTTCGAGTGCGCGATCGTCACGGGCACCTTCAGGGTCAGGGTGAGCCACGCCGCGAGCAGCATGGTGCTGGGGGAGTCCGGCGCCCCGTCCACCGTCACCGAGCGCAGGGTGGCCACGTCGAGCGTGTCGAAGATCCCGGCCACCTGGATCCGCCACAGCGTCAGGCGCGTCCAGGCCAGGTCGGTGTCCCCCTCATGGTGGCCCGCGCGCAGAGCCCACAGGGCGGGCTCGGCCGCGGACGCCGAGGCCGTGTCCGTGATCCGGCGGTGGGCCAGGCGACCGAGCGCCGTCGCCGAGGGGACCCCGGGTGGCACCCCGGGCCACCACACGACGATGGGCGCATCGGGCAGGAGCAGCCCGGAGACGAGCGACTCGTCGGCGTGGGCGTTCTCCCCGGCGCACCACAGCACCACGACGTCGGAGGCGCCGGCGTCGCCCCCGACCCGGATCTCGGCGTCCAGGCGGGTGGGGGCCGCGGGGTCGCCCAGGGCCAGGACGACGATGCGGCACGGGTGTTCGAGCGAGGCCGCGTTGGCGGCCTGGACGGCGGACTCGATGCCGGCGTCGTCCGTGCTGATCACGAGCGTGAGGACGCGGCCGAGGGCCACGACCCCGCTCTTCTCGCGCAGCTGCGTGATGCGCTTGGCCACCTGGGAGGTGGTGGTGTCGTGCATGCGGATCTTCACGGGCGCCTCCAGCTTCGTCCGTCGCGGGCCATGAGGGCGTCGGCCGAGGGCGGTCCCCACGTGCCCGGGGCGTAGGGCTCGGGCTGGGTGCCCAGGCTCGCCCAGTGCTCCTCGAACGGGTCCACGATCCGCCAGGACAGCTCCACCTCGGCCTGGCGCGGGAACAGCGGCGGCTCCCCGAGGAGCACGTCGAGGATGAGACGCTCGTACGCCTCGGGGGAGTCCTCGGTGAAGGCGTGGCCGTAGCCGAAGTCCATCGTGACGTCGCGGATCTCGGTCTGCGTGCCGGGCACCTTGGACGCGAAGCGGATGGTGACGCCCTCGTCCGGCTGCACCCGGATGACGATGATGTTCTGCCCGAACTCGTCCCCGTCGTGGACGGGGAACAGCAGGTGCGGGGGCTTCTTGAAGACGACGGCGATCTCCGTCACCCGCCGGCCGAGGCGTTTGCCGGCCCGCAGGTAGAACGGCACGCCCTGCCAGCGCCGCGTGCGGATGCCCACCTTGAGCGCGGCGTACGTCTCCGTGACGGACGCCGGGTTGAAGCCCTCCTCGTCGAGGAATCCCGTGACCCGCTCGCCGCCCTGCCAGCCGGAGGTGTACTGGCCGCGGGCGGAGGCCGCCGCGAGTCCCTCGGGCGTGTCCGGGACGGTCACGGCCTCGAGGACCTTCTCCTTCTCCGCGCGCAGATGGTCCGCGTCGAACGAGATCGGCTCCTCCATCGCGGTGAACGCGAGCAGCTGCAGGAGGTGGTTCTGGATGACGTCGCGCGCCGCGCCCACGCCGTCGTAGTAGCTCGCCCGTCCACCGATGCCGATGTCCTCGGCCATCGTGATCTGGACGTGGTCCACGTGCTCCGCGTTCCAGAGCGGCTCGAACATCCGGTTGGCGAACCGGAACGCGAGGATGTTCTGCACCGTCTCCTTGCCGAGGTAGTGGTCGATGCGGAACACCGCGTCCGAGGGGAAGACGCGCTCGATCACAGCATTGAGCTCCTGCGCGCTGGCCAGGTCGTGGCCGAAGGGCTTCTCGATGACCACGCGGCGCCACGGGCCCTCGGCCGGCTGCGACCGGTCGGCCAGGCCCTGGTCGGCCAGGTGGCGGGAGACGGCCTCGAACCAGTCCGGCGGGATGGAGAGGTAGAACGCCGTGTTCCCGCGCGTGCCGCGTGAGGTCTCGAGCTCGGCGAGCACCTCGTCGAGACGGACGTAGGCCGCCTCGTCGTCGAACGCGCCGGAGACGAAGCGCAGACCGCCCTGGAACTGGTCCCACACGGTCTCGTCGAACGTGGTCCGGGAGGAGGCCTCGACGGCGGCGCGCACGTAGTCGGCGAACTCCTCGTCGGACCAGCTGCGGCGACCGAAGCCGACGAGGGAGAACGCCGGCGGCAGCAGGCCGCGTTGGGCCAGGTCGTACATGGCCGGCAGGAGCTTCTTCTTCGCCAGGTCGCCCGTCACGCCGAACAGCACGAGCGCCGACGGGCCCGCGATGCGGGTCAGGCGCCGGTCACGGGGGTCGCGCAGCGGGTTGCGGGGGGCGGTCCGGGACTCACCGGCCACGGACGGCGCTCCTCAGGGCCTCGATGCCCGCGTCGCGGCGGCGCAGGTGCAGGGTGACCACGGGGCGGCCGAGATCGCCCAGCACCCGGGCGTCGCCCGCTGCCTGCGCGGCGATGAGCCTGCCCAGGGAGAACGGGCGGCCGGGCACCTCGAGGTCCAGGCCGGCGTCGCCGGTGATCTGCAGGAACACGCCGACGGCCGGGCCGCCCTTGTGGAACTGTCCGGTGGAGTGCAGGAACCGCGGACCCCAGCCGAACGTGACCGGGCGGCCGACCAGGTCCGCCAGGTCCGCGCGCAGCTCCTCGAGCTCGGCGGCGTCATGACGGGAGAGGTAGGCGTGGACCGCCAGGTAGCCGCCCTCGGGCACCAGTGCCGCCGTGGCGCGCAGCACGCCGGCCAGGTCCGGGGCAGAGGTCACGGACGCCGGGCCGGAGACCTCGACACCCTCCACCTCGCCGTCGGCCGGCCGCTCGGCGGCGGGGCCGTCCAGCAGGGTGCGGGCGGCGGCCTTGGCGGCCTCCACGTCCGGCTGGTCGAAGGGGTTGATCCCGAGCAGGCGGCCGGCCACCGCGGTGGCCACCTCCCACAGCAGCAGCTGGGCGCCGAGCGAGCCGGCGACCTGCACGCCGTGGCCCGGGGCCGCGACGTCGTCCTCGCCGACGAGCTGCACCTGCAGCAGGTCGGGGGCGTCCCACACGGTCTCGGGGTCGCCGGGGGCGACGACGACGGGCAGCAGCCCGGTGCCGTCCTTGCCCGTGGACTCGGCGATCAGCTGCTCGATCCAGGCCGGCAGTCCGGCGATGCCGGACCCGTGGTCGGCGAAGACGAGCTTGTCGCGCAGCGGGCGGGTGCCGCCCAGGGCCGCGCCGAGCTGCAGGCCCGGGTTGTCCTCGTCGTCGGCGATCAGCAGGTCGAGCACGGCCTCCGCGTCGTCCAGCAGGGCCGCGACGTCCACGCCGGCCAGGCCGGTGGGGACCAGGCCGAACGCGGTGAGGGCCGAGAAACGCCCGCCCACGGTCGGGTCCGCGGTGAAGACGGCGCGCCAGCCGGCGGACTCGCACGCGGCGTGCAGCGGTGAGCCCGGGTCCGTGACGGCGACCAGGCGGGTGCGGGGGTCGATCCCAGCGTCGCGGAACGCGGCCTCGACGACGCGGCGCTGCGAGTCGGTCTCCACGGTGGAGCCGGACTTGGAGGAGACCACCAGCACGGTTCGCTCGAGGTCGCGCTCGAGGGCGCGGGAGACCTGGAGCGGGTCCGTGGAGTCCAGGACCTCGAGCTCGACGCCGGCCGTCGCCGCGATCACCTCGGGGGCCAGGGACGAGCCGCCCATGCCCGCCAGGACCACGCGGTCCACGCCCTCGGCGCGCAGCTCCCGGGTCAGCTGGGCGATGTGCGGGACGAGGGCGCGGGAGTCCTCGAACAGGTCGATCCAGCCGAGCCGCTTGGCGGCCTCGTCGCGGGCCGGCGCCCCCCACAGGTCGGCGTCCTGCGCCCCGAGGCGGGAGGCGACGCGGTCCTGGAGGAGGGCGGGCAGATGGCGGTCGATCGCCTCGAGGGCGGCTCCGGTGGCGGTGAGGCCGAGGGTGCTCATGGGGGGTCCTTCCGTGCGCGTGGCG
>NZ_JABFBB010000021.1:73565-120357 GCF_017168555.1 Micrococcus sp. KRD012
GGGTCGGGGGGCGGGTGCGGTCAGCGATGGGCGTCGAGCCCGGAGCGGACCGAGCCGAGCAGCTCGTCCCACGCGGCCTCGAACTTCTCCAGGCCCTCAGTCTCCAGCACGTCCACGACGTCCTGGTAGGACACGCCTGCCGCGCCGACCGCGTCGAGCAGGGCATCGGCCTCGGCGTAGGCGCCCGTGACGGTGTCCGCCGCAATCACCCCGTGGTCGGCGACCGCCTCGAGGGTCTTCTCCGGCAGGGTGGTCACGGTGTGCGGTGCCACGAGTTCGGTGACGTACAGCGTGTCCGGCAGGGCGGGGTCCTTGACGCCGGTGGAGGCCCACAGGGGCCGCTGCACGGGGGCGCCGGCCGCCTCGAGCAGGCGCCAGCGCTCCGAGTCCAGGGCCTGCTCGAAGGCTCGGTAGGCCAGGCGCGCGTTGGCGACGGCGGCCCGGCCGGTCAGCGCCTCGGCCTCGGGGGTGCCGATCGCGCGCAGCCGCGCGTCGACCTCCGTGTCCACACGGGAGACGAAGAAGGAGGCCACCGAGTGGAGGCGGCGGACGTCGTGCCCGTTCGCCCGGGCCTTCTCCAGGCCGGTGAGCCAGGCGTTGAGCACCCGGCGGTAGCGGGGCAGGGAGAAGATCAGGGTCACGTTCACGCTGATGCCCGCGCCGAGCACGTCCGCGATGGCGGACAGGCCCTCCACGGTCGCGGGGATCTTCACCATGAGGTTGGGACGGTCGACGGCCGCCGCCAGCTCGCGGGCCTGCGCCACGGTGCCGGCGGCGTCGCGGGCCAGGCGCGGATCGACCTCAAGGGAGACGAAGCCGTCCGCCCCGCCGGTGCGCTCGTGGACGGGCGCGAGCACGTCGGCGGCGCGGCGCACGTCCTCGGTCGTCAGGGCGACGACGGCCTCGTCCACCGAGGCGCCGGCCGCGGCGAGTTCGCGCAGCTGTCCCTGGTAGGCGCCCGCGTCCGCGAGGGCGACCGCGAAGATGGACGGGTTCGTGGTGACGCCGGTGACCGAGCGGGTGGCGATCAGCTCTTCGAGCGTGCCCTCGTCCAGCCGCGTGCGGGAGAGGTCGTCGAGCCAGATCGACACACCGGCCTGGGCCAGCGCGGCGGTGTTCGGGTTCTGCGGGGTGCTCATGGTCTGCGGGTGCCTTCCCTTCGGGGTGGACGTGCTCGGGGCGCCGTGGGCGCCGGGCCTCAGAGGAGGCCGCGGGTCACCTCGGCGACGTGCTCGCCAGTGAATCCGTACTTCTCCATCAGGCGGGCGCCGTCGGCCGACTCGCCGTAGTGCTCGAGGCTCACGCGGGCGCCCGGGGAGGAGGCCGTCACCGTGTGCTCGAACCACGGCATCGCGATGCCGGCCTCGACGGAGACGCGGACCGGGGCGTCGGGGCCGTCGGGCAGGACCTCGGCCCGGTAGGCCTCGTCCTGCTCGGCGAACCACTCGAGGCAGGGGGCGGAGACGACGCGGGTCGGGACGCCGTCGGCCTGCAGCAGCGCGCGGGCCCGCACGGCCACGGAGACCTCGGAGCCGGTCGCGATCAGCAGCGCGCGGGCCGGCGTCGGCGCGCCGTCGGCATCCGTGGCGTCGATGAGGACGTAGGCGCCGCGGGCCACGCCCGAGGCGGGGGCGAAGCCGTCCGTGTCCCGGGGGAGCACGGGCAGGCTCTGCCGGGACAGGACGAGTCCGGCCGGGCGGTCCCGGTGCTCGAGCACCGTCCGCCACGCCCACGCGGTCTCGTTGGCGTCGGCCGGGCGGACGACGTCGAGCCCGGGGATGGCCCGCAGGGCGGCCAGGTGCTCCACCGGCTGGTGCGTGGGGCCGTCCTCGCCGAGGCCGATGGAGTCGTGCGTCCACACGTACGTGCTCGGGGTGCCCATGAGGGCGGCCAGGCGGACGGCGGGGCGCATGTAGTCGGAGAACGTCAGGAACGTGCCCATGTAGGCACGGGTCAGGCCGCCGATCGTGATGCCGTTGACGATCGCCCCGGCCGCGAACTCGCGGACGCCGAAGTGCAGGGTGCGGCCGTACTCGTGGCCCTGCCACGTGGCGGTGGAGCGGCGGGCCGGGATGAAGGAGGGCTCGCCCTTCATGGTGGTGTTGTTCGACCCGGCGAGGTCGGCCGAGCCGCCCCAGAGCTCGGGCATGACCGGCGCGAGGGCCGTGAGCACCTCTCCGGAGGCCGCGCGCGTGGCCAGGCCCTTCTCGTCCGCGTCCCAGGACGGGAACGCGTCCGCGAAGCCAGCGGGCAGCTCTCGTCCGGCCAGTCGGTCGTACAGCCGCGCGTTCTCCGGGTTCGCCTCGCGCCAGGCCTGGAACGCCGCCTCCCAGCCGCGGCGGTACTCTGCCGAGCGCTCGGCGATGGACCGGGCGCGGGCCAGGAGCTCGGGGTCGACGTCGAAGGTCTTGGTCGGGTCCAGCCCGAGGCTCTCCTTGAGGCCGGCGACCTCGTCCGTGCCGAGCTTGGAGCCGTGGATGCCGCCGGTGTTCTGCTTCGTGGGGGAGGGCCAGCCGATCACGGTGCGCAGCTTGATCAGCGAGGGCCGGCCGGTCTCGGCCTTGGCCGCGACGAGGGCGTCGTACAGGGCCTCCACGTCCTCCGTGTACTCGGTCACGGCGTGGCCCTGGGCGCCGTTGGTCCAGTCGACCTCCTGCACGTGCCAGCCGTAGGCCTCGTAGCGGCGGACCACGTCCTCGGTGAACGCGATGTCCGTGTCGTCCTCGATCGAGATGCGGTTCGCGTCGTAGACGACGACCAGGTTCCCGAGCTCCTGGTGCCCGGCCAGCGAGGAGGCCTCGGCGGCGACGCCCTCCTGGATGTCCCCGTCGGAGGCGAGCACGAACACGTGGTGGTCGAACGGGGAGGTGCCGGGGGCAGCGTCGGGGTCCATCAGCCCGCGCACGCGGCGCTGCTCGTACGCGAAGCCGACGCCCATCGCCAGGCCCTGGCCCAGCGGACCCGTGGTCACCTCGACGCCGTGGGTGTGGCCGTACTCCGGGTGGCCCGGGGTCCTGGATCCCTCGGTGCGCAGCCCCTGGATGTCCTCGATCTCGAGCCCGGCGCCCGCGGCGAACAACTGCAGGTACTGGATGAGCGAGGCGTGGCCCGCGGAGAGGATGAAGCGATCCCGGCCCTCCCAGCGGTCGTCCGTGGGGTCCAGGTGCATGACGTTCTGGTACAGCTGCCACGCCACGGGGGCCAGCGAGATCGCGGTGCCGGGGTGGCCGTGCCCGGCCTTCTCCACGGCGTCCGCCGAGAGCGCCTTGAGCGTGTCCACCATCCGGCGGTCCTGCTCCGAGTAGACGAACCCGCGGGCCGGGGCCACCCGGTCCAGGGTCGGGGGGGTGGACGGCTGCGCGGCGTCGGTCACGGGTTCTCTCCTGGCGGATCGGGAGCGTCGGGGTGCGGCCCCGGCCGACGCCGGGGCGTCGCGGCGCGGGGCCGTCGTCCCAGCCTAGCCGCGCGACGGCGGGGCGGGCCCGACCGGGCGCCTCATGACATGCTTCGCCCCCGGGCGAACAGCCGTTGACACGAGTAGACTGGGTCAAGGCCTGACCGCAGGCGGACCGCCCGAGTGGCCGATCCGAACCCCGGGACGGGCACGCCCACCGTCCCCTCACCGTGAGAAGCAGATGTCATCCTCCCTGGAGTCGCCGTCCGCCGCCCGCGTCGCCGCCGCCGAGCCCGGCGTCGTCGACCGGTCCCCGCTGCCCCTGCGCCGCAAGGTCCGGGCGTACGTCGAGCTGACGAAGCCCCGGGTGATCGAGCTGCTGCTGGTGACCACGCTGCCGACCATGATCTTCGCGCAGCGCGGCTTCCCGGACGTGCTCACCATGATCGCCACGCTCGTCGGCGGTGCGCTCGCCGCCGGCGCCTCCGGCACCTTCAACTGCTACATCGACCGCGACATCGACCGGGTCATGAAGCGCACCGAGAACCGGCCGCTCGTCACCGGCGAGGTCACCCCCCGCGAGGCCCTCGTGTTCGCGTGGGTGCAGACGGTCGTGTCCATCCTGATCCTCGGGTTCGGCGCCAACTGGCTGGCGGCCGGCCTGGGTGTGGCCGCCATCTTCTTCTACGTGGTCGTGTACTCGCTCGTGCTCAAGCGCCGCACGGAGCAGAACATCGTGTGGGGCGGCATCGCCGGCTGCTTCCCCGTGCTGATCGGCTGGGCGGCCGTGCGCGGGACCGTCGAGTGGCCGGCCATCGTGCTGTTCCTCGTGGTCTTCCTGTGGACGCCCCCGCACTACTGGCCGCTGTCCATGAAGTACAAGCGCGACTACCAGCAGGCCGACGTGCCGATGCTCGGCGCCATCGCCTCCGCGCGCCACGTCTCCAACCAGGTCGTGCTCTACGCGTGGGCCACCGTGGCGTGCTCCCTCCTGCTCGTGCCGATGGGCTGGGCCGGCATCGTCTACACCGCGGTCGCGCTCGTCGTCGGAGGCTGGTTCATCTGGGAGTCCCACGTGCTGCAGGTGCAGGCCCAGCGCGAGGACTTCGAGGACCGCAAGGCCATGAAGGTCTTCCACCTCTCCATCACCTATCTGACGCTGCTGTTCATCGCCCTGGCCGTGGACCCGTTCGTGGGTGCGCCGCTGATGCACTTCGGCGCCTGACCTCGGGTCCGCCCCGGGCGCTCCCCGGGACGCAGACGACGACGGCCCCGCACCAGCCGGTGCGGGGCCGTTCGCGTGCGCGGGGTGTCAGCCCGCAGCGACGGTGCGCGCGGGCGTGGCGGTCTCGACCGCGGCACCGGGTCCGGCCGTGACGTAGCGGGCGACCTGCCGGTCCCAGGCCTCCGTCGCCGACGCCACGAGCAGTGCCGAGCCGAGCATGTGCAGCAGGACCACACCGATCGGCAGGCCCGTGAAGTGCTGGGTGTAGCCCACGGCGGCCTGGAACACGAGGGCGAGCAGGAGCCGCAGCACGGCGGCGCGCTGCAGGCGGGAGGCGCCGGCCGCGCGGCGCACCGTGAAGAACAGGACCAGGGCGGCCGCCAGGAGCAGGTACACCGGGACCACGTGGGCACGCGTGACCAGCAGCGGGTCGAACTCGTGGCGCGGCGAGCCGGGGTCGCCGGAGTGCGGGCCCGTGCCGGTCACCACGGTGCCCAGGTACACGGCGGCCCACGTCAGCGCGAACGCCGCCCAGGCGGCGGCACGGGACCGGCCGGTGGTGGCGCCGTCCACGAGGGGCACCCCCGCCCGGCCGGCACGGCGCTCGGCGGCGATGCGCACCACGAGCAGGGTCGCCACGGCCACCATGATCGAGGACACGATGAAGTGGCCGGCCACCCACCACGGGTTCAGATTCGTCAGGACCACGACGCCGCCCACGAGGGCCTGCGCGGGGATGCCGGCCAGCAGGCCCACGGAGAGCCAGAAGGGGCTCCGGTGGGTGCCGCGCAGGTTCCACAGGGACAGGAACATGGCGGCGGCGATGACCACCAGGACGAACGTCAGCGTCCGGTTGCCGAATTCGATGTAGCCGTGGATGCCCATCTCCGGGGTGTTGGTGAGGGACTCGGGCGAGCACTTGGGCCACGTGGGGCAGCCCAGGCCGGACCCGGTGAGGCGCACGGCGCCGCCGGTGACGATGATGCCGATCTCGGACGCCAGGGACGCCACGGCGAGGGCCATGGTGGCCTTCGAGAGGCGCTGCGGCAGACGGGCGGCGAGTCCGGCCGGGGCGGTCCGGGCCGCGGGGGTGGTGGTGGACACGGTGTCCTTCCGATCGTTCGATGCAGGGGGACGGGGAACGGCTCAGGGCCGCCAGCGGAACCAGCGGAGCGCGGCCGCGACGGCCACGGCGCCCCACAGGGTGAGCACGAGCAGGGGGACGGGCGACCAGACCCCGTCCAGGAGGGCGGCCCGCAGGGCCGTGCCCAGCGCGCCGGAGGGGAGCAGGTCCACGCCGGGGACCCGGGCGGGGAACACCGTGCCGCCGACGGCGCCGAACAGCACCCACAGCAGGTTGGCGACGGCGAGGGTCGCCTCCGGCCGGGCCGTGCCGGCGAGCAGCAGCCCGAGGGCCGTGAAGGCGGCGGCCCCCAGTGCGAGGGCGACGAGGGCCGGCAGGATCCCCTCGGGGTCCGGACGCCACCCGAGCGCCAGGCCGACGCCGCCGATCACGCTCACCTGCACCAGCAGGAGGGCCACCACCGCCAGGGCCTTGCCGGCGACGAGGCCGAGCGTGCCCAGCGGGGTGGTGGCCAGGGCGGCGAGCACGTCGTAGCGACGCTCGAAGCCCGTGGCGATCGCGGTGGCCGTGAACGCGGAGCTGATCACGGCCAGGGCGAGCACGCCGGGCACGGCCACGTCCAGGCCCGAGCGGCCCGGGGCGTCGAGCAGGCCGGTGACGTGCACGCCCACGAGCGCGAGCAGGGGCAGCACCACGGTCACGAGCAGCTGCTCGCCGTTGCGCAGCGCGGTGCCGGTCTCGTAGCCGGCCTGACGCAGGACGCGGGCGGCCAGCGGGGCGGCGCCCGCGTGGGCTCCGGTGCCGGCCGGGGCGCGGTGGTCGACGACGGGCGTGCTCATGCGGCGGTCTCCCGGAGGATCTGCTCGAGGCGCAGTCCGGCGCGCTCGAATCGGGTGGGCATCAGGGCGTGCTCCCGCCAGCTCGCCGCGAGGACGGCCAGGTCGTCCGGGCCGCGGACGCCGGCCACGCGCAGGCGGGCGGACTCGCCGAGGCCGGCCGCGCGCAGCGGCGCGGGCAGGGTGTCCGCCCAGGCGCGGACGGCGTCGGGGGAGGCGTCGCCGAAGTCCACGTCGACGACGTCGCCCTCGGCCACGCGCGTGAGCTCGGACAGCGGGCCGGAGCGCACCACGCGGCCGGCGCGCAGGATGGCGACGTCGTCCGCGAGCCGCTCGGCGTCGTCGAGCAGGTGCGTGGTCAGCAGCACGGCGGCGCCGCGGTCGGTCTGTTCCCGCACGACGTCGTGCACGACGGGCCGGGTCTCCGGGTCGAGGCCCGCGGTGGGCTCGTCGAGGAACAGCATGTCCGGCCGGCCGACGAGGGCGGCCGCGAGCGCGACGCGCTGGCGCTGGCCGCCGGAGAGGCGGCGCAGGGGGCGACCGGCGACGTCGGCGATCAGCAGGCGCTCCAGCAGCGGCTCGACGGGCAGCGGGTCGCGATACAGGGACGCCACGTGGCCGACGAAGCGGCGGGCGGGGATCGCGGGCGGCAGGCCGCCCTCCTGCCACATCACGCCGATGCGGGCGCGCAGGTTGGCGGAGGCCCGCCACGGGTCTGCGCCGAAGACGCGCACGGTGCCGGCGTCGGGCCGGTCCATGCCGTGGCAGAGGCCGAGGGTGGTGGACTTGCCGGCCCCGTTGGGGCCGAGCAGCACCGTGACGGCGCCGGCACGGGCGGTGAGGTCGACGCCCCGCAGGACGGGGGTGCGGGACCGGCCGCGGCCGAGGCTCCGGTGGACGTCGCTCAGGCGCAGGACGGGCTCGTCGCGCGGCACGGGATCCGGGGTCAGGGGAGGTCGGGGCACTGTGCCAGTCTAGTTGTAGGAGGGCATGACGTTGTTGACTCGGGTCGGTGCCAGTGAGGCCGGCGGGGCGTTCCCGCAGGAGGTATGAGGCCGATGGTAGTTGTAGTGGTTCACCCACACCTGCAGGGCCTCACGCCGAGCTTGCTCTGAGGTATACGGGCGGGCGTAGAGGACCTCATCGACCATCAGCCGGTTGTACCGCTCGACCTTCCCGTTATGGCGCGGGGTGTAGGGGCGGATCCGGTGATGCCGGCCCCCGAGCGAGACCACCTTCGCGGTGAAGTCCGCAGCCCGATAGTTGTTCCCGTTGTCCGTGATCACCCGGTCCACGGTGATGCCGTGGGCGGCGAAGAACGCCCGCGCCCGGCAGTAGAAGCTCACGGTCGTGGCCGCCCGCTCGTCCTCCAACGCCTCGGTGTAGGCCAGGCGGGTGTACCCGTCGATCGCCGAGTGCAGGTAGGTGTAGCCGACCCGCCGGCCAGGCCCGCGCTTGGAAGCACGGCCTGCTTCACTTTCACGTCCGTGGGTGCGCCAGCCGCCCCCGTCTGGGATCTTCCCGATCTTCTTCACATCCAGGTGCACCATGTGCCCCGGCCCTCTCGCGGTGATCTTCTGGGGTCGTTGGCGCAGGTCTTCTCCGGCCGGGGTCAGGTCCCGTAGGCGGGAGATCCCGAGTCGGTGCAGCCACCGTCCCACGGTACGAAGACACACCCGGTGGCCCTCGGAGACGAGGTGGTGATGGATGCGCCGTGCGGACCACTTGCGCTCCCGCCGCAGGGCGTGGATCTGGGCGACCAAGACCGGATCGAGCTGGGCAGGTGAACGGTGCGGCCGGCTGGGCAGGTCCTGAAGGCCGGCTTCTCCCTGGGCGCGGTAGCGGGCGACCCAAGTGGCCACCGTGGGCCGGCTCACCCGGAACTCGGCGGCCACGTGTGCCTGCGGGATCCCGTCGTGCAGGTGGCGGTGGACCATCCTGAGTCGGCCAGTGGGGGTCAGGGGTGCGTTAGCGTGAGTCATGAGTGGGTCTTTTCGGGCAGGTGGGTTGTTGAGGAACTTCCATCCTGCGGCAGGGGCCCGCTCGTCTCATCTCAGCCCGTACCCCGTGGCAAGAACCTCATGACCCACAACATCTAGTCCTCGGGCCCTGCGACCCCGGCTCGTGGGGCCGGGGGCGCCCGGTCTGACGCGGGTTCCGCCGTGGGCGTCATCAAGCCAGGCGAGCCTCACTTGAACCGTTCCAGATCAATAGGTCATGATGGCGTGGTGTATTCGGATCAGTCTGCGTCGCCCCCCGCTCCGGCCCCGGCCGAGGGCACGCGCGAGCGTGTGCTGCAGCTGGTCCTGACGCGTGGTCCCGTGAGCGCGGCCGAGATCGGTCGCGAGCTGGAGCTGACCGCCGCTGCCGTGCGCCGCCACCTGGACGCGCTCGAGGAGGACTCGCTCGTCGAGGTCAAGCGGGTCACCGCGGCCCGCGGCGCGGGACGGCCCTCCCGTCGCTACGTGGTCACCTCGCACGCGCAGGAGCACCTGCCCAAGGACCACCTCGCCGTCGCCCTGGACACCCTGGCCCGCCTCGAGGAGCTCGGCGGGGAGGAGGAGGTGCGCCGCGCCGCGCGCCACGCCTTCCGGGAGATCGAGGAGCGCTTCACGGCCGCCGTCGGCGGCCGGGAGACCGCGCTGCAGGACCGCACCCGGATCCTCGCCCGGGTCCTCGACGAGGCCGGCTACGCCGGCACGCTGCGCCACTTCGGCGCGGGCCTGGCGCCCACCCTCCGCGCGGACCAGGTCTGCCAGGGGCACTGCCCTTTCCAGGGAATTCCCGCGCGCCATCCGGAGTTCTGTGAGGAGGAGACCGCGCTGTTCGCCCGCCTGCTCGAGGTGGACGTGCGCCGGCTCTCGACCCTCGCCGCCGGCGCCCACGTGTGCACCACACATGTGCCGCTGGGCCGCGACTGAGCCGCGCGGGCCTCGCCCCGGCTCCCGCCGACCACCCGACCGACCCCGACCGCAGTGACTAGTGAGAGAGGCTGAGATGACCGACCAGATCGTCCAGCGGGACTCCGCAGAGACCGCCGACCCCGGCGTGATCCAGGAGATCCTCGACAAGAACCCCGAGCTCAACGCCATCGGCGCCTACCAGTACGGCTGGGCCGACTCCGACGCGGCCGGCGAGAAGGCCGTCCGCGGTCTGAACGAGGACGTCGTGCGCGACATCTCCGGCAAGAAGGACGAGCCGGAGTGGATGCGCGACCTGCGCCTGAAGGCCCTCAAGTACTTCGAGCGCAAGCCGATGCCGGCGTGGGGCCCGGACCTGTCCGGCATCGACTTCGACAACATCAAGTACTTCGTGCGCTCCACCGAGGGCCAGGCCAAGACCTGGGAGGATCTGCCCGAGGACATCCGCAACACCTACGAGCGCCTGGGCATCCCCGAGGCCGAGCGCGAGCGTCTCGTGGCCGGCGTCGCCGCCCAGTACGAGTCCGAGGTCGTCTACCACCAGATCCGCGAGGACCTGGAGGAGCAGGGCGTCGTGTTCCTCGACACCGACACCGCGCTCAAGGAGCACCCGGAGATCTTCGAGGAGTACTTCGGCACCGTGATCCCGGTCGGCGACAACAAGTTCGCCTCCCTGAACACGGCCGTGTGGTCCGGCGGCTCCTTCGTGTACGTGCCCAAGGGCGTGCACGTGGAGATCCCGCTGCAGGCCTACTTCCGCATCAACACGGAGAACATGGGCCAGTTCGAGCGGACGCTGATCATCGCGGACGAGGACTCGTACGTGCACTACATCGAGGGCTGCACCGCCCCGATCTACCAGTCCGACTCGCTGCACTCGGCCGTCGTGGAGATCGTGGTGAAGAAGAACGCCCGCGTGCGCTACACCACCATCCAGAACTGGTCCACGAACGTGTACAACCTCGTGACCAAGCGCGCCGTGGTCGAGGCCGGCGGCACCATGGAGTGGATCGACGGCAACATCGGCTCCAAGGTGACCATGAAGTACCCGGCCGTGTACCTGACCGGCGAGCACGCCACCGGCGAGACCCTCTCCGTCGCGTTCGCGGGCAAGGACCAGCACCAGGACACCGGCTCCAAGATGGTGCACATGGCCCCGCACACGAACTCCTCGATCGTGTCCAAGTCCGTGGCCCGCAGCGGCGGCCGCGCCGCCTACCGCGGCCTGGTGCAGATCGCCGAGGGCGCGAACGGCTCCGCCAACTCGGTGGTGTGCGACGCCCTGCTCGTCGACACGGTCTCCCGCTCCGACACGTACCCGTACATCGACATCCGCGAGGACGACGTGACCCTCGGCCACGAGGCGACCGTCTCGAAGGTGTCCGAGGAGCAGCTCTTCTACCTCATGAGCCGTGGCATGTCCGAGGACGAGGCCATGGCCATGATCGTGCGCGGCTTCATCGAGCCGATCGCCCGCGAGCTGCCCATGGAGTACGCGCTCGAGCTCAACAAGCTGATCGAACTGCAGATGGAAGGATCGGTGGGCTGACATGACCGACACCGTGGAGAACACCCAGCGGACCATGATCCCGGGCATGGGCGAGGAGGGCGAGAAGCTCACCGCCGCGCAGAACCCGGCCGCCCGGGCCGGGGGCCGGGAGCGCAACGCCGCGGGCTCGCGCGCCGATCGCCTCAGCTCCTTCGAGCTGTCCGACTTCCCCGTGCTCACGGGGCGCGAGGAGGACTGGCGCTTCACCCCGCTCAAGCGCCTGGGCGGGCTGCACCTGCCCGAGGGCGACGACGCGCGCCTGACCGGTGCCGCGCCCGCCGTGGCCGTGGCCGAGCAGGCCGGCGTCACGGTGGAGACCGTGGCCCGCGACGACGCCCGCGTCGGCTCCGTCCTGACCCCGGACGACCGCGTGTCCGCCGCGGCCTGGAACTCGGTCTCCGGGGCCACCGTCGTGACGATCTCCGGCGAGGTCGCCGAGCCGGTGCGCATCGACGTCGTCGGCTCCTCGGCCGACCCGGCCGCGATGCACCTGACCGTGCTCGTGGAGGAGAACGCGCAGGCCGACGTCGTGATTGCCCACCGCGGCACCGCCGTGCTGGCCCAGAACGTCGAGTTCGACGTGCGCCGCGACGCCCGCCTGAACGTGGTCGCGCTGCAGGCCTGGGAGGGCGATGCCGTGCACGTCTCGGCCCAGCAGGCCTCGGTCGCCACGAACGCGCACTTCAAGCACGTGGCCGTGTCCTACGGCGGCGGCGTGGTGCGGCTGACCCCGACCGCGCGGTTCGCCGCCGAGCGCGGTGAGGCCGAGATGTACGGCCTGTACTTCGCCGACGCCGGGCAGCACCTCGAGAACCGCCTGTTCGTGGACCACAACCAGCCGGACTGCGTCTCGAACGTGCTCTACAAGGGCGCCCTGCAGGGCACGGACGCGCGCACCGTGTGGGTGGGCGACGTGCTGATCCGCAAGGAGGCCGAGGGCACGGACACGTACGAGAAGAACCAGAACCTGCTGCTCTCCGACGGGGCGCGCGCGGACTCGGTGCCGAACCTGGAGATCGAGACCGGCGTGATCGAGGGTGCGGGCCACGCGTCCGCGACCGGCCGCTTCGACGAGACCCAGCTGTTCTACCTGATGGCCCGCGGCATCCCCGAGACCGAGGCCCGCCGCCTGATCGTGCGCGGCTTCCTCAACGAGATCATCCAGAAGATCGGTGTCGGCGACGTCGAGGACGAGCTGACCGCCGTCATGGAGGACGAGCTCCGCATCGCGCAGCTCTGACCGACGCCCCGCAGACCCCACCGCCTTCCACCCGAGGAGAACCACCATGGCAACCCTGCAGATCACCGACCTGCACGTGCAGATCGCGACCGAGAACGGCCCCAAGGAGATCCTGAAGGGCCTCTCCCTGACCATCGAGACGGGCGAGACCCACGCGATCATGGGCCCGAACGGCTCCGGCAAGTCCACCCTGGCCTCGACCATCGCCGGCCACCCGCGCTACGAGGTCACCTCCGGCTCCATCACCCTCGACGGTGAGGACGTGCTGGAGATGAGCGTCGACGAGCGCGCCCAGGCCGGCCTCTTCCTGGCCATGCAGTACCCCGTGGAGATCCCGGGCGTCACCATGACCAACTTCCTGCGCACCGCCAAGACCGCGCTCGACGGCCAGGCCCCCTCGCTGCGCACCTGGACCAAGGACGTCAAGGGCGCCTTCGAGGCCCTGCAGATCGACCCGGCGTTCATGAACCGCAACGTCAACGAGGGCTTCTCCGGCGGCGAGAAGAAGCGCGCCGAGATCCTCCAGCTCGAGCTGTTCAAGCCCACGTTCGCGATCCTCGACGAGACCGACTCCGGCCTCGACGTCGACGCGCTGCGCATCGTCTCCGAGGGCGTCAACCGCGCCCAGGCGCAGAACGAGATGGGCACCCTGCTGATCACCCACTACACGCGGATCCTCAACTACATCAAGCCGGACCACGTGCACGTGCTGGTGGACGGCCGCGTCGCCGAGTCCGGCGGCCCGGAGCTCGCCGAGCAGCTCGAGGCCGAGGGCTACGCCCGCTTCGAGAAGGCCGCGGCGGGGGCCTGAGATGACGGAGACCACGAACCAGGCGCCCACGGAGGACATCCGTGAGGCCCTCAAGGACGTGATCGACCCGGAGCTGGGCGTCAACGTCGTGGACCTGGGCCTGCTCTACGGGCTGCACTACGCCGACGACGGCGCGCTGCTCGTGGACATGACCCTGACCACCGCGGCCTGCCCGCTCACGGACGAGATCGAGGACCAGGTCTCCCGCGCGATCGGCACCATGGTGGACGAGTGGCGGCTGAACTGGGTCTGGATGCCCCCGTGGGGCCCCGAGCGGATCACCGAGGACGGTCGCGACCAGATGCGCGCCCTCGGCTTCAACATCTGATCCGGCCCGGACCACGACGGCGGCCCGTCACCTTCGCGCAGAAGGTGACGGGCCGCCGTCGTGGTGGGGGAGTGCGGACGGGCCGGCAGGCGCCCCGGCGCTCCCGGCTCAGATGTCCAGGGAGGAGGCCCGGAACGTGTCGCACTGGCGGATGTCGGGCTCCTGCTGGGAGCTCTGGTAGCCGCGCATGAACCAGGCCATGCGCTGCTCCGAGGTGCCGTGCGTGAACGCCTCGGGGTCCACCCGGCCGGTGTGGGTGGACTGGATGCGGTCATCGCCCACGGCGGAGGCCGCGTCGATGGCCTGGCGCAGCTGGTCCTGCGAGATCGGCTTCAGGAACGGCTCGCCGGACTCGGGGTCCACGGTGGAGGCGGCGTGCCCGGCCCACATGCCGGCGAAGCAGTCGGCCTGCAGCTCCGCGCGCACGGCGCCGGAGGTGGGGCCGGTGGTCCCGTCCTTGGAGTGCTGCAGGTAGCCGGTGACCTGCTGGACGTGGTGGCCGTACTCGTGCGCCACGATGTACTCCTCCGCCAGCGGCCCGCCCTCGGCGCCGAAGTCGGTCTGCAGCGTCTCGAAGAACGCGGTGTCGAAGTACATGGACTCGTCCGCCGGGCAGTAGAACGGGCCCGTGGCCGAGGAGGCGCTGCCGCAGCCGGTGCTCACACCGCCCTGGAACAGGGTGAGCTGCGGCTGGCGCCACTGGATGTCCGAGAACTGCGCGAGGTACTCGCCCCAGAACTCGTCCGCGGCCTCGGTGGTCGCGATGACCCGGCAGTCCGTGTTCTGGTTGGCGTCCGCACCGCTGGCGCACTCCTCGTCCGAGAGGGGCTGGCTCTGGCCGCCCGAGCCCGTCTGCTGCTGGTACTGGCTCTGGCCGACGGACCCGCCACCCGTGTCGATCCCGAGCTGCTCGGCCAGCCCGGGGGCGAAGATCGCGAGCAGCACCGCGAGCAGGCCGCCGCCACCGCCGATGGCGATGCCCCCCCAGCCCGCCGCCACCGCCCGATCGGGCCCGGCCGGCGTCGATCTGCACGTTCTCGTTGAAGCTCATGGGGCCAGAGTGTAGACGGACTAGACTGGCCCGGCACCGCGCTGGCCCCCGCCCGTCGAGATCGGCCGGGACCTGCCGATGCACCCCTGTTCTTCCCTCGACCCCTGGAGTCTGACACCCCCATGCTGACCGTCACCGATGTCGAACTGCGCGTGGGCGCCCGTCTCCTCATGGACGAGGTGAACTTCCGCGTGGACAAGGGGGACAAGGTCGGCCTCGTGGGGCGCAACGGCGCCGGCAAGACGACGCTGACCAAGGTGTTGGCCGGCGGCGGGCAGCCCACGGCGGGCACGGTGACCCGGACCGGGCGCATCGGCTACCTGCCCCAGGACCCCAAGGTCGAGGACATGGACCAGTCCGGCCGCGACCGCATCCTCTCCGCCCGCGACCTGGACCAGACGATCCGCCGCATGCGGGAGGCCGAGGCCGGCATGGCCGCCGTCGACGACGCCGAGCGGGAGCGGGCGATGAACCGCTACTCCCGCCTGGAGGCGGAGTTCGAGGCCCGCGGCGGCTACGCGGCCGAGTCCGAGGCCGCCCGGATCACGTCCAACCTCGGCCTGCCGGACCGCGTGCTGGACCAGCCGCTGCACACCCTCTCCGGCGGCCAGCGCCGCCGCGTGGAGCTCGCCCGCATCCTCTTCTCCGACGCGGACATCCTGCTGCTGGACGAGCCCACCAACCACCTCGACCACGACTCGATCGTGTGGCTGCGCGACTATCTGAAGACCTACTCCGGCGGCCTCCTGATGATCTCGCACGACGTGGAGCTCATGGAGATGACCGTGAACAAGGTCCTCTACCTGGACGCGAACCGGCAGACCATGGACGTCTACAACATGACGTGGAAGAACTACCTCGCCCAGCGCCAGCAGGACGAGGCGCGCCGCCGCCGGGAGTTCGCCAACGCGGAGAAGAAGGCCTCGGCCCTCATGGCCCAGGCCGAGAAGATGCGTGCCAAGGCGACCAAGGCCACCGCCGCGCAGAACATGATCAAGCGCGCCGAGCGGCTCATGCGCGGCGTCGAGGGCGAGCGCGCGGTCGACCGCGTGGCCGCGATCCGCTTCCCCACCCCGCAGGCCTCCGGCAAGACGCCGCTGCGCGCCGAGAACCTCTCCAAGTCCTACGGCTCGCTCGAGATCTTCACGGGAGTGGACCTGGCGATCGACCGCGGCTCGCGCGTGGTGATCCTGGGCTACAACGGCGCCGGCAAGACGACGCTGCTGCGCATGCTCGCCGGGGAGGAGACCCCGGACACCGGCGAGGTCCAGGCGGGCCACGGGCTCAAGCTGGGCTACTTCGCCCAGGAGCACGACACCCTGGACCAGGACGCGTCGGTCCTGGACAACATGCGCCACGCCGCCCCGCAGCTCGGCGACACCCAGGCGCGCACGCTGCTCGGATCGTTCCTCTTCCAGGGCGACGACGTCGACAAGCCCGCCCGCGTCCTCTCCGGTGGCGAGAAGACCCGCCTGGCGCTGGCCACGCTCGTGGCCTCGAGCGCGAACGTGCTGCTGCTGGACGAGCCCACGAACAACCTCGACCCCGCCAGCCGCGAGGAGATCCTGAACGCCCTGCAGCAGTACGAGGGCGCCGTGGTGCTCGTGACCCACGACGAGGGCGCCGTCGAGGCGCTCGACCCCGAGCGCGTGGTGCTGCTGCCGGACGGGGTCGAGGACCTCTGGAACGACGACTACAGGGACCTCATCACCCTCGCCTGAGTGCGCGGGCCGCTGAGACGGAGGGCGGGCTCAGTCGAAGAGCGCGTCCTCGGCCTCCTCATCCGTGAGCCGCCCGTCGCGCCGCCGGACCGGCTTGGCGCGGGGGACCCGGTGAGCGGAGAGCAGCCCGTCGTCCGCGGCGTCGTCGAGGGCGTCGGCCCGGTCGTTGCGGGCGCGCATCCACGCGGAGTACCCCCACACCCCGAAGCCCATGGCCGCGAACAGGTACCACTGGATCGCGTAGGACAGGTGCGGGCCCTCGTCGAGGGTGGGCTCGACGAGCTTCTGCGGCATCGGCTCCACCGCCGGGTCCTCCGTGACCATGATCCCGTAGGCAGTTCCGGCCACGGGCCCGCCCACGGTGTCGGCGATCTCGGTGAGGTCGATCGAGGGCACCTGGCCGTCCGGGGCGTCGCGGTCCAGGGCCGGCTCCCCGGGCTTGACCCGCACCACGACCTCGGCGTGGCCGGTGGGCGGGGCCGGCACGGCGTCCGGCTGACCCGGGGTGTTGCCCACCGGGAGCCAGCCGCGGTCCACCACGACGACGGGGCCCTCGTCCGTCCGGAACGGCACGAGCACCTCGTAGCCGGGCTGGCCGGCGCGGGGACGGTTGCGGACGATGAGCGTCTCGTCGACGAGGTACTCGCCGGTCAGTGTCACGGGCGTCCACTCGTCCTCGGTCTGGAACGCGGTGAACAGCCGGGAGGCCTCGGCGAACGGGACCGGGTCGTCGTCGTAGTTCTCCAGGACGCGGTTGACGCGGTGCTGGACCTCCACGCGGCGGTCCCACTGCCACTGGGCGAGCGCGTGGCACAGGAACGCGAAGAGGATGCACACCACGAAGCCGAGGATCCACGGGCCGGTGGCGAGGAAGCCGAAGCGCAGGGGAGGCAGGCGTTCGGCGTCGCGGGCGGTCGGGGCCGTCATGGGGGGTCTCGGGCGTCTCGACCTCGGGCGCCTCCGTGGCGGGCGGGTCGAGTGGGCGGGAGCGCCGCAGGAAGCCGCGGGCGCTCAGGAAGTCGTCCAGGAAGGGCCGATGGTCCGCGCAGGCCAGCCAGGTCTTCACCCGGTCCGGGGCGTGGACGCGCGGGTTGTTCCACTCCAGGGCCCAGGTCGCCTCCGCGGTGCAGCCGCGACGCGAGCAGACCGGCCGCTCGGGCCCGTCCGCGGCGGCGTGCGGGGATCGGGTGGCGGAGGCACCCGCGGCGGGGTCGAGGCGGCCGGCCGCGAGGGCGCCCAGCAGGTCCATGCCCGGCTCACCGGGGACCGCGCCGATCACGCGCCGCCCCGTCCGGGCAGGCCGGGACCGCCGGCGGACGAGGACCCTCGGCCCAGCGCCCGTGGCGCACGGTCGCGCGGGTCGTCCACGAGGTCGCCGGTGACCACGACGGGCTCGGGCGCCGCCGCGTCGTCGGGGCGGGGGGTCAGGGCCGGTCCCTGGGTGGGCACGGCGCGCAGGGTGCCGGCCTGCTGCGGGCCGGTGTTGTTCACGCGCACGACGGCGACGTAGGGCAGCACGACCGCGCCGAGGATGAACCCGAGCTGCCACCAGCCGTGGGTGAAGAGCGCGGCGACGAAGCAGGCGGTGCGGAGCAGCATCTGGACCAGGTAGACCTTCATGCGCGCCTCCCGGTCCGCGCTGCGGCCGGCGGCGGCGGTGGTGACCCCCTGGACCTCCGGTGTCGTCCCGCGCCCGGCGTGGGCGGGACGGCCGGCTCGGGAGCCGGCGGCGGAGCTGGTCATGGCGCATCCTCCTGGCACGTCGCGCCCTGCGGGGCCCCCGCGCGGCCGCGGACGTAGAGTGGTGGTTCACATGCCGGCGCGCCCGCCGTCGGCGGCGTCCCGCAGGACGGCGTCGACGGCGCCGCGCCGGTGCTCCAGTCTAGTCCCGTCCCGTCCGGAAGGTGTTCCCATGGCCGATCAGACCACCACGCCCGCAGCGGACGCGCAGGCCGCCGGCCGCAGCGTCCTCGTCACGGGGGGCAACCGCGGCATCGGCCTGGCCATCGCCCGGGCGTTCGCCGCGAACGGCGACCGCGTGGCCATCACCTCCCGCTCGGGGGAGGGGCCGGAGGGGGTCCTCGCGGTCCGGGCCGACGTGACGGACGCGGCCTCCGTGGACGCGGCCTTCCGCGAGGTCGAGCAGGCCCACGGCCCGGTCGAGGTGCTCGTGGCCAACGCCGGGATCACCCACGACCAGCTGCTGCTGCGCATGTCCGAGGACGACTTCACCTCGGTGATCGACACGAACCTCACCGGCGCCTTCCGCGTGGTGCAGCGCGCCACCAAGGGCATGATGCGCCTGAAGCGCGGACGCATCGTCCTGGTTTCCTCCGTGGTGGGCCTGCTCGGCTCGCCCGGCCAGGTCAACTACGCCGCCTCCAAGTCCGGCCTCGTCGGGATGGCCCGCTCGATCACGCGCGAGCTCGGCGCGCGCGGCGTGACCGCGAACGTCGTGGCCCCCGGCTACATCGACACCGAGATGACGCAGTCCCTCGACGACGAGCTCAAGGCCCAGTACAAGACGTCCATCCCGGCCGGCCGCTTCGCCGCCCCGGAGGAGGTGGCCGGCGTCGTGCGCTGGCTGGCCTCGGACGAGGCCGCGTACATCTCCGGGGCCGTGATCCCCGTGGACGGCGGCCTGGGCATGGGCCACTGACGACCACCGACCGCTGAGCAGACAGGAAGCACAGAACATGACCGAGCAGGACCTGGCCGGACGCGGCGTCGTCGTCACCGGCTCCTCCCGCGGCATCGGAGCCGCCACCGCCGAGCTGCTGGCCGCCCGCGGCGCGGGCGTCGTGGTGAACTACCGCCAGAAGGCGCCGCGCGCGAACAAGGTGGTGCAGAAGATCGAGGAGACCGGCGGCCGCGCCGTGGCCGTGGGCGGCGACGTGACCGTCGCCGAGGACCGGGCCGCGCTGCTGGACGCCGCCGTGGAGCACTTCGGCTCGCTCGACGTGCTGGTGCTCAACGCCTCGGGCGGCATGGAGTCCCAGTTCGGCGAGGACTACGCCCTGAAGCTCAACCGTGACGCCCAGGCCGCGCTGGCCGACGCCGCGCTCGAGCGCATGGGTGCCGGCGGGCAGATCGTGTTCGTGACCTCCCACCAGGCGCACTTCATCGACGAGGTCGCCACGATGGACTCCTACGAGCCCGTGGCCCGCTCCAAGCGCGCCGGCGAGGACGCCCTGCGCGAGCGCATCCCCGCGTTCACCGAGAAGGGCGTGGGCTTCGTGGTGGTCTCCGGCGACATGATCGAGGGCACCATCACCGCCACCCTGCTCGACCGCGCCGAGCCCGGTGCCATCGAGGCCCGCCGCGAGGCCGCCGGCAAGCTCTACACCGTGGAGGAGTTCGCCGCCGAGATCGCCTCCCTCGTGGGCCGCGAGGGCCTCGAGGTCGGCCACACCGAGCTCGTGGGCGGCGCCGAGGACTTCCTCGGGCAGGACTGAACCCCACCACACCCCAGACGACGAGGGCCGGATCCGTGGGATCCGGCCCTCGTGACCTCCGGGAGCGGACGCCTCAGAGACCGAGGAGCCACCGCAGGGGGGTGAAGGAGGGCACGTCGACGACGACGTCCGCGTGCTCCCGGAGGATCGGCTTCGCGCACAGCGCCACGCCGCAGCCGGCCGCCTCGAGCAGATCGATGTCGTTGGCGCCGTCGCCCACGCCGACGGCCTGCTCGGGGGTGAGCCCCGCGTCCTCGGCCCAGGCGCGCAGCATGGCGGCCTTCGCCGCGCGGTCCACGACGTCGCCGAGCACCTTCCCCGTCAGGTGCCCGTCCCGCACCTCGAGCTCGTTGGCGCAGTAGGCGTGCACGCCCCACACCTCGGCCAGCGGGGCGAGCACCTGGGTGAAGCCGCCGGAGACCGCGCACACCCGGCCGCCGGCCGCGGTGACGGCCTCGATCAGCGCGAGGGCTCCGTCGGTGGGCCGGATGGCCCGCACCACGTCCGCCACGACGCCCACGGGCAGCCCCGCGAGCGCCTCGACGCGCGCGTGCAGCGAGGCGGCGAAGTCGAGCTCACCGCGCATCGCCCGCTCCGTCACCTCGGCGACCTCGGCCTCGCGGCCGGCGTGGGCGGCGAGCAGCTCGATGACCTCCTGCCGGATCAGCGTGGAGTCCACGTCCGTCACCACGAGGGGCGCCGGCGCGGCGGCGACCGTCGCCGGCACCGTGAGCACGTCCCACCCGGAGCCCGGCTCCGGGGCCGCCGCCCACTCGTCCGCGGCGAAGCGCCAGCCCAGCAGGCCGTCGTCGGTGAGCCGCTCGGCGTCGTCGGGCACGCCGGCCGGGGGCGCGTCCGTGACGAGGAGGGCGGGGTCGGCGGTGACGACGAGGCGGCGCAGGGTGCTCATGCGCGGCATCCTAGGCGGGGGTGCGGGCGCGGCCGGGCGTGCGTCGCATCGGCGACGCGCCGGCCGGCCGGACTAGGCTGGCCCCCATGACCACCCCCGCGCCTCCCGACGACTGGTTCCTCCCGGATGAGGACGCCGTGCTGCAGATGCGCCGCGTGCGCGTGCGCCGCGGCACCACCGACATCCTCGGCCCCCTGGACTGGACGGTCCGCGCGGGGCAGCGGTGGATCGTGATGGGCCCGAACGGCGCCGGCAAGTCCACGCTGCTCCAGCTGGCTGCGGCCCGCCTGCACCCGACCGCCGGCGACGTCGGCGTGCTGGACGAGGTGCTCGGCGCCGTCGACGTGTTCGAGCTGCGCCCGCGCATCGGCCTGTCCTCCGCCCAGCTCGCCGCCCAGGTGCCCGCGAACGAGACCGTGCAGGACGCCGTCGTCACCGCCGCCTACGGGATCACCGGCACGTGGCGCGAGCGGTACGAGACGGAGGATCGCGCCCGCGCGCTCGGCCTCGTGGCGACCTGGGGGCTCTCCCGCCTCGCGCACCGCGCGTTCGGCACCCTCTCCGACGGTGAGCGCAAGCGCGTGCTCATCGCCCGTGCCCTGATGACCGATCCCGAGCTGCTCCTGCTGGACGAGCCCGCCGCGGGCCTGGACCTCGCCGGGCGGGAGGACCTCGTGCGCCAGCTGACGGCGCTCGCCACGGACGAGGACGCGCCCGCGCTGGTCCTCGTCACGCACCACCTCGAGGAGGTGCCCCCGGGCTTCACGCATGCCCTGCTGCTGCGGGACGGCGGCGTCGTGGCGGCCGGGCCCATCGAGTCGACGCTCACCGAGGAGCACCTCTCCGCGGCGTTCGGCACGGACCTGAAGGTGACCCGCACCGGCGGTCGGTACACCGCCGTGGCCCGGTGACGGGGCTGCTGACCGCGCAGCTGCTGGGCATGGACCTGTGGCAGGTCCTGCTCGTGCTGCTCGCGGGGTTCTGGGCCGGCACGATCAACTCGGTGATCGGCTCGGGCACGCTCGTCACCTTCCCGACGCTCGTGGCGGTCGGGTTCCCGCCCGTGACGGCCCAGGTCTCCAACGCGATGGGCCTGGTGGCCTCGGGCTTCTCCGGCACGTACGGGTACCGCCGCGAGCTGGCCCAGTCCCGGGCGCTCCTGCCGAAGCTGACCGTCGCGTCCCTGCTCGGCGGGGTCATCGGCGCCGCCCTGCTCACCACGCTGCCCCCGGCCGTGTTCGGCTACGTCGCGCCGGTGCTGCTCGTGGTGGCCCTGACGGTCGTCGTGCTGCAGCCGCGCATCCAGGGGTGGGTCCGGCGTCGGGCGGAGGACCAGGGACCGACCCCCGGCGCGGACTCTCCCGTGCCGGTGGGCCCCGTGACCCCGACGCTGTGGACGCTCGTGTTCCTGACCGGCATCTACGGCGGCTACTTCGTGGCCGCCCAGGGCGTCATGCTCATGGCGATCTTCGGCGTGCTGCTGGTGGGCGGCACCCTCGTGCACGCCAACGCCGTGAAGACGTGGCTGTCGCTGGTGGTCAACCTCACCGCCGCGGCGTTCTACCTGGTGTTCGCCTTCGACCGCATCGACTGGCGGGCCGTGCTGTTGATCGCGCTCTCCTCGCTCGTGGGCGGGCTCGTGGGCGCGCGGATCGGGCGGCGCATCTCGCCGACGGCCCTGCGCGTCACCATCGTGATCGTGGGCCTGGCCGGGCTGGTGGTCATGGTGATGCGGCAGGTCTCGGGTGGGTGAGGGCGGGACCCGCGAGGTGCGCCTGGAGCGGATCGAGGACCTCGCCGACCCCCGCCTGGCCCCCTACACGACCATGACGGACGCGGCCCTGCGCCGTCGCGTCGACGCGGAGCACGGCGTCTTCCTCGCCGAGTCCTCCCAGGTGGTCCGCCGCGCGCTGGACGCCGGACACACCCCGCGCTCCTTCCTGCTGGGGGACCGCTACCGCGGGTCCTTCGCGGACGTGCTCGCCGCCCATCCGGACGTCCCGGTCTTCACCGGACCCGACGACGTGCTCGAGGCCCTCACCGGCTTCCACCTGCACCGCGGCGCCCTGGCCGCGATGGACCGCCCCGCGCCCCGGCCGCTCGCCGACGTCCTCGCGGGCGCCCGGCGCGTGCTCATCGCCGAGGACCTCGTGGACCACACGAACCTGGGCGCCGTGGTGCGCTCCGCCGTCGCCCTCGGCTGGGACGCACTGCTGCTCACCCCGCAGGCCGCCGACCCGCTGTACCGGCGCGCCATCCGCGTCTCGATGGGCACGGTGTTCCGCCTGCCGTGGGCGCGCCTGCCCGGTCCGGTCGCCGAGTCGCTGCCCGCGCTGCGGGCGGCCGGGTTCGCGGTGGCCGCCCTCGAGGTGACGGAGCGGGCCGTGGGCCTGGACTCCGCTCGGATCGAGCCGCTGCGGACCGCCGAGCGTCTGGCCCTCGTCCTCGGCCAGGAGGGGCCGGGGGTCCGGCCCGAGACCCTCGCCCAGACCGACGCCGACGTCGTCATCCCCATGCCCGCCGGCGTCGACTCGCTGAACGTGGCCGCGGCCGCGGCGGTCGCGCTGTGGGAGCTGCGCGCGCGCTGACCGGCCCGGGTGCGGTAGAGTGGGCGGCTGGCCCGCCGTCCGGCGGACCCCCTGACCACACCTCTCGCGCCCCTGGTCCCAATCAGGCGGCTGACACGAAGGATGCACCATGAAGTCTGAGATCCACCCGGATTACCGCTACGTCATCTTCAACGACCTCGCCTCCGGTGAGAAGATCCTCACCCGCACCACCGCGAACTCCGAGAAGACCGCGGAGTGGACCGATGGCAACACCTACCCGGTGATCGACGTCGAGATCTCGGCCGCCTCGCACCCGTTCTACACGGGCAAGCAGCGCATCATGGACACCGCCGGCCGCGTCGAGCGCTTCAACGCCCGCTTCAAGGGCTTCGGCGGCAAGAAGTGACCGCGGCGGCCTGAGCCGCACGCCCACCACGACGACGGGCCCCGCGCCCACGGAGCGATCCGGGCGGTGCGGGGCCCGTCGCGTCGCCCGTAGGCTGACGGGCATGAGGACTCTCCACGGTGAATACAAGGTGATCGGCGGCAAGCTGGTCGCGGCGGACCTGAGCCTCGCGGACGGCCGGATCGCGACCGCGAGCATCAACGGCGACTTCTTCCTCGAGCCGGACGAGGCGCTCGAGGACCTCAACGCGGCGGTGGCCGGGCTGTCCGCGGACGCCGAGCACCGCGTCATCCGGGAGGCCGTCGAGCGGGGTCTGCGACCCGAGGCCGAGCTGTTCGGCGTGGACGCCTTCGCGGTGGCCTCGGCCGTGCGTCGGGCCCTCGGCAAGGCGACCACGTGGGGGGACCACGAGTGGGAGGTCATCGGGCCGGAGCCGATGCCGATCGCGCTCACCGTGGCCCTGGACGAGGTGCTCACCCGGCAGGTGGCCGAGGGACGTCGCAAGCCGACCCTGCGCCTGTGGCAGTGGAACGAGCCGGCCGTGGTGATCGGCGCCTTCCAGTCGCTCGCCAACGAGGTGGACCCCGAGGGGGCGCGGCGGCACGGCATCAACGTGGTGCGGCGGATCTCCGGCGGCGGCGCGATGTTCATGGAGGCGGACAACTGCGTCACGTACTCGATGCACGTCCCGTCGTCGCTGGTCGACGGGCTGGAGACGGCGGAGACCTACCCGTTCCTGGACGAGTGGACCATGGACGCGCTCTCCCGACTCGGCGTGCACGCGTTCTACCAGCCGCTCAACGACATCGCCACGGACCAGGGGAAGATCGGCGGCGCCGCGCAGAAGCGGGTGGGCACGGCCGGACTGCTGCACCACGTGACGATGAGCTACGACATCGACGCGGACAAGATGCTCGAGGTGCTGCGCATCGGCCGGGAGAAGCTGCGCGGCAAGGGGGTGGCCTCGGCGAAGAAGCGGGTGGACCCGCTCCGCCGCCAGACCGGCGTCTCCCGCGCCAAGATCTGGGAGACCATGATGACCACCTTCCAGGAGCGCTACGGCGCCCGCCGCGTCGAGCTGGACGAGGCCACCCGCGAGGAGGCCGAGCAGCTGGCCCGCACCAAGTTCGCGACCCCGGAGTGGACCGCGCGGGTGCCCTGAGCCGCCTGACGGCGTCCCGGCACCGTCCGGCACGCTTCCGTCCGGGGGCGGTTTGCGGTGGTATTCGACGTGAATACCGCCCGAAACCGCCCCCGACGCGTCGAGGTGTGGCGGGGCGGCTCTGTCAGGATCGGACCATGACCCCCGACGACGACGCCCCCGTCCGCCTGATCGCCCGCTCCGACGCCCCGGGGCGCCCACGGTCGACCGTGGACGTCCACTGCGCCCTCGAGCTGGAGCTGGCCTCCGGCCGCCGCGTGCCTCTGCTCACGGACCGCGGCTGGACGAGCCGGGCGGCGGCCGCACGCCTGCCCAGGAGGAGACGCGACACTGGGACGCGCTGGCAGCGGTCGCGGCCGAGGCCGGGGTGCCGGTGGGTGCCGCAACGTTGCGCGAGCTGCCGCTGGTGGGGGAGACCTCGCCCGAGCTGGCCGCCCTCGTGGACCGGGCGCACCGCGAGGCCCGCGCCCTGAACCGGCTGCTCGGCGTCCACCCGCTGGCCCTCGGCACGGTCGCGCCGGCCGACGTGCTGGGCGCCGACGCGACCGCCGCGCTGCGGACCGGGCTGGCCGCGGGACTCGGCGTCGCGCCGACGGCGTGGGAGGACCCGGGCGTCGTGCTCGCGCCCGCCGCGGACGCCGACCCGGAGCTGCTGCACGTGGTCCTGCTCCACACGACCGCGGTGGTCGCCGGGCCACCCGCACTCGTGGCCCGCCTCGCGGACGCCGACGTCTCCGACCTGCTCGACGACGCCTCCCTCGGCGCGCACCTGCGCGGCCCGGTGGAGGACGTGTCGGCGGTCTGGCTCCACGCGGCCGACCGGCAGGCGCTGTCTCTCGACCCGGACGGCGGGGCCGCGCACGTGGCGCGCCACGCCGAACTGACGGCCGTGCTGGAGACGCGGCCCGTCGTCGTCGAGCGGGTGGGGATGCGCGACCGGGACGCCCAGCGCGCCGCCGACGCCGTGGGCCTGCGCCGGGTGGGCCGGGAACGCGTGCTCCGCGTCGCCGCGCCCTGAGCTGGAATGGTCACGACACGCCGTCTCGCCCGAGGGGAGGCGGCGTGTCGTGACCACTCTGCGCGGGAGGACTTACCGCTCAGCCCGCCGGCTGCGCCGCCTGCACGCGCAGGGACCGCCGCAGGGCGTCCGTGTGCTCCACGACCAGGCGCCGCAGGGCCCCCGGGGCGTCGGGGTGCTCGTCCAGCCAGCGCTGGGCCGCGGCCAGCGTCGGGTGCGACTCCTGCGCGTCCGCGTCGCCGGCCACCGCGTCCTGGCGGCCCGGGAACAGCCCGCCGATCGCGCGCGAGGCCAGCCCGTTGGATCGTGAGGCCCACACCGAGGTCAGGCGCGGCCAGAAGCCGGACTCGTAGGGGGCGAGGAGCTCGACCTCGCCCGCGGCGAAGCCGGCCGCCGTGGCCGAGAGCAGGTCGTTGGACAGCTCCGTGCCAGTGGCCGTGCGACCGGACATGACCGCCTCCCACGCCGCGGCCTTGACCTCGGCATCGGGGCGGGCGGCCGTGGCGAGGCGATGCCACGTGACCGTCTGGGCGGTGCGGCCGGCCTCGAGCTCCGCGTCCAGGCGGTCCTGGTCGGCCCGGCCGGTCGCGGCGAGGGCCTGGAGCACGAGCCAGCGCAGCTCCGCGTCGATCGCCAGGCCCGGCGCCGACGTCGCCGCGTCCTCGCCGAGCAGGGCGGCCTCGAGGGCCGCGGCCATCCCGACGTCGGCCCGCGCCAGCGTCGCCCACGTGCGGGCCGCGGTGCGCTGGCGGTCGGAGCCGGCCTCGAGCGTCCGGGTCTGTTCGGCCAGCACCTCGCCCACCAGGGCGCGCAGCGCGTCCCGGTCCTCGGCGCGGGCGTACTGGCCCACGGCCGCGGCGGCCTGCGCCAGCACCTGCGCGTGCACGCCCACGGTCGCGATCCGCGCGGACAGCGTCGCCATCGCGTCGAGGAACCGGGCGACCGGCAGCTCGCCGTCGCGGGTCATCGACCACAGGGCGGCCCACACGGTGGCCTCCGCGAGCGGGTCCGCGATGGGGTGGGTCAGGGCCGCGCGCAGCGACCCCGCGTCGAGCGCGACGGCGGCGTAGGTGAGGTCCTCGTCGTTGGGCAGCACGAGGCGGACGCCCCCGGGGACCTCGAGGTCCGGCAGGGGCACGGCCGCGCGCTCCGCCCCGCCCGGCACGTCGGCGGTGACCTGGGCGGTGCGGCGCAGGACGCCGTCCTGCCCGGGCGTGAAGACGCCGACCTTCAGCACGTGTGGGCGGAGGATCGACTCGCCCGTGACCGGGTCCGTGCCCTCCTGGCGCAGCACCGGGGCGTCGCCGTCGACGTCGACCCGCAGGCGGGGCACGCCGGAGGTGTGCAGCCACGCGTCCGCCCATGCGCGCATGTCCCGCCCCGAGGCGGCCTCGAGCGCGGCCATGAAGTCGGCGAGGGAGGCGTTGCCCCACGCGTGGGCGGCGAAGTAGCGGTGCGCGGCGTCGAGGAACGCCGCACGGCCCACGTAGGCGGCCAGCTGCTTGAGCACGGAGGCGCCCTTGGCGTAGGTGATGCCGTCGAAGTTCTGACGGGCGGCCTCGAGGTCGACGATGTCCGCGACGATGGGGTGCGTCGTCGGCATCTGGTCCTGCACGTACGCCCAGGCCTTGCGGCGGGACGCGAAGGTCACCCATGCGGTCCGGAAGTCGGTGGCCTCGTCCACGCCGAGGGCGCCCATGTAGTCCGCGAACGACTCCTTGAGCCACAGGTCGTCCCACCAGTGCATCGTCACGAGGTCGCCGAACCACATGTGCGCCATCTCGTGCAGGATCACGTTGGCCCGGCCCTCGTACTGGACCGCGGTGGCCCGCGAGGTGAACACGAAGTCCTCGGTGAAGGTCACGAGGCCCGGGTTCTCCATGGCGCCGAGGTTGTACTCGGGCACGAACGCCTGGTCGTACTTGCCCCACGGATACGCGACGCCGAAGAGGTCGTGGAAGAACGTCAGCCCCCGCTTGGTCACGTCGAACACGGCCACGGGGTCGAACGCGTCGGCCATCGTGCGCCGGGTGAACAGCCGCAGCGGCACGGCCTGCGCACCGCTGGCCGGGTGACCGTCCCAGGCGTCCTCCCACTGCGCATAGGGGCCGGCGAGCAGCGTCGTGATGTAGGTGGACTGGGGGAGCGTCGGGGCGAACTCCACCCGGACGACACCGTCCCCGGCCGGCGTCCGGGACACCTCCGGCCGGTTCGAGGCCAGCACCCAGTCCGCGGGTCCGGTGAGGGAGAAGGTGAAGGCGGCCTTGAGATCCGGCTGCTCGAAGTCCGGGAACACGCGGCGCGCGTCGGCGGGCTCGTACTGGGTGTAGAGGTAGACCTCGCCGTCAGCGGGGTCCGTGAAGCGGTGCAGGCCCTCGCCCGACCGGGAGTACACGGAACGGCCGACCAGCTCGACCACGTTCTGCGCCGCCAGGTCGGGCAGCAGCACCCGGGCCCCGCCCACGACCTCGGCCACGTCCAGCGCCGTGCCGTTGAGGGTCACCGACTCCACACCGCCGTGGATCCAGTCCAGGTGGGTCTGCGCGCCGGGCTCGGCGCACGCGAAGCGGATCACGGTGCGGACCGGATAGGTGTCGGTCGCGGCGTCCCGGGCGTCGGAGAGGTCCACGTCCACGACGTAGTCCTGCACCGTGAGCAGGCGGGAGCGGTCCGCGGCCTCAGCGCGGGTGACGTTGGTGGCGTCGAGGTCGGGGGTGGTGTCGGTCAAGGCGAGCCTCCGGTCGGGGATCCAGCGGGGACGGCGACGCGCGGACACACCGGGGCGTGCCCGCGCGTCGGCGGTGGTCCGGGACCGGCGGCCCGGGGCCGCGTCAGTGCGGCTTCGGGACGGGCTGGCCCTTGGAGAGCACCGTCAGGCCGGATTCTGTCACGGTGTAGCCGTTCGCCTCGTCCTCCGCCCGGTCGAAGCCGATGCGCGCGCCCGGGGGCACGACCACGTTCTTGTCCAGGATCGCGTTGCGCACGTGGGCCCCCTCGCCGATCACGACGGAGTCCAGCAGCACCGACTGCTCCACCCACGCCTCGTTGTGCACGCGCACGTCCGTGGAGAGCACGGACTGGGCCACGGTGCCCCCGGAGATGACCACACCCTGGGAGAGGATCGAGTCGTTCGCCGAGCCGGGGCGGCGGGTGGACGAGCGCACGAGCTTGGCGGGCGGGGAGACGGACTGGCGGGTGTAGAGCGGCCACTCGCGGTTGTAGAGGTTGAACTCCGGCCACGGCTGCACCAGGTCCATGTGCGCGTCGTAGTAGGAGTCCAGGGTGCCGACGTCCCGCCAGTAGTGCTTGCCGGCCGTGCCGCCGGGCACCTCGTTGGTGGTGAAGTCGTACACCCCGGCCTCGCCGCGCTCCACGAACAGCGGGATGATGTCCCCGCCCATGTCGTTGTTCGACTCGGGGTTCTCCTCGTCCTGGTTCAGCGCCGCCACGAGGGCGTCCGTGTCGAACACGTAGTTGCCCATCGAGGCCAGGAACTGCGTGGGGTCGTCCGGCAGGCCGGGGGTCGTCTCCGGCTTCTCCACGAACGCCGAGATCCGCGTCCTGTCCTGCGGGTCCGTCTCGATCACCCCGAACGAGGAGGCCAGCTCGAGCGGCTGGCGCACCGCGGCCACGGTCGCCTTGGCCCCCGAGGCGATGTGCTGGTCCACCATCTGCTGGAAGTCCATGTGGTAGACGTGGTCCGCGCCGATGACGACGACGATGTCCGGCCGTGCGTCGTGGATCAGGTTCATGGACTGGTAGATGGCGTTCGCGCTGCCCGTGAACCAGTCCTTGCCCCGGCGCTGCTGCGCCGGCACGGAGGCCACGTAGTTGTTCAGCAGCGTGGACATCCGCCACGTCTCGGAGATGTGGCGGTCCAGCGAGTGCGACTTGTACTGCGTCAGCACGACGATCTCGCGGTACCGGCTGTTGACCAGGTTGGACAGCGCGAAGTCGATGAGGCGGTACGTGCCGCCGAACGGGACGGCAGGCTTGGCACGGTCGGCCGTCAGCGGCATCAGACGCTTGCCCTCACCGCCCGCCAGCACGACCGAGAGGACCTTCTTCTGCACCATCTGCGTCACTCCTCGTGAGCCGGGTCGTCGCGACCCGCACGCGTGCTCTGGGCGTGCGGGGCATCCGTGCCGCCAGACTATCGACCCCCGCCGGGCTGAACTAGGTTGGGGGCGTGCGCATCGACATCGTGAGCAAAGAGTTCCCCCCGTCCATCTACGGCGGTGCCGGCGTCCACGTCGCCGAGCTGACCCGCGTCCTCGCCTCCCGTGCCGACGTCCGCGTGCACGCCTTCGGCGAGCCGCGCGACCCGGACTACCACGGGGCCCGCGTCCTGACGTACCCGAACCCGCCCGGGTTCGACGCCGCCAACGGGGCCGTGCAGACCCTGGCCACCGACCTCACGATCCTCGGCGACCTCGAGGGCGCCGACGTCATCCACTCCCACACCTGGTACGCCAACCTGGCCGGCCACCTCGGCAAGCTCCTGCACGAGACCCCCCACGTCCTCTCCGCGCACTCCCTCGAGCCGCTGCGCCCCTGGAAGGCGGAGCAGCTCGGCGGCGGCTACGCCCTGTCCAGCTGGGCCGAGCGCACGGCCTACCTCGGGGCGGACGCGGTCATCGCGGTCTCGGACGGCATGCGTCGGGACATCCTGGCCTGCTACCCGGACGTGGACCCGACCAAGGTGCACACGGTCCACAACGGCATCGACACCCAGGTCTGGACCCCGCAGACCGGCACCGCCGCACTGGAGAAGTACGGGATCGACCCGGACAAGCCCTCCGTCGCGTTCGTCGGCCGCATCACGCGCCAGAAGGGCGTGCCCCACCTGCTCCGTGCGGCCCTGCGACTGCCGGAGGACGTCCAGCTCGTGCTGTGCGTAGGCGCCCCGGACACCGCGGAGCTGGCGCACGAGGTGAACGGGTTGATCGCCGAGCTGCGGCGCACCCGCCAGGGCGTCGTCGTGATCGAGGGGATGATCCCGCGCCACGAGGTGATGGAGATCCTCACGGCCGCCACCGTGTTCGCCTGCCCCTCGGTCTACGAGCCGCTGGGCATCGTCAACCTCGAGGCGATGGCGTGCGGCACCGCCGTCGTCGCCTCCGCCGTGGGCGGCATCCCGGAGGTCGTGCAGGACGGCGAGACCGGCCTGCTCGTCCCCTTCGAGCAGGTCGACGACGGCACGGGGGCGCCCGTGGACGAGGAGAGGTTCGCCGCCGACTTCGCGGCCGCGCTCACCCGCGTCGTGGAGGACCCGGAGCGCGCCCGCGCGATGGGTGAGGCCGGCCGGGCCCGCGCGATCGAGCACTTCTCGTGGGAGACCATCGCGGAGCGCACGATCGAGGTCTACGAGGCCGTGCTGCGCTGAGCCCGCCCGACCACGCACACGGGCCCCCGCCACCGCGAGGTGACGGGGGCCCGTGTGCGTCCGGGGACGGCCACGGTCAGCCGCGGCGACCCCGCGCCGCCTTCTCGCGGGCGCGCACGGCCTTCTCATCCTCCGGCTCCTCGCCGGCGGCCCGGCGGGCCGTGAACCAGGCGTGGGCCTCCTCCTGGCGCTGGGTCTCGGCGTCCGTGGCCACCGCCATGCGCAGGTGCTCGGGCTCGAGGCCGAACGACTCGACGAGCTCGAGGGCGAAGGGGCGCAGCCGCTCGGCCAGCCGGTTGACGTAGCCGCGCAGGGCCCGGGCGCGCTGGCTCGAGACGCGGCCGTGGGCCACGAACCAGCCGAGGTCGTCCTCGATGAGGCGCAGCGCGAACAGGTCGCGCAGCCACGTCAGGACGGTCTTCGTGGTCTCATCCGTGATGCCCTCCAGGGCGCGGGTGAAGGCCTCCCACTGCAGAAGCTCGCCGTGGTTGCGGGCGGCCTCGATGAGCTCGTGCTGGCGCGTGTTGAACGCCTCCGCCTGCGCCGCCTGGCCCTTGCCCCGGGCCCCCGAGAGGGTGCCGGCGATGTCGGCGGTCTTGGCACGGACGCGCTCGGTGAGCAGCTCATGCTGGACGGCGGGGTCCTTGAACCAGTTCGCCGAGCGGCGCTCGGACCCGCCGTCGGCCACGGACTGGACGGCCTTGTGCAGGCCCGCACGGTGGAGGGCGTCCGAGGCCTGATGGACCACGTAGCGGGAGACGGCGCCCACATTGAGACGTCCGAACTCCTTCGAGTAGTCGGTCAGCAGACGCTTGCCCACGAGCTGCAGGAGCACCGTGTTGTCGCCCTCGAACGTGACGTACACGTCCAGGTCGGCGCGCATCTGGGCCACCCGGTTCTCGGCGAGGAACCCGGCGCCGCCGCACGCCTCGCGGGCCTCCTGCAGGGTGTCCAGGGCGTGCCACGTGGTCAGCGGCTTCACGGCCGCGGCGAGCGTCTCGAGCTCCTGCCGGTCCACGTCCGTGTCGGAGCGGCCCGAGAAGACGTCGTCGAACTTCTCGACGAGCTCGTTGGAGGCGAAGGCGTCCGCGTAGGCGCGGGCCAGGCGGTCGATGAGGCGGCGCTGGTGGTTCTGGTAGTCCAGCAGCACCTCCTCCCGCTGCGGGTCGGAGGCCTTGAACTGGCGGCGCTGCTCCGCGTAGGCCAGCGCACCGTGCAGGCCGAGGAAGGAGGCCGTGGTGGCGGCGAGGGACAGGGAGACGCGGCCCTGGACGAGCGTGCCGAGCATCGTGAAGAAGCGACGCCCGGGGGAGGCGATGGGCGAGGAGTAGGTGCCGTCCTCGGCCACGTCGCCGTAGCGGTTGAGGAGGTTGGTGCGCGGGATGCGGACCTGAGTGAAGTGCAGACGGCCGTTGTCGATGCCGTTCAGTCCGCCCTTGAGGCCGTCGTCCTCGCCGCCCACGCCGGGCAGGAAGGCGCCCTCCTCGTCCCGGATGGGGACGTAGAAGCAGTGCACGCCGTGGTTGACGCCCCGGGTGATCAGCTGCGCGAAGACCGTGGCCGCCCTGCCGTGCAGCGCGGCGTTGCCGAGGTAGTCCTTCCAGGCGCCCTTGAACGGGGTGTGGATGACGAACTCCTGGGTCGCCTCGTCGTACGTGGCGGTCGTCGCGATCGAGGCGACGTCCGAGCCGTGCCCGATCTCGGTCATGGCGAAGGCGCCCGGGACGCTCAGGTCCATCGCGCCCGGCAGCCACCGGCGGTGGTGCTCCGCGGTGCCCAGGTGCAGGATCGCCGAGCTGAACAGGCCCCACTGCACACCGGCCTTGATCTGCAGGGAGGGGTCGGCGAGCACGAGGTCACCGAAGGCGGCGAGGTTGCCGCCGTGGTTGTCCTCGCCGCCGAACTCGCGCGGGAAGGCGCGGTGGACCGCGTTGCGCTCCACGAGGACGCCCAGCTGCCGCAGGACGCGGGCGCGGTGCTCGTCCATGCCGAGCAGCGGGTCGCGCCACAGGGCGGGATCCTTGACCAGTTCGCGGGATTCGCGGCGCTCCGCGGCCCAGCGGCCGAGGAGGGCCTCCTCGAGGGCCGCGGCGTCGAGGGAGCCGGGCGTCGGCCGCTCGGGCGCGATCTCGGCGACGTCGGAGGGAACCTCGGTGCTGGGCGTCGAGGACTGGGGGGCGAGCTTCTCGTGGACGGTCATGACGATGCTCCTGTTCGTGAGTGGGGGCGGGCGCGGTCGGCGTCCGCCGCCGCGGGTTCGAGGGCGGCGCCGGGCGCGGCGCCGATGAGGCCGGTGAGCAGCCAGTCGGCGATGGCGCGGGCCATCGCCTCGACCGGGATGCGACCGGCGGCCGGGGTCCGCAGCCAGGTCTCGGCGGCGGCCCGGACGAGGCCGACGGCGGCGCGCGGCCACAGGGCGAGCGGGTCCGCCGGCGCCGGGGCGTGGCCCCGCGCGGCCATCCCGCGCGCCAGGCCCGACTCGAGCATGGCGTAGACGCGCTCGAGGAACGGGCCCAGCACAGGGGCCTCGGCCGCGGCGGGGGACGGGGCGACGGCGAACGCGTACACCTCGGGCGACGTCGCCGCGACCGTGAGATACACCTCGACCATGCGACGCAGCGCCTCGGGTTCGGAGACCGGTTCGTCCGCGACCTCGAGCAGGCGGCGCTCCATGTGGGCGGTGACCCGCTCGGACACCGCCAGGCGCAGGCCCTCGCGGTCGCCGAAATAGCGGTAGTAGACGGTCTTGGAGGTGCCCGCGTGGGACGCGATCTCCTCCATCGAGGCGTGTGCGCCCAGGGCGTGCACGGCCGACCGGGCGGCCCGGACCAGTTCCAGACGGCGCTCGGCGCGGTGCCGGTCCCAGCGGACGCTGCGACCGTCCCGGGCGGTGGACGTGACGGGATTCACGAAACCGAGCGTATCAGGTACTGTGGATCACAGTCACCCACCCCGCCGACGTCCGTATCGTCCGGGGTGACAACGCCCCCGCCGCGTCGGCGGTGGGCCCGCCGTCGAGAGGACCGTCATGACCCACCACGAGACCCCCGCGTCCGAGACCGCCTCCCGCCCCGCCGTCGCCGGCGGAGCGCTGCGCCCCGCCGTCATCCTGGGCGGCAACCGCATCCCGTTCGCCCGTGCCAACACCGCCTACGCCGAGGTCGGGAACCAGGAGATGCTCACGGCCACGCTCGACGGCCTCGTCGCGCGGTTCGGGCTCCAGGGCGAGCGCCTCGGTCAGGTCACCGCCGGCGCCGTCCTCAAGCACCCGCGCAACTTCAACCTCACCCGCGAGGCCGTCCTGGGCTCCGCGCTCTCCGCCGCGACCCCGGCCGCCGACGTCCAGGTGGCCTGCGCCACCGGCATGGAGGCCCTGGGCACCCTGGCCAACAAGATCCGGCTCGGCCAGCTCGACTCCGCCATCGGCGGCGGCGTGGACTCGATCTCGGACGCCCCCGTCTCGCTCTCCGACGGTGCGCGCCGCGTGCTGCTGCAGCTCAACACCGCCAAGACCACGAAGGACCGCCTGCGCGCCCTCGCCCAGCTGCGCCCCGGGCAGCTCGTGCCCGAGCCGGCCGGCGCGGGCGAGCCGCGCACCGGCATGTCCATGGGCGAGCACCAGGCCCTGACCACCCACAAGTGGGGCATCACCCGTCAGGCCCAGGACGAGCTCGCCGCGGCCTCCCACCGGAACCTCGGCGCCGCGTACGCCGCCGGGTACATGGACGATCTGGTGACCCCGTTCCACGGCCTGGCCCGCGACAACAACCTCCGCCCCGACTCCACGCCGGAGAAGCTGGCCGGCCTGAAGCCCGCGTTCGGTCGCCAGCTGGGGGACGAGGCGACCATGACGGCGGCCAACTCCACCCCGCTCACCGACGGCGCCTCCGCGGTGCTGCTCTCCTCCGAGGAGTGGGCCGCCGAGCGCGGGCTTCCCGTGCTCGCCGAGTTCGTGGACATGGAGAACGCCGCCGTGGACTTCGTCGACGGGCACGAGGGCCTGCTCATGGCCCCCGCCTACGCCGTCCCGCGCCTGCTGGCCCGGCACGGGCTCACCCTCGACGACCTCGACTTCGTGGAGATCCACGAGGCGTTCGCCGGCACCGTCCTGTCCACGCTCGCCGCCTGGGAGGACGAGGAGTACTGCCGCGAGCGCCTCGGGCTGCCGGGTGCGCTGGGCTCGGTGGACCGCGCCCGGCTCAACGTGCACGGCTCCTCGTTGGCGGCCGGTCACCCCTTCGCCGCGACCGGCGGCCGCATCGTCGCCCTGCTGGCCAAGATGCTGCATGAGAAGGGGGAGGGCTCTCTCGGCCTCATCTCCGTCTGTGCCGCCGGCGGCCAGGGCATCGTCGCCCTGCTGCGCGGCCGCTGAGCCCCGACCGACCCGATCCGAGAGGACCGACCATGACCGACCGTTACGGCACCTTCGTCGCCTCGCCCTTGGGCCGCCGCCTCACCGGCGCCCTGGGCCTGCCTCAGCCCGTCGAGCTGCGCCGGCACACCCCCGGCGACCCCGTGCTGCCCGGCTCCGTGCTCGTCCTGGGCGCGACCCCCGCAGCCGCGGACGCCCGCACCCTCTTGGCCTCGTGGGGCCTCGAGGTTGCCGACGCCCCCCGGGAGGGCGCCCGCCACGCGGCGATCGTCGCGTGCTTCGACGGGGTCGCCACGCCCGCGGACCTCGGCGCGGTGGCGCTGGAGATCGGCGGCGCGCTGCGCTCGCTGGGCTCCTCCTCGCGCGTGGTGACGGTGTTCGAGGACCCCGAGTCCGCCACGGACCCGACCCTGCGCGCCGCCCGCCAGGGCGTGACGGGCCTGACCCGCTCCATCGCGCACGAGATGCGCCGCGGCGGCACGGCCAACGGCCTGGTCCTGGGCGAGGGCGTTCCGCTCACCGCCCCCGGTGCGGCCGGCGCGCTGGCGTTCCTGCTCTCCGGCCGCGCGGCGTACGTCTCCGGCCAGTTCGTGCCCGTCGCCACCGCCGACGGCGCTGTCCCCGCCGACGCGGCGCGCCCGCTGGCCGGCAAGGTCGCCGTGGTCACGGGCGCCGCCCGCGGCATCGGCGCCGCCATCGTGCGGACGCTCGCCCGCGACGGGGCCGTCGTCGTCGGCGTGGACGTCCCGGCGGCGGGTGAGGCGCTGGCCGAGGTCGTGAACGAGGTGGGCGGCACCGCGCTCGCGCTGGACATCACGGCGCCGGACGCCGGCGCGCGCATCCTCGAGCACTGCCGCACCCGGCACGGCCGGATGGACGTGGTGGTGCACAACGCCGGGATCACCCGGGACCGGATGCTGGCCAACATGGACGCCGCACGCTGGGACTCCGTCCTCGCCGTGAACACCACGGCCCAGCTGGCCATGAACGAGGCCTTCCTCGCCGAGGACGCCCGGGACGTGGCGGGTCAGGGGCTGCGCATCGTGGGCCTCGCCTCCATCTCCGGCATCGCGGGCAACCGCGGCCAGACGAACTACGCGGCCTCGAAGGCCGGGGTCATCGGCCTGACCGCGGCGTCCGCCCCGGTCCTCGCGGCCCGCGGGGGCACGATCAACGCGGTGGCCCCGGGCTTCATCGAGACCGAGATGACCGCGAAGATCCCGCTCGCCACGCGCGAGGTGGGCCGGCGGCTCAACGCGCTGCAGCAGGGCGGCCTGCCGCAGGACGTGGCCGAGACGGTGGCCTGGCTCGCCTCGGACGCCGCCGGCGGCACCAACGGGGCCACACTGCGGGTCTGCGGCCAGTCGAAGCTGGGGGCGTGAGGATGCAGACCACGCAGCTGTCCGCCCCGCCCTCCCTCGGCCGGCTCTACGTCCGGGCCGCCGGGCGGGCCGCCACGGACGCCGTCGTCCGTCGGCGCCGTCCCCGCGAGCTCCCGGACCGTCAGGTGGTCGTGACCGGCCACCGCATCCCGGCCGAGGCCGTGACCGCGTGGCGCGGGGCCGTCGGGTCCGCGGATCCGGCGGACCTGCCCTCGGTCCTGGTGCACACCCAGGTGTTCGGCGCGGCCATGGAGCTGATGGCCGACCCCGAGTTCCCGCTGCCCCTGCCCGGGCTGGTGCACCTGAGCAACACGGTCCTGCACCACCGGCCCGTCCCGGCTGAGACCGCCCTGCGCGTCACCGCGCGTGCGGTGGGTCTCGTCCCGCACCACGCGGGCACGGCCGTGGACGTCGTCGTGACCGTCGAGGGGCCCGGCGACGACGGCGCGGAGGCACTGCTGTGGGAGGGCGTCTCCCGGTACCTCGCCAAGGGCGTCCACCTCTCCGGCCTGCGTCCCGAGCGGCCCGCCCGCCCGGACTTCGTGCCCCCGACGCCGACCGCCCAGTGGCGCTTCGGCACGGGGGCCGGGCGCCGGTACGCGGGCGTCTCCGGGGACTGGAACCCGATCCACCTGACCGGCGTCTCGGCCCGCCTGTTCGGCATGAAGGGCGCGATCGCCCACGGGATGTTCCTGGCCGCCCGGATGCTCGAGGGCCGGGAGCCGGCCGGCGCCGGGTTCCGCTGGCACATCGACTTCGAGGCGCCCGTCGTGCTGCCGACCACCGTGGCCGTCCGCTACGAGCCCGGGCCCGACGGCGGCACGCGCGTGTGCGGCTGGGATGCGCGGCGCCGGCGCCCGCACTTCTCCGGGGAGATCACTCCGCTCGGGTCCTGACGGCCACCGGGCCCGCGCACCGGCCCGCCGAGACTCGCTGTCTCGGCGGGCCGGTGCGTTCGGGCGGTCAGGCGTCCAGCCCGGGCGACCGCCGCGGCACGGCGGTGACGGCCTCGAGCAGCCCGTCCGCGTAGGCCTCCCACGAGTGACCGGCGGCGTGGCGCACGGCGCCGGTCCCCAGTGCCGCCCAGGCGTCACGATCCGCCAGGATCTCGGCCAGGGCATCGGCCCACGCCTCGGGGGTGCCCGCCGTCACGTGGCGGCCGGACACGCCGTCGAGGACCGCGTAGACCAGTCCGCCGACCCGGTGCGCCAGCACGGGCGTGCCGCAGGCCTGTGCCTCGAGGGCGACCAGGCCGTAGGTCTCGGACGCGCTCGGCATCGCCACGACGTCCGCCGCCCGGAACTGGGCGGCCAGGGCGGGCGCGGGCACCGGCCCGGAGAACGTCACCAGGTCGGCGACCCCCTCCCGCGCGGCCAGGCCCGCCAGGTCCAGCTCGTCGTCCCCCGAAGCGGCCCCGTTCACGTGCAGGCGCACCCCCGGGTCGGCGCCCGCGCCACCGGCCCGCTCGCGCAGCACCCCGAGGGCGGCCACGAGCAGGTGCGGGCCCTTGTGCCGCTGCACGCGGCCGGCGAACAGGACGCGCAGGGCCCCGTCGTCCTCCGGGGCGCCCGGCCACTGCGCGGCGCCCTCCGGCGTGAACGTCTCGAGGTCGGCCCCGGGGGGCAGCACCCGGGTGCGGGCGCGGGGCACGTCCAGCAGCTCGCGCAGGTCGGCGACCTCGGCGGCGGAGTTGACCACGAGCAGGTCGGCCCGCTCGGCGACCTCGCGCTCGGCCTCGATCCGCGCGGCCGGCTCGCGCAGCTCGGGGTCCTCGAGCATCTTCGCCGCCGCCGTGGTGTGCATGGTCTGCAGGTACGGGGCGTGCGCCGCCCGCGCCAGCGCCGCGGCGGTGGACCCGGAGAGCCAGTAGTGGCCGTGCACGAACGCGACGGGCGGGGCGTCCGCGCCACCGAGGACGGGACCGCCCGGCACGGCGTCCGAGGCGAGCCAGTCCAGGGCCGCGCGGGTGAACTCGGCGCCGAGTCCCGCCAGCTCCTCCTTGGGCACGGGAGCGGACGGCCCGGCGGCGAGGTCCACGACCGTGACCGGCGGGGCCTGCCCGCCGGCGTCCAGCATCCGGACCCGTGCGGCATCCGCTCCCACCGGCTCCTCCGCCCGGGTCAGCAGGATCATCCGCACGCCCCGGCGGGCCAGGGCCACGGCGGCCTGCCGCACGTAGACGTTCATGCCGCCGGCGTCGCCGCGGCCGGGCTGGGCCAGGGGGGAGGTGTGCAGGCTGACCCCGATCCCCACCGGCACGGACGCCCGCAGTTCGGCGTCCACGGCGTCGAACAGCCGGGCCGCCGACGCCGAGTCCGCCAGGTCCTCGACGGAGACCATCCGTCCGGCGCCGTCGCCGAGCGGCACAGTCCAGTTCGGGTACTGGTCCTGGAGGGTGCCGGGCTGGTTCTGGATGCGCCGCTCGCCCACGGCGTCCACGAGCGCCACGCTGTGCAGGGCCGAGGGCGCCTGCGCGAGCAGGCGGTGCAGGGCCACGATCTGGCGTTCGCGCACCTCGGGGCCGGCGTCGGGGACGTCCACGTCCGCCTCGGCGAGCAGCCCGCGCCGGGCCGCGGCGGCGAGGAACGCGCGCACCTCCTCCGCCGACCGGCGGCGTTCCTGGGCGACGTCCACGGTGTAGAGGCCCAGCCGTTCGCGCAGGTCCACCTGGACGCCCTCGAGGTAACCGGCCGTGGGCGGCAGGTCGTGCGTGTTCACCGCCGCCATGGCCAGCCGCCGGTAGCGCTCCGGCGGGGTGGGCTCGCCGTCCTCCTGTTCGAACCACAGGATCGACGTGCCGAGCACGCCGGCCTCGGCCAGGCGGCGCTGCACCCACGGCTCGAACGTGCCGAGGTCCTCGCCCACCACGACGACGCCGGCCCGCTCGGCCTCGAGCGTGAGCACGGCGAGCATCGCCTCGTGGTCGTATTCGACGTACGCGCCCTGGGTGGCACCGGCGCCCTCCGGGATCCACCACAGGCGGAACAGCCCCAGGACGTGGTCCATCCGGATGCCGCCCGCGCCGCGCAGCACGGTGCGCAGCATGTCCCGGAACGCGGCGTAGCCGGTCTCGGCCAGGCGGCGCGGATGCCAGGGGTGCTGCGACCAGTCCTGGCCCAGCTGGTTGAACAGCTCGGGCGGCGCGCCGACGGACATGGTCGGCACCAGCACGTCCCCGAGCATCCACGCGTCCGCGGTCTCGCGGGTCGCCCCGACTGCCAGGTCCACCATGACGCCCATGCGCATGCCGGCCGCCCGGGCCCGCTCCTGCACGCCGGCGAGCTGCTCGGCGGCGATCCACTGCACCCAGCGGTGCAGGTCGACGTCGGTCGCGCGTTCGACGCGGACCCGCTCCGCCTCGACCCCGCCCGGCGCCCAGGCCGGGTCGGCGAGATCGGGTCCGGTGCCGTCGCCGTCCAGCCGCAGGACGGACCAGAGGGCGAAGTCGTCCAGGCCCGGGCCGGCCTCGGCGCGGAACCGTGCGTAGGCGGCCTCGCGCTCGGGGGAGCGGGGCACCTCGTGCACGCGGCGCAGCGCGGGCCACAGGACGGCGGCGACGGCGGCCCGATCGATCCGGCCGGTGCGCTCCAGCTCCGCCTGGACGCGGGCGCCGGCCGACCGCAGCTCCGCCTGCTCCGCGGCGGGCAGGTCGGCGAACTCGGGGATCGAGGGCACGTGCACGACCAGCGCCGAGAGGAACCGACGGGAGACGGGGGAGTAGGGGGAGTCCGCCGGATGGGGGCCGGGCTCGATCGCGTGCAGGGGGTGCAGCAGCAGGAAGTCGGCACCGTGCCGGGCGACGATCTCGGCCAGGGACGCCATGTCCGCCGCGTCGCCGATGCCCCACGAGTCCGCCGAGGTCACCGAGTAGCCCTGCGCGGCCGCGCCCCAGCCGCGGCGCTCGAGGAAGGGACGCGCCGTGCTCAGCCGGGTCGGGGCGCAGACCAGGACCGCGGAGGCGGTGGAGCCGGAGCCGCTGGTCACCTCCAGCCGGTGCCAGCCCGGGGCGAGGTCGGCGGGGATCTGAACGTGGACGCGCTCGCGTTCGACGCCGTCCACGAGGCGGACCTCGGACACCGGCTCGCTCACGCTCACCTCGAGGGTCCGCCCGTCCTCCGTGCGCACGCGGGCCACGACCGGCTCGCCCGCGGCCACGTGGCACGGCACGGACAGGCGGTGGCCGGACCGGGCGGCCACGGTGGGCGGGAGCACGTCCCGCCAGGGGGCCGTCTCCGCCTCCTCCAGCGCCTCGGCCAGAGCGGCGACCCCGTCCGGACGGACCGACACCCCGAGGGCGGCGAGCACCTTCACGAGGGCCTCGTCCGGCACGGTCTGGGCCGAGCCGTCCTGCCCGACGTACTCGGGCTGCACCCCGTGGGCTCGCGCGAGCCGGTGCAGCAGTGCGGGGGCTTCCAGGGCCATCAGGTCCTCCATGCCGTCGTGCGGTTCCACCGACGGCGCCTGCCGTCGCACAGACACCACTCTAGAGGGGACGCCGGTCCGGGGAACACGCAGGGCCCCGGTCGTGACGACCGGGGCCCTGCTGCTCGACGAGCGGTGCGCGAGGGGGGACTTGAACCCCCACGTCCTTGCGGACACAGCGACCTCAACGCTGCGCGTCTACCAATTCCGCCACTCGCGCTCATCGGTGGAGCCCTGGGAGAGGCTCCGTCGCCCACCGCGTTCCGGTCCTGTCCGGTCCGTCCCGCTCCGGGCAACTCGAGAAAGATAGCACGGGTTCGGGCTAGGCTCAAAACCATGGTCGAGAACATCGAGAACCCCGCCCGCTCGCGCCCCGAGGACCGCGTCGTGGAGATCTGCCGCGACCTCATCCGGATCGACACCACCAACCGCGGGGGCAACGTCTCCGTCGGTGAGCCTGAGGCCGCGGAGTACTGCGCCCGGCTCATGACCGAGGCGGGGATGACCCCCCGCTTCTTCGAGTCGGCGCCGGGCCGGGTCTCCGTCGTCGGGCACCTGCCGGGCTGGGATCCGGAGGCGCCGGGGCTCGTCATCCACGGGCACACGGACGTGGTCCCCGCCGAGGCGGACGAGTGGAGCGTGGACCCGTTCGGCGCCGAGCTCAAGGACGGCATGATCTGGGGGCGCGGCGCCGTGGACATGAAGGGCATGGACGCCATGGTGCTCGCGGTGCTGCTGCACCTGGCCCGCACGGGCCGCCGGCCGCGGCGACCCCTGACGGTTGCGTTCTTCGCCGACGAGGAGGCCGGCGGCGTCTACGGCGCACGCTGGGTCGTGGACCATCACCCCGAGGTGTTCGACGGGTGCACCGAGGCGATCTCCGAGGTGGGGGGCTTCTCCACCGAGGTGCACGGCTCGCGCGCCTACCTCGTGCAGACCGCGGAGAAGGGGCTCGCCTGGCTCAACCTCACCGCGGAGGGCGCCCCCGGGCACGGCTCGGCCCCGCACCCGGACAACGCGGTCACCCGGCTGGCCGGCGCCATGACCCGCATCGGCGGGCACGAGTGGCCGCTCGTGTACACCAAGACCACGCGCGCGCTGCTCGAACAGGTGGCCGAGATCATGGGCGTGGACTTCGACGAGACGGACCCGACGCCGCAGCTCGACGCGCTCGGGCAGGCCCGTTCCTGGGTGGCCGGCACCCTGCGCACCTCGTCCAACCCGACGGGGCTGACCGCCGGCTACAAGCACAACGTCATCCCGTCCTCGGCCACCGGCACCGTGGACGTGCGCCTGATCCCCGGGGAGGAGGAGTCCGCCCTCGCCACGATCGCCGAGCTCGCCGGTCCCGACGTGACCATCGCACCCGAGCACCGGGACGTCGCCCTGGAGACCCCCTTCTCCGGGGACCTGGTGGAGCTGATGATCGCCTCGCTGCAGGCGGAGGACCCCGAGGCCCAGGTGCTGCCGTTCATGCTCGGCGGGGGCACGGACAACAAGTCCCTCTCCCGGCTGGGCATCACCGGCTACGGCTTCGCGCCCATGCGCCTGCCCGCCGACCTGGCCTTCACGTCCCTGTTCCACGGCATCGACGAGCGGGTGCCCGTGGACGCGCTCGAGTTCGGCTGCCGGGTGCTCGAGCGGATGCTGGAGCCGCGCTGATCCGGGCCGCGGGCGCGACGAGGGCCGGGGCGCCGTCGTCGCGCCCGCGCCTCAGACCGTCTGCAGGGTCGAGGCCACGCGCATCACCCGGCGGCGCATCCAGTAGCGGCGCGCCCCGTCACGGTAGTGCACGGAGCGCTGCAGCTCCCATTGGCCGTACTCCGCGTGCTCCACGAGGCGCCGCCGGGCGTCGGCGAGGGACTCGTGGGCGGCGACCGTCATCACCAGGTACTCCCACTTCTGTCCGCGGGAGATCGCGTCGAGGGTCGAGGACATCAGCTGTTCACGCACCCGCCCATCCTGGCAGACGGCGTCGGGTCCGGCGGCCGGTCCCGCACGGCCCACCCCTGGCCGCGTCACCGGCCACCGGGTTACCGTTCACCCATGAGCTCTGACGCCCGCATGGCCCTCGAGGCCCTCACCACCGCCCTGAACGAACACCTCGTGGCCGCGCAGAACAAGCGGGGCGAGGACGACCCCGCCGTCGAAGCCGCCTTCTTCGCCGTGGCCGACGCCTTCGAGGCCTACGAGGACGCCCTGTACGCGGACACCGAGGAGGTCACCCCGCTCGACCTCTTCGACGACGAGGACGACGACGACTGACCGTCCTGCTCGTGACGGATCGCACGGCCCCGGGTTCCCACCCGGGGCCGTGGCGTACAGTGACCCTCCGTGACGTGGATCGAAGCCATCATCCTGGGCCTGGTGCAGGGCCTCACGGAGTTCCTGCCCATTTCCTCCTCCGCCCACATCCGCATCGTGGGCGAGTTCCTGCCCTCCGCGACCGACCCGGGGGCGGCCTTCACGGCCATCACGCAGCTCGGCACGGAGCTGGCGGTCCTCATCTACTTCTGGCGCGACATCACCCGCATCATCGGCCGGTGGTGCGCCGCGGTCACGGGGCGGATCCCGCACTCGGACCCCGATGCGCGCATGGGCTGGCTGATCATCGTGGGCTCGATCCCGATCGCGGTCCTGGGCCTGCTGCTGGAGGACTGGATCGACACGGAGTTCCGGTCGCTGTGGATCACGGCGACCATGCTCATCGTGTTCGGCGTCCTGCTCGCCCTGGCGGACCGGCTCGGCCGTCAGACCAAGCCGCTCGAGAAGCTCACCGTGCGGGACGGCGTCCTCTACGGCCTGGCCCAGGCCCTCGCGCTGATCCCGGGCGTCTCGCGCTCCGGCGGCACCATCGCGGCCGGCCTGGCCATGGGCTACACCCGGCCCGCCGCCACCCGCTACGCGTTCCTGCTGGCGGTGCCCGCCGTGTTCGCCTCCGGCCTGTACAAGCTGTACACCTCGCTCACCGATCCCGGCACGCAGGGCCCGTACGGCATGGGGGAGACGCTGGTCGCGACCGCGATCGCCTTCGTGGTGGCCTACGCGGTCATCGCCTGGCTCATGCGCTTCATCAGCACCAACTCGTACCTGCCGTTCGTCTGGTACCGCATCCTCCTGGGCGGCGTCCTGTTCGCCCTGCTGGGCGCGGGCGTCATCAGCGCCTGAGCCCGCTCCCGCCGCCGGGCATGGCGGCCCGGCACCGCCGAACCACCCCGATCTGAGGAGTCCCGTGAAGTCCTGGAGCACCCCCGCCCCGCCCGCCGTGCCGAGCCGCCCCGACCGGCTGCGGCTGCACGACACCGCCACGGGACGGACTCGGCATCCGGGCAACGACGCGCAGCGCGCCTCGCTGTACGTCTGCGGGATCACCCCGTACGACGCGACGCATCTCGGCCACGCGAGCACCTATGTGGCCTTCGACCTGCTGCACCGCTACTGGCGCGCGGCCGGTCTCGAGGTCGCCTACGTCCAGAACGTGACCGACGTGGACGACCCCCTGCTCGAGCGGGCCGAGGCGACCGGCGTCGACTGGCGCGCGCTCGCCGAGGAGCAGACCGACCTGTTCCGTGCGGACATGGCCGCCCTCGAGGTGCTCGCCCCGGACCACTACGTCGGCGCGACCGAGGCGGTGGGCCTGGTGGTGGACGCCGTCGAGACGATGCTGGCGGCGGGCCGGGCCTACCGCGTGCCGGGCGGCGACGGCGAGCCCGACGGGGACGTCTACTTCGACGTCCGCGCGGCCCAGTCCGCGACCGACTGGCGCCTCGGGCAGGTCTCCGCGATGGGCCTGGACGAGATGGCCGCGGTGTTCCCGGAGCGGGGAGGCGATCCCGACCGCCCCGGCAAGCGCGACCCGCTGGACCCGCTGCTGTGGCGCGTGCACCGCGAGGGCGAGCCGGCCTGGGACGGTCGGTCGCTCGGCTCCGGCCGGCCCGGCTGGCACATCGAGTGCTCCGTGATCTCCCGGGCCCACCTGCCGGCGCCGTTCACGGTGCAGGGCGGCGGCTCCGACCTGCGGTTCCCGCACCACGAGTTCTCCGCCGCGCACGCCACCGCCGTCGACGGCCTGCCGCTCGCGCACACCTACGCGCACACCGGCATGGTGGCCCTGGACGGCGAGAAGATGTCCAAGTCCCTCGGCAACCTCGAACTCGTCTCCCGTCTGCGGGCGCGGGGCGTCGAGCCGGTGGCCGTCCGGGCGGCGATCCTCGCGCACCACTACCGGTCGGACTGGGAGTGGTCCGAGCAGGTGCTGGCCGACGCCCAGGCGCGGGTGGCCCGCTGGCGCGCCGCCCTGGACGGGCCGCATGCCGCCGCCGGCGTCGCCGTGCTGGACGCGGTCCACGCGGCGCTCTCGGACGACCTCGACGCCCCCCGCGCGCTGGAGGCCCTCGACGCATGGGCGGCCGGCACCCTGCCGGGCCTGGCCGAGGCCGCCGCCGACCCGGTGCCGGTCGTCGACGTCGTGGCGGCGCTGCTGGGTCTGCGCCTGCGCTGACCCCGCCGGGCGGGGCCGGGCGTCAGCGTCCGCCGCGCCCGCGAAGGTAGCGCTCGAACTCCCGCGCGATCGACTCGCCCGAGGCCTCCGGCAGCTGCTGGGTGTCCTGGGCCTCCTCGAGCTGCCGGACGTAGGCGGCGACGTCGGGGTCCTCGGCGGCCAGCTCGTCCACGCCGCGCTGCCAGGCCCTCGCGTCGTCCTCGAGCCCGCGCGTGGACACGCTCACGTGCAGCAGGTCCTCGACCGCCTCGACCAGCCCGAGCAGCGTCTTGGGGGAGGGCGCCTGGGCCACGTAGTGGGGCACCGTCCCCCACAGTGAGAGGCTCGGCAGGCCGCGGCGTGCGGCCTCGTCCGCGATGACGCCGATGATCCCGGTGGGCCCCTCGTAGACCGGACGGTCCGCGCCGACGGCCACCCGCACGTCCACGAGCGGCGAGGTCGGGCGGGCGCGCAGGGGCCGGGTGTGGGGCACGTCCGCCAGCAGCGCGCCCAGCGTCACGACGGCGTCCACGTCACGCGCGTCGGCCGCCGTGAACAGCTCCTCGAGGAACGCGCGCCACCGCACGTTCGGCTCCACGCCGACGGCGAGGAGCACACGCACCCCGTCCGGCGGGGCGGCCTCGCCCGCGACGGGCCGACCCTCACGGTCCAGGAGCGCCTCGTGCAGGGTGACCGCCGGCCAGTCCAGCGTCCCCAGCCCGTCGGCGTCGCGCCGGACCAGCGGCCGGGTGACCTGGTAGTCGTAGAACTCGCCGTCGCACACCCGTCCCGCGTCCGCCGCGTCCCACTGCTCCCGCAGCGCGCCCAGGGCCCCGGTCGCGGCCTCCCCGGCGTCGTTCCACCCCTCGAAGGCCAGCAACAGGACCGTGGGGGCCCGCCGCCCGGCCTCGAGCGCGTCCACGGTCGCCGTCAGGTGGGTCCGCAGCGGGCCCAGGACGTCGTCCGGCTGGTCCTCGGAGGTAGCGTCGGTCATGGCGGCCAGCCTAGACACGGCCCGACGACGGGGCCACGGCCCGCGACCCGCCCGGCACACCCCGGCGGCGGCGCTCGATAGGATGCACTCCATGCC
>NZ_JABFBB010000021.1:120457-152950 GCF_017168555.1 Micrococcus sp. KRD012
CCCCGGACGACCGTGCCCGCCGCCTGCCGCGCGCCGTCCTGTGGGACATGGACGGCACCCTCGTGGACACCGAGCCCCTGTGGAACGCCGTCCAGCGTCGGCTGGTGGTCGAGCACGGCGGCACCTGGTCGGAGGACCTGGCCGCCTCCCTCGTGGGACGCCCCCTCGACGAGGGAGCGCGCCGTCTGCAGGAGGCCGGGCTGGACCTGCCCGTGCAGCGGATCATCGACCTGACGATGGACGAGGTCGTTCAGGGGGTCGTCAGCGGGGTGCCGTGGCGGCCGGGCGCCCGGGAGCTGCTCGTCGCGCTCGCCGAGGCCGGCGTGCCGGGCGCCCTCGTGACGATGTCCCATGCCCCGCTGGCCCGCGCGCTGGCCGAGCGGGCGCCGGCGGGCACGCTGGACGTCGTCGTCTCGGGGGACATGGTCTCCCGGGGCAAGCCCGACCCGGAGGCGTACCGGCTGGGCCTGCAGCTATTGGCCGAGCGGACACCGGGGCTGACGGCCGCCGACTGTGTGGCGGTCGAGGACTCCCCGGTGGGCGTCGGCGCGGCCGTGGCCGCGGGCCTGCCGACGGTCGGCGTGCCCAGCGTGCTGCCGCTGCCGGCGGGGCTCGCGACCGTCGAGTGGACGACGCTCGCCGGCCGCACGCCGGCCGACCTCGCCGCGGTCCGTCGGATCGCCGCCGCGCGCGGGCCCGGGGCGGACGGGGCCGGATGAGCGGGCCCGCCTCCGTCCGGCTGGGCACGATCGCCGGCGCGCCGGTGCGCCTGTCCTGGTCCTGGCTCCTGATCGCCGCGGTCATCACCCTCGCGTTCGGCCCGCAGATCCAGCGCGCGCTGCCCTCGCTCGGCGGCGGCGCCTACGGGGTGGCCCTGGGGTACGCCGTGCTCCTGGCGCTCTCCGTCCTGGTCCACGAGGCCGCCCACGCCCTCACCGGCCGCGCCTTCGGCCAGCGCACCGAGGAGATCGCGCTCACCCTGTGGGGCGGGCACACCCAGTTCCGCAGCCCGTCCGCTCGACCGCTGGACACGGTCCTCACCGCGATGGCCGGCCCCGCCGCGAACCTCGTGCTCGCGGGCCTCGCCCATCTGGCGGCCCGCGCCGTGGCCGGCCCGTCCGTTCCCGCCCTGCTGCTCGAGGTCACGGTGTGGGCCAACCTCCTCCTGGCCGCGTTCAACGCGCTGCCGGGCACCCCGCTCGACGGCGGCCGCATGGTCGAGTCCGCCGTCTGGGCCGCCACCGGCTCCCGGGCCCGTGGCGTCGAGGCGGCCGGCTGGGCCGGGCGCGTCGTCGCGGTGGGCGTCCTCGCGGCGGTGCTCGGCCCCCCGATCCTCGCGGGCCGCGCGCCGGACCTGTTCGTCGTCGTCCTGGCGGCCTGGGTCGCCCTCACCCTGTGGCGGGGCGCGGACGACGCCGTGCGCCACGGGCGCTGGAGCCGCCGGCTGGAGACCCTGCGGCTCGAGCAGGTCGAGGCGCCCGCCATCGCCCTGCCCGAGCACCTCTGCGTCGCCGAGGCCCTGGCCCAGGCGGACGGCGGCCGCCGCGCCGTCGTGGCCGTGGACGGGGCCGGTCGGCCCCGCGGCGTGCTGGACCTCGCGGCCGCGGCGGGTCTGACCCCGGCGCGCCGCACGACCACCGCCCTGGCCGCGGTCGCCGTCGCGCTGGCCCCGGAGGCCGTCCTCGTCCGCGACGACGTCCCCGCCGCCGGTCCCGGCCTGGCCGCCCGCCTGGCCGACCCCCAGACCCCCGTGTGGGTGCTGACCGACGCGCACGGCCTCGTGCGCTCCGTGGTGCCCCGCGAGACGATCCTCGCCGCCGTCGACGCGACGCGGCGTCCCTGAACCGAAGGAGCCCCCCATGATCGAACCCACCGGCGTGAGCGCGCGCCGCGGCCCCCTGCGGGCCGGCCAGCGCGTGCAGATCAAGGACGCGAAGGGCCGCCTCAACACGATCACCCTGCTGCCCGGCGGGGAGTTCCACAGCTACCAGGGCGTGCTGCGGCACGACGACCTGATCGGCGGCTTCGAGGGCGTCGTGGTCGAGAACTCGGCCGGCCAGCCGTACCAGGTGCTGCGCCCCCTGCTGAACGACTTCGTCCTGTCCATGCCCCGCGGCGCCACGGTGGTCTACCCGAAGGACGCGGCGCAGATCGTGCAGCAGGCGGACATCTTCCCGGGCGCCGTCGTGGTCGAGGCCGGCGTGGGCTCCGGCGCCCTGTCCATGTCCCTGCTGCGCGCCGTGGGCGACCACGGGCGCCTGCACTCCTACGAGCGCCGCCCGGAGTTCGCGGACGTCGCCCGGGCCAATGTGGAGGCCTTCTTCGGCGCCGAGCACCCCGCCTGGTCGGTGCACCTCGGCGACGCGCAGGAGGAGATGCCCAAGGTCCACGAGCCGGGCTCCGTGGACCGGGTGGTCCTGGACATGCTGGCCCCCTGGGAATGCCTCGACGCCGTCGCCGAGGTCCTGGCCCCCGGCGGTGTGTGGCTGAACTACGTGGCCACCGCCACCCAGCTCTCCCGCGTGGCCGAGGCCATCCGGGACTCGGGCCGCTTCACGCAGGTCGAGGCCAACGAGACCCTCGTGCGCGGCTGGCACCTGGACGGGCTCGCCGTGCGCCCCGACCACCGCATGGTCGCGCACACCGGCTTCCTCCTCACGGCCCGCCGCCTGGCCTCGGGCGAGGAGGCGCTGCGCCTGAAGAAGCGCTCCAAGGTCTCCGAGTTCAAGGCCGAGGACGTCGAGGCCTGGCAGCCGGCCGACGAGGCCCGGTGGACGCCCGAGGCCCTCGGCGAACGGCCGATCACAGACAAGAAGGCGCGCAAGGCGGCGAAGGAGGCCCGCCTCATGGCCGCGCGGTCACGCGCCGCCGAGCAGGGCGTGGACGCGTACGGTGGGAGGACCCCGACCGGGGAGCAGGACTGAGTGGACGGAGCACCGGTGGACCACCACGCGCAATCAGGCACGGAGCACGCCGAGCAGCGCCTCGCCGAGGCGCGGGAGCTGCTGCGGCAATCCCAGGCCGAGGCCGAACGGCTGCGGCACCAGCTGCAGTCCGCCCAGCGGCACGCCGCCGGCCTGAGCGAACGCCGTCGGGCCGCCGAGGCCCAGACGCAGACGGCCGCCCGCAACAACCGGCGCATGGTCGAGCTGCTCGAGGCCACGCGCGCCGAGATCACGACGCTCAAGGAGAACCTGGACGCCGTCACGCATCCGCCGTTCACCTTCGCCACGCTCGAGGCCGTCCATGCCCCGCGCGAGCCCGAGGAGGGCGTGGAGACCGGCGCCGTGGTGCGCGGGGGAGCGGACGTCGTGCAGAACGGCCGGCGGCTGCGCGTGACGGTCTCCCCGCTGCTCGACGCCGCCCGCCTCACCCCCGGCGCCCAGGTGCTGCTGGACGAGTCCAGCTCGATCGTCGGCGTCGCCCCGGGCACGGGGTCGGGTCAGCTGCTGCGCGTCAAGGAGGCGCTGCCCGACGGCGGCCTCGTCCTGGCCGGCACGGCGGACGAGGAGCGCGTGGTGCGGCGCGCGCCCGCGCTGGAGGGCGTCGACCTGCGCCACGGGGACGCCGTCACCGTGGACGCCCGCGTCGAATGGGCGCTGCGGCGGGTCGAGCTGTCCGAGGTGGACGAGGTGCTGCTGGAAGAGGTCCCGGACGTCACGTTCGAGGACATCGGCGGCCTCGGCCCGCAGATCGACCGGATCCGCGAGGCCGTCGAGATCCCGTTCCTGCACCCCGAGGTCTACCGCGAGCACGGCCTGCGCGCCCCCAAGGGGATCATGCTGTACGGCCCGCCCGGCACCGGCAAGACCATGCTCGCCAAGGCCGTGGCCAACGCCCTCTCGGCCCGCAGCGCGGACGGCGAGCGCTCGTTCTTCCTCAACGTCAAGGGACCCGAGCTGCTGAACAAGTACGTGGGCGAGACCGAGCGGCAGATCCGCGTCATCTTCGACCGGGCCCGCGAGAAGGCCGACGCCGGCTTCCCCGTGGTCATCTTCTTCGATGAGATGGAGTCGCTGTTCCGCACGCGCGGCTCCGGCGTCTCCTCGGACGTGGAGACCACGATCGTCCCGCAGCTGCTCACCGAGATCGACGGCGTCGAGGCCCTCGAGAACGTGATCGTCATCGGCGCCTCCAACCGCGAGGACATGATCGACCCGGCCGTGCTCCGCCCCGGCCGACTGGACGTGAAGATCCGCGTGGACCGTCCCGACGCCGACGGCGCCGCGGAGATCATGGCCAAGCACCTCACCGCGGACGTGCCCCTGCACGCCGACGACGTCGTCGCGGCCGGCTCCGCGGACGCGGCCCGCGCGACGCTCATCGCCCGGACGGTCGCCGCCCTCTACGACCGCGGCGCGGACACCGCGCTGGCGGAGCTGACGGACGTGTCCGGCACGACCCACGCCCTGCACCTGGCCGACCTCGTCTCGGGCGCCGTGGTGGCCGACGTCGTGGACCGCGCCAAGCGGCACGCGGTGCGCGACTACCTGGCCGCCGGCCAGGCCCCGGCCGCGCTCGGCGTCCGCGAGGGCCACCTGCGCGAGGCCGTGGCCGCGGTGCTGGAGGACCAGACGGACCTGCTGGCCACGGTCGCGCCCGCCGAGTGGGCGCGCACCTCCGGCTGGCGCGGTCCTCGGCTGCGCTCGCTGCGCATGGTCCGGGGGGTCGAGGCATGAGCGCGTTCGGCCGCGGGGCCGCGGACGGCTTCGCCCGGGCCGTCGCCGTCAACGTCGGCCCGACCCCCGCCTTCGAGGGCCAGCGTCGGCTGTTCCACGGCGCGGCCGTGCCCCCGAACGGGCGGGACGCCGCCGGCTGGGGCGTGCACCGGGTGATGGGCACGGAGACCGAGTTCGGCATCCACGCGCCGGCCAACCCGGGGGCGCACCACAGCGTGCTCTCGGTCGAGCTCGTGAACGCGTACGCGGACCTGGTCACCCGGTCCGGCTCGGCGGTGGCCGGCACGGAGTGGGACTACGCGGGGGAGTCGCCGCTCGTGGACGCCCGCGGCTGGCGGCTGCCGCGTTCGGCGGCGCACCCCTCGCAGCTGACCGACGAGGCGCTCGTGGGCCCGGACGGGGAGCCCGTGCACCTGCTGCTGTCCACCGTGCTGGCCAACGGTGCGCGCTGGTACGTGGACCACGCCCACCCGGAGTACTCGTCGCCGGAGACGACCACCCCGCGGGACGCCATGGTGTGGGACGCCGCCGGGGACCTGGTCGCGCAGGCGGCGGCCGAGCACATCGGCCAGGCCGAGGGCGCCCCGGAGGTGCTGGTCTACAAGAACAACGTGGACGGCAAGGGCCAGTCCTACGGCGCGCACGAGAACTACCTCGTGGCCCGGTCCCTCGACTTCGAGGAGCTCACCGCCGTCCTGCTGCCGTTCTTCGCGGCGCGGCAGGTGCTCGTGGGCGCGGGCCGCGTGGGGCTCGGCCCGGCGGGGGAGCGGCCGGGCTTCCAGCTGTCGCAGCGGGCCGACTACTTCGAGGAGCCCGTGGGGCTGGAGACCACGATCCACCGGCCGATCGTCAACACGCGGGACGAGCCGCACGCCCGTCCCGAGGCCTACCGCCGGCTCCACGTGATCATCGGCGACGCGACGCTGAGCCAGCACGCCACGTGGCTGCGGATGGGCATGACCGCGCTCGTCCTCGCGATGGCCGAGGCCGGGACGGCGCCCCGGCTCACCCTGGACGACCCGGTGGCCGCGTTGCAGACGATCAGCCACGACCCGGGTCTGCGGGCCACGGTGCCGCTGCTCGAACGCACCGCGGACGGCCCCGTGCGCCGGCACTGGACCGGGCTGCAGATCCTGCGGTCCTACCTGGACGCGGCCCGCGCCCACTGCGCCGCCTTCGGGGTGACGGATCCGCAGACGCGCGAGGTGCTGGAGGCCTGGGCCATCGACCTCGACGACGCCACCGCGGATCCGCTGTCCCTGAGCGACCGCGCCGACTGGGCGGCCAAGCTGCGCGTCCTCGAGGGCCTGCGGGCCCGCACGGGCGCGGACTGGACCGACCCCCGCCTCGCGATGGTGGACCTGCAGTACGCCGACCTGCGCCCGGCCCGCTCCCTGCACCGCCGCCTCGTGGCCGCCGGCGCCCTCCGGACGCTCGCCGATGAGGCGGAGATCCGTGCCGCCGTCGCCACGCCGCCGCGGGCCACCCGCGCGTGGACCCGCGGCAACCTCGTGGGCCGCCACGGTGACCGCGTGGCCGGCGCCGCGTGGGAGACGCTGCTGCTGCGCGGGGCGGGGGAGCGGGTGCACCGGCTGCACCTGGCCGAGCCGCTGGTCGGCGCCGCCGTGGACCTGCCCGGCTGGTGGGAGGACGCCGCCGCGCCCCGGCCCGACGACGAGGCGCTCGTGGCCACGCTGGCGCCGCTGTTCGGCGCACGGGCCTGAGGCGGGGGCGGGCGCTCAGCCCGTGACGGCCGCGCGCACGCGGCCCAGCAGGGCGTCCGCCCGCGCGACGAGACGGTCCGCCCGGTCGACGTCGGTGCGCACGATGCCCTCCAGGCTCTCGTCGCGGAGGGGGCCCAGGTTGGTCTCGAGGGTCACCGCGGCGGCGGTGAGGCCGCCCCGGACGCAGCCGAGCGCCGCACCGACGTCGGAGAGCACGTTCGGGTTCGCCGCGTCCAGCACACGCTCGGCCAGGTCCAGTGCACGCGCGGCGGCATCGACGATCCCGCGGGGTGGCCGGACGGCCTCGGCCAGGGCGGCCTGGATCGCGGCCGAGCGCCGGGCCCGGTCCTCCGGGGTGTCGCGGGGCAGCCCGAACGCCTCGGCCACGGCGCCGAAGCCCCGCTCGTCGCCGTCGGCGAGGCCGAGGCACGCCGCGATCAGGCCCTCCGATGCCCGGGCGTCCTCCTCGGCTGCGCTGAACCGGGCCGCCATGGCCAGCAGTCCGGCGCCCTCGGCGACCGCCAGCGCGCCCGTCGCGCCGCCACCGGGGGTGGGCTCGCCGGAGGCGAGGCGGCCCAGATAGCTCTCGATGCTCTCGTCGCGGATCATGCCCCCACGGTGCCAGACCGGGCCCGACCGCGGCCCGCCCTCAGGCGCGCTCCCAGGACGCGACCGGCCCCGGGACGATCGTGAACAGCGGGTGCACGTCGGGGACGGGCGTGTCCGACCACTGTTCGAGCCAGGCGGGGCTGCGCGCGGCCAGCTTGGCGCACAGGTGACGCCACTCCAGGTCGCGCTGGCCCGTGGTGGCCGGGATCGGTGCGAGACCGGCGGGCGGGATGCGCACGGCGCCGTCGGGGGCGGGGCACGGCCGGTCGATCCGGGAGTGATCGAAGCGATAGCCGCGCGCCGTGGCCTCGGCCTCGAGGCCGGAGAGGAACGCACCGACGGCGCCGGACGGGTCCGGGTGCTCCCGGAACCTCAGCAGCTGCGGGTGGTCCCGATATCCGCGCGTGCGGCCGGCCAGGACGGCCTGCGCGAGCAGGGCCTCGCGCCAGGCGCCCGTCAGGCCCTGGCGGTCGAGGTGGCGGGGATGAAGGGTCCACAGGCGCATGCCCCCATCCTGCCAGCGTGGGGCAACCCGGGGACGTGGGGCTGAAACGTGGCCCGCGCGTGGGGCAGGATGGGTGGACGCGGACGGAGCACACCGACCCGCGTCGACGCACGAGGAGGCCACCATGTCCCAGGAGCAGATCCGCCCACGCCCGTCCGGCGGCGACGACGAGACCGGCGCCGCGGCGGGCCAGGCGCACGTGAAGCCCGCGGCCCAGGACCAGGGCCTGGACAGCCTGCTGGACGAGATCGACTCGGTGCTGGAGTCCAACGCCGAGGAGTTCGTCAAGGGCTTCGTCCAGAAGGGCGGCCAGTGACCGACGCGGACCGCGCCCGCCGGATCTTCGGGCTGGAGACGGAGTACGGCGTCCAGCACTGGAACCCGCAGGGGCGCCCGCTGAGCCCCGAAGAGGTCGTCCGCTATCTCTTCCGGCCCGTCGTCGAGTGGGGGAGGTCCTCGAACGTGTTCGTGGCCAACGGCTCCCGGCTCTATCTCGACGTCGGGTCCCACCCCGAGTACGCGACCGCCGAGTGCTCGACGCTCGACGAGCTCATCGCCTCGGACGGGGCGGGGGACCTGCTGCTGCACGACCTCGTGGTCCAGACCGAGGAGCGCATGGCCGCGGACGGGGTCGGCGGCCGGATCCACCTCTACCGCAACAACGCCGACTCCTCGGGCAGTTCCTACGGCTCCCACGAGAACTACCTGCTGCGCCGGCGCACCGAGTACCGGCGGCTCACCGAGGCGCTCGTCCCGTTCCTCGTCTCCCGGCAGATCCTCGTGGGCGCGGGCCGCGTCGTGCCCGCCGGCACGTGGCCCGAGGGCGAGGGCCCGGCCCACTTCGCGTTCTCCCAGCGCGCCGACTTCGTGCAGGACGGCGTGTCCTCCTCCACCACGCGGTCCCGGCCGATCATCAACACGCGGGACGAGCCGCACGCGGACGCCTCCGAGTACCGACGCCTCCACGTGATCGTGGGGGACACGAACCTCTCCGAGCACACCCACCTGCTGCGCTTCGGCGCCACCGACCTGCTGCTGCGGATGATCGAGGCGGGCTTCCCGCTCGGGGACCGCGTCGTCGCCCACCCCACCCGCGCGGTGCGGCAGATCTCCCACGACCTCACCGGCACGGCCCGCATCGCGCTCCGCGAGGGGGAGGCCTCCGCGCTCGAGCTGCAGGAGCACTACCTCGAGCGGGCCCGCGCCTTCGTCGCCGCGGAGGGTGCCCACCACGACCGGGTGGGGGAGATCCTCACCCTGTGGGGCGAGGTGCTCGACGCCGTCCGCACCGGTGACCGGTCCCGCATCGAGGACCGCATCGACTGGGCGATCAAGCTGCGCCTGCTGGAGGACTACCGGGCCCGCCACGACCTGGACTGGGGCTCACCCCGTCTCGCCCAGCTGGACCTGGCCTTCCACGACATCGACCCCGACCGGGGGCTGTTCCGCCTGCTGCTGCGGCGCGGCGCCGTCGCGCGCCTGCTGCCCGAGGACGCCGCCCGGTCCGCCGTGGAGACCGCCCCGCCCACCACCCGGGCCCGTGTGCGCGCGGACTTCGTGGCCCGTGCCCGGGAGCACGGCCTGGACTACGCCGTCGACTGGACGACCCTGAAGCTCACCGACCATCCGCTGCACGCGATCGTGACGAAGGACCCGTTCGACACGTCGTCGGCCGCCGTCGACCGGCTTTTCGGGCGGATCGCCTGACAGCGCGCGTCCAGGACGCGCCATTAGGGTGACACGCATGAGTTCGTTCGAGACCCCCCAGCCCCCGGCGGCCCGCCGCCGTCGCCGCCTGCTGCCGCTGCTGTCCCTCGGCGCCGCGGGCCTGGTGCTGGCCACCGCCTGCGCCACCGGCGACGACGGCGCGGACCAGCCCCACAGCGACACCGCGTCGGCCTCCACGTCGGCCGCCCCCGAGCGGGCGGCCGTCGGCGAGGGCCAGGGGGAGCCGGACGCCCTGACGGGTGTCACCTTCACGGAGGGCGACGGCGGGGCGCCGACGGTCGAGATCGACGGGGAGATCGACACCGACCAGCCCACCACGCGGGTGCTGACCGCCGGCGAGGGGGATCAGGTGCAGGAGGGCGACGTCCTGCAGATGTCGATCGCCGTCGTCGATCCGGCCAGCGGCGAGGTGGTCGCCGAGAACTTCAGCGGCGAACCGGAAGCCGTGCCCGTGGACGACCAGCTCAAGTCCATGAACCCGGAGATCCACGAGATGCTGGTGGGCAGCGGTGCCGGCACGATCGTCGCCGCGTACAGCCCCGAGTACGACGTCCCCGTCCCGCAGACCGAGAGCGCGTCGCCGAGCGCCTCCCCCTCCACCCAGACGCAGCCCGCCCAGCTGTTCGTCTACAAGATCGACGCCATCCTGCCGAAGCAGGCCGAGGGCGAGGAGGTGACCGAGCGGGACGAGCGCCTGCCCGACGTCACCGTGGACGAGCAGAGCGGCCGGCCGAGCATCGCGAAGCCCGACGGCGAGGCGCCCCAGGAGCTGGTGGTCCAGCCCCTGATCGAGGGCGAGGGCCGCGAGGTCGGCGCGGACGACACCGTGACCGTGCAGTACGAGGGCGTGACGTGGTCCGACGGCGAGGTCTTCGACTCGTCCTGGGAGACGGGCCAGGCCATCACGTTCTCCCTCAACCGGGTCATCGAGGGCTGGAAGGAGGGTCTGGCCGGCCAGAAGGTGGGCTCGCGCGTCCTCCTGTCGATCCCGGCCGAGAAGGCCTACGGTGAGCAGGGCAGCCCGCCGGCCATCGGCGAGAACGAGCCCCTGCTGTTCGTGGTGGACATCCTGGACGCCCAGGCGTCCGCCACCCCGTCGGCGAACTGACCCCGTCGGCGAACTGACCCCGTCCACGAGTACCCAAGTCCACGAGTACCCAAGAGGAGAGCACCGTGTCCTTCGGACAGCGCGACTACGACCGCACCAAGCCCGAGATCGACTTCCCGGGCGAGACCCCGCCCACCGAGCTCGTGGTGGAGGACCTGATCGAGGGCTCCGGCCCGGCTGTCGAGGCCGGCTCCCGCGTGCAGGTCCACTACGTGGGCGTGGCCTGGTCCACCGGCGAGGAGTTCGACGCCTCGTGGAACCGCGGCACCCCGCTGCCCCTGACCGTCGGCGTCGGCCAGGTCATCGCCGGCTGGGACCAGGGCCTGCTCGGCATGAAGGTCGGCGGCCGCCGCCGCCTCGAGATCCCGCCGCACCTGGGCTACGGCGCCCGCGGCGCCGGCTCCGCGATCGGGCCGAACGAGACGCTCATCTTCGTCTGCGACCTCGTCTCGGTCGACTGACCCCGGGCCCCGTGACCCCTCCCCGTGACCCCACCCGCCCCACGGCGCGCCGGCGACGAGGCCGCCGAGCGCATCATCTCGCTGCTGTGGCTGCTGCTCTCGGCGCCGCATGGCCTCGAGCGTGACCGGATCCGACGGCAGGTCGTCGGCTATGAGGGGCTCACGGACACCGCCTTCGAGAAGCTCTTCCAGCGGGACCGCCGCGTGCTGCGCGCCGTGGGGGTCCCGCTGGAGACCCTCGAACCCGCGGGCTTCGACGAGGGCGAGGCGGGGGTGCGGCACCGCGTCGTCCGCGACGCGCTGCTGCTGCGCGACCTCGACCTCACCGTGGACGAGCGCCGCGCCCTCGTGCGGGCGCGGCGCCTGTGGGGCGACTCGCCGCTGCGCGCCGACGTCGTCCGCGCCGTGGGCCTGCTGTTCCAGCCGGCCACCGACCTCACGGGCGACGACGAGCTGGCCGGGTACCACACCCTCATGCCCCGGGCCGACCCCCGGCTCGAGGCCCTCACCCAGGCCGTGGCCGACGAGGCCGTGCTGCGCTTCCCCTACCGCGACGCGCGGGGGCGGGCCACCCGGCGCACCGTGCGGGCCTGGTTCCTCACCCTCGTGCGCGGCCGCTGGTACCTCACCGGCTGGGACCTCGACCGCGGCGCCGAGCGCAGCTTCCGGCTCACCCGGATGGAGGGGGAGCCGCGCCGCGTCGAGCGGGCGACGGACGCCCCCGGCCGTCCCGAGGACCACGACCACGCCGGCCTCGTGGCGCGCCTGGCCGGACAGGCCGACGCCGAGCGGGTCCGGGTGTGGCTCGCGCCCGGCCGGGGCCAGGGCGTCCGCGCGGTCGGTGAGCCCGCCGAGCCCCGCGCCGAGGACGGCGCCGCGCCGGGACCCGACTGGGAGCTCTGGGAGGCCCCCGCCGGACCGCGCGAGGACGGCCTCGCCGCCGAGATCGGCGGCCTGCTGGGCCGGGCCGTGCCCTCCGCCGCGCACCCGGACCTGACCGACCGCGTCCGCGCGGGCCTGTCCGCCGCGGCGGAGGCCCACGCCGGCCCCGCCGACCCGGCCCTGCTCGAGGTGGCGCTCGCCGCGCCCGTCCGGCGCCGCGCCCGCGACTCGAGCGAGGACCTCGTGGGCCGCCTGCTGGACATCGTGGGGCTGGCCAACCGGGCCGGCGGGGTGGACCGGGCGGAGCTGCGCGCCCGCCTCGGCATCACCGACGAGCACCTCGACGCCGACCTCGAGACGCTGTGCTACTGCGGCATGCCCGAGCGCGACTTCCCGGGCTTCCAGTTCGAGGTGGCGGAGGTGGCCGGCCGCGTCCACGTGGAGCGCGCCGCCGACCTGGCCGGTCCCGTGCGGCTGACGCGCCCCGAGGCGCACAGCCTCGTCGCCGCCCTGCAGACGGTCGCGGACCTGCCGGTGCTGGACGACGCCGACCGCGAGGCCGCCCGCTCCGCCCAGCGCCGGATCCGCGCCGCGGTCCTGGACGCGGGGGCCCCGGACGCGGACGACGCGGACGACGCCGCCCTCCAGGAGGCCGAGGCGCACACCGCCGGCGAGCCCCCGGTCGCCGTCGCCGCCCACTGGGACGTGGCCGTGGACCCCGCGACGGTGCGCACCCTGCTGGCCGCCGTGGCGGAGCGGGCCGTCGTCCACCTGACCTACCGCTCCGTGCATGCCGATGCCCTCACCGAGCGGGACGTGGAGCCGCTGGCCCTGGTGCAGGACGGGGCGCGCCTCTACCTGCAGGCGTGGTGCCGTCGCGCCGAGGACCACCGGGTGTTCCGGGTGGACCGGATCAGCGCGCCCGCACCCACGGGGGAGACGTTCGCGCCCCGGGCCCGGCCCGCGCGCTGGCGGGTCCATCCCGACGACGCCGCGGGGGTGCCCGTGCTGCTGCGCTGGGCCCATCCCGTCCGCGACGCGGCCGCCGGCTACCGCCCGGACGCCCAGGCCGACCTGCCCGACGGCGACCGCCTCACCCGGGTGCATCTGACCGACGCCGCCGTGGCCGCCGCGCTGGTCGGACGCCACGGCGGCGCCGTCCAGGTGCTGGCCCCCGCCGACCTCCGGGCGTCCGTGGCGGACGCGCTGGGCGATGCCCTGGCGGCCCTGCCGGCGCGGTAGCCTGGACCCCGGAACCCCATCGAAAGGACCCTTCATCATGGCTGGACTCCAGGGCTGGCAGCTCGTCATCATCATCCTGCTCGCGATCCTGCTCTTCGCGGCCCCGAAGCTGCCCGCGATGGCCCGCAACCTCGGCCAGTCGATGCGCATCTTCTCCTCCGAGGTGAAGCAGATGCGCACCGAGGGCAAGGGCACGACGGACGAGCGCTCCGGCGCCGGCTCCACCGCCGCGGACGAGCCGGTCGAGGGTCGCGTCGTCGAGCGTGACGAGACCGACCCGCGCGACCCGCGCTGAGCCGGAAGGACCCCCACCCGATGACCGAGCTCGACGAGGTCGCCCGCCGCACCCGGCGCCGCCGGAAGCGGCGGGACAACCCCACCGGCGAGATGCCGCTGCGCGAGCACCTCACGGAGCTGCGTAACCGACTGCTGAAGTCGGCGCTCGCCGTCGCGGTCGGCATGGTGATCGGCTTCCTCGTCTACCAGCCGGTCATGGCGGAGCTGTTCCGCCCGGTCAAGGAGATCGCCAGCCAGGGACACACGGCGGCCGTCGCCTATGACACGGTGGCCTCGCCGTTCGACCTCATGCTCAAGGTCAGCATGTTCATCGGGCTCATCCTGTCCAGCCCGGTCTGGCTCTACCAGATCTGGGCATTCATCGTGCCGGGTCTGAAGAAGGCCGAGAAGAAGTACGCCCTGGGCTTCATCGCCGCGGCCGTGCCCCTGTTCATCTTCGGCATCGCGCTGGGGTGGCTCGTGATGCCGCAGGCCGTCCAGTTCTTCGTGGGCTTCACTCCCGAGGGCGGCGCGAACCTCCCGACGGCGTCGGTGTACATCAGCTTCGTCACGCGTCTCTACCTCGCGTTCGGCGTGGCCATGGTCCTGCCGGTGCTGCTGGTGGGACTGAACATGCTCGGCATCCTGCCGGGCCGCACGATCGTCCACCACTGGCGCATCACCGTCTTCGTGATCATGCTGATCGCCGCGATCGCCGCCCCCGGTGCGGACGCCATCTCCATGTTCTACATGGCGATCCCGCTCGTCGTCCTCTTCGGCGTGGCCATCGTCCTGTGCCTGTGGGGGGACCGTCGTCGTGACCGCCGCTCGGGGCAGCGCGAGGTGGACGTCGAGGCGGAGCTCGCCGAAGGCCCGAAGCCGCTCGATCAGATCTGAGCGTCGTACGCGGCGGCCCTCCCGCCCGGACGCACGACCACGACGGCGTCCGGACCCGCCAGTAGGGTGGGGCCATGGCCCACCATCCCGCGTCCGCGACCCCGCACGACGAACCCGAGCTGAGCCCGGCGGAGCGCTACGCCCGTGCCCGGGCGGCCCGGCACCATGCCGGCTCCGAGCTCGGCCGGTTCGCCGCACGCGTGGGCTTCCCCCTCGACGACTTCCAGCGCCGCGCGTGCGCCGAGGTCGAGGACGGCCACGGCGTCCTCGTCGCGGCGCCCACCGGTGCCGGCAAGACGGTGGTCGGCGAGTTCGCCGTCCACCTGGCCCTGGCCCGCGGCACGAAGGCGTTCTACACCACCCCCATCAAGGCCCTCAGCAACCAGAAGCACGCGGACCTCGCCCGCGTGCACGGCGCGGAGAACGTCGGCCTGCTCACGGGGGACACCTCCGTCAATCCGGACGCGCCCGTCGTCGTGATGACCACCGAGGTGCTGCGCAACATGCTGTACGCGCAGTCCGACACCCTCATCGACCTCGGCTTCGTCGTCATGGACGAGGTCCACTACCTCGCCGACCGGTTCCGGGGCCCGGTGTGGGAGGAGGTCATCATCCACCTGCCCGAGCACGTGCAGCTGATCTCCCTGTCCGCCACGGTGTCCAACGCCGAGGAGTTCGGCGCCTGGCTCGACACGGTCCGGGGCGCCACCACCGTGATCGTCTCCGAACACCGGCCGGTGCCGCTGTGGCAGCACGTCATGGCCGGGGGCCGGCTCTACGACCTGTTCGCCGAGGACATCGCCTTCGAGGACACCGCGGACCGGGACGGGGAGGCCCTGCTCAACCCCGAGCTCAAGCGCCTGGGGGAGGAGACCGAGCGCCGGTTCCAGCGCGCGGACTGGGGACGGCCCGGGCGGCAGCAGCACCGCGACGGGCGCGGGGGCGGCCCGAAGGGCCGGGTCAGGGGCGGCCGACGCACGACTCGCGACGGCGGCCGGGGCCGGAACGGCTCCTCCGCGCTGGACCGGGAGCGGCCGGTCTCCGGTCGGCCGGGCGGTCACGACGGCGGCCAGCGGCGCGGACCGCGGCTGTCCACGTCGCGCCCAGAGATGATCCGGGCCCTCGACCGCGACGGGCTGCTGCCGTGCATCACCTTCATCTTCTCGCGGACCGGTTGCGACGCCGCCGTGGAGCAGTGCCTCCGGGCCGGGCTCGACCTCACCACGGCGCGGGAGAAGGCGCTCGTGGCCGAGCGGGTCGAGGAGGCGGCGCGTCTGCTGCCCGTCGAGGACCTGGAGATCCTCGGGTTCTGGGCGTGGCGCGACGGCCTGTCCCGGGGCTTCGCGGCCCACCACGCCGGCATGCTGCCCCCGTTCAAGGAGGCCGTCGAGGACCTGTTCGCCGCCGGCGCGCTCAAGGCCGTGTTCGCCACGGAGACCCTCGCCCTCGGCATCAACATGCCGGCCCGCTCCGTGGTGATCGAGAAGCTGGTCAAGTTCAACGGCGAGAACCACGTCGACATCACGCCGGGGGAGTACACCCAGCTGACGGGCCGGGCGGGCCGCCGCGGCATCGACGTCGAGGGCCACGCCGTGGTGATGTGGCGTCCCGGGCTGGACCCGGCCGCCGTCGCGGGCCTGGCCTCGCGCCGCACCTACCCGCTGCGCTCCTCGTTCCGGCCCACCTACAACATGTCCGCGAACCTGCTGGCACAGGTCGGGGCGGAGCGGGCACGGGGCATCCTCGAGTCCTCGTTCGCCCAGTTCCAGGCGGACCGCTCCGTGGTGGGGCTGGCCCGCGAGGTCCGCTCGAAGCAGGCCAGCCTCGAGAAGTACGAGGAGGCCATGCAGTGTCACCTCGGCGACTTCGCCGAGTACCTCACCCTGCGCAAGGAGCTCGCGGCCGCGGAGAAGTCCGGCTCGCAGGGGCGCCGTCGGGCCCACCTGGCCGCCGTGAAGGACTCGCTCGCGAACCTCGCGGTCGGGGACGTCGTCGAGCTCGACGCCGGCCGCGCGCTCGGCCGGGCCGTCGTCGTGTTCCCCGCCGGCAACCTCCAGAACCCGCGCGTCGGCGTCGTGACGGACAAGGCGCAGCTGCGCCGCATCACGGTGGACGACGTCGCCGGGCCGGTCGAGCCGGTGGCCGGCGCCGCCCTGCCCCAGGTGGTGCAGGTGAAGACGCCCGCGCAGCGCAAGGACGTCGCCGCGCTCATGCGCGAGGCCGTGCGCACGGGCCGCCCGCCCGCCGGAGGCCGCCGCACGGCGGGCTTCCGCCTCCGGGAGGACCCGGCCGCGCCCCGGGTCGAGGAGCTGCGCCGGGCACTGCGCCGCCACCCGTGCCACGGCTGCCAGGACCGCGAGGAGCACGCCCGCTGGGGCGACCGCTGGTGGGCCATGCGGCGGGAGGTCTCCGTCCTGCGGGAGCGCATCGCGGGCCGCACCAACACCATCGCCCGCACGTTCGACCGCGTCGTCGGTCTGCTGCGCGCCTACGGCTACGTCCAGGAGGACGCGTCCTCGCCCCGCGCGGCGCTCACGGAGCGCGGCGAGGCCCTGCGCCGGATCTACGGCGAGCGGGACCTGTTCACCTCGCTGGTGCTGCAGGATCCGGCCACGGACGGCTTGACGCCGGAGGAGTGGGCCGCCGTCGCCGCGCTGCTCGTGTACCAGGGCAGGGGGGAGGCCGAGCCCGGACTGGTCCCGATGCCGACCCCGCGGCTCGCGCGCGTCGCGGAGGCCGCCGAGCGCATCGAGGAGCGCCTGCGCACGGACGAGGCCCAGGCACGGCTCGAGCCCACGCCCCGGACGGACCCCGGGCTGGTGGCGCCCATGCATCGCTGGGTGCGGGGGGCCACCCTGCGCCGCACCCTCGAGGGCGCGGACCTCGCCGCGGGCGACTTCGTCCGCTGGGCGCGGCAGGTCATCGACGTGCTGGACCAGCTGGCCAACGTCCCCGGGGACGCCCGTCGCAGCCGTGCCTGCCGCCGGGCCGCGGACCTCGTCTCCCGCGGCGTCGTGGCCACCTCGCTGCCGGCGGCCTCGGCCCCGCGCGCGGACGAGGACTGACACGGGCTAGGGTGGGCGGGTGAGCGCACACCTGTTGACCCACGGCATCATCCACTCGACGACGGACCCGTACGCACAGGCGCTGCTGGTCCGGGACGGGGTGATCGCCTGGCTCGGCGCGGACGACTCCGCGGACCGCGTGGCCGACCCGGGTGACGAACGGCGGGACCTCGACGGCGCCGTCGTCGTGCCGGTGTTCGTCGAGCCGCTGGCCCGGCCCGCGGACGCGCGGGACGCGTTGAGCCGTGGCACCGCCGTCGTGACGATCCTGGCCGGGCCCGAGGACACGGGCGCCGGGCCCGCCGACGAGGACGTCCAGACGGTCGTCTATCGGCACGCCGACCGCGTGGACGCCGAGGCGGCCGGGGTGTGGCTGCCCGTCGGGACCGGCACCGACCCCGCCACGCTCGCCGGTCTCCTGACGGCCTCGACCCAGGCGGGGGAGCAGGCCTACCTCGTCCCCGACGGCGGTGCGGACGCCGGGCCCGCCGCCCAGGACGTGGCCCTGACCGCCCTGCGCTCGGTCGCGGAGGAACTCGGCACCGCCGCCCTGGGCCGCGTGCGCCATCGGCTCGTGGTCACCCACTCGGTCACCGCCGAGGACCGCGCCTTCCTGGCCGCCGCCGGGGTCAGCGCCACCGTCGTCCCCGACGCGGACGGCGTGCTGCACGCCCCCGTGGCGAGCCTGCTGGCCGACGCCGTCTCCGTGTGCCTGGGCGCCGGCCCGGCCGGGGACCCGTGGGCCGCCGTCCGGTCGGCGCTGTCCCACCCCGACCCGGACGAGCGCATCTCCGCCCGCTCCGCCTTCGCCGCCGCGACCCGCACCCCGCTGCGCGCGCTGCCCGACGCTCCGGCGGCCGGCCTGTCCGTCGCCCCGCGCCTGAGCGTGTCGGCCCCGGCCGTGTTCGGCGTCTGGGACGCGGACGCGGTGGCTGTGCAGTCGCCGGACGGCCGGGTGGCGGCGTGGAGCACGGACACCCGAGCCGGCACCCCGCTGCTGCCGGCCCTCGACGCCGAGACCGCCCTGCCCCGCTGGCGGGCCACCTGGGTGGACGGCCGGATCGCCGCGGAGGACGTGGCCCGCGACGCGCGCGATGGCGCGACGCCGGCCTGAGACCTCCGCTTCCTATACTCGAACGGATGCGATGGCCCGTCCGACCGGCGGGCCGCCCCCACGACCCCGGCCGGAAGGCGAGAACCGCACATGCGCGTGCTGACCATCATCCCCACGTACAACGAGATCGAGTCGCTGCCGCTGACCCTCGGCCGACTCCGTGACGCCGTCCCGGAGTCCGACGTTCTCGTGGTGGACGACGCCTCCCCGGACGGCACCGGCGACTGGGCCGACACCCGCGCCGCCGAGGACCCCTCCGTGCACGTGCTGCACCGCACCACCAAGGACGGCCTGGGCGGCGCCTACATCGCCGGGTTCCGCTGGGGCCTGGAGCGCGGCTACGACGTCCTGGTCGAGATGGACGCGGACGGCTCGCACCAGCCCGAGCAGCTGCCGCGCCTGCTGGAGGCCGTCCGCACCGCGGACCTGGTGATCGGCTCGCGCCGCGTGCCGGGCGGCAAGATGGTGAACTGGCCGACCTCCCGCAAGATGATCTCGTGGGCCGGGTCCCTGTACCCGCGGATCATGCTCGGCCTCAACCTGACGGACATCACGGCGGGCTACCGCGCCTACCGGGCCGACACGCTCCGTGCGATCGACCTCGACGCGATCGAGTCCAAGGGCTACGGGTTCCAGGTGGACATGACCTTCCGCACGGCCCGGCTCGGCAAGCGGATCGTCGAGGTCCCGATCACGTTCGTGGAGCGTGAGCTCGGCGAGTCCAAGATGAGCGGCGGCATCATCGGCGAGGCCGTGGTCAACGTGACCCGCTGGGGCCTGGCCGCGCGCTGGGAGGGCCTGCGCGCCCGCCTCGGACTCTGAGGCGCACAGCCCCCGAACGACGACGGGGCCGGATCCATGGCGGATCCGGCCCCGTCGTGCATGGGGGAGCGGCGGGTCAGGCGTTGACGTCCTCGCCGCGGCTGGCGCGCAGCTTGTTGAGCTGGATCTTGTAGGTCTCCTCCAGCTCCTCGAGGCTGCGGCGCTCGCGCAGCATGTCCCAGTGGGTGCGCACGGGCTTGCCCTCGGTCTCAGCCGGCTTCTCGCCGCTGACGAGGAACGCCTCCTTGCCGGTCTTCGAGGTCCAGGTGGCCGGCACGTCTGCCTCCACGGAGAAGGTCACGAACACCTGCTCGCCGTCCTCCGTGCGGTACTCCACCCGCTGCCGGGCGGCGGGCTCGACGCCGGCCTCGGACTCCAGGGACTGCGCGCCCAGGCGCATGCCCCGCAGGCTGCGATCGCTCACGTTTCCTCCTCGTCAGGCCGCGCCGAGGCCCGCGCGGGGGCGCGGGCCGATCGAGGCGCGGCGGGTCGTCCTCACTGATGGAACCATTCAGTGTCCCACAGCATTCCCGTCCGCCTCGCCGGCCGGGCGGGTGCCGGGGGTGCGGCCGGCCGACGGGTCGGGCTCGATCTCCTGCGGGGTGGCCAGGGCCTCGTCGAGCGAGGTCTGCGGCATGTCCTCCGCCGTCACCGCGCCGGCGGTCATCGCGTCCATGACGCCGCTGGCGCGCAGGGCGTCCGCGGTGGTGGGCCGGGACCCACGCGGCCGCCGCGCGCGCTCCGGGGTGACGCCGGCGTGCTCGGCTCCCGACTCGCCCGCGCGGTCCCCGGAGTCCCGACGCCGGGGTGCGTGCTCCGGGGTGGGGCGGTCGCCGTCGCCGGGGGCGAACGCCTCACCGAGGCCCTGCAGGGCGCGGGTGAGCTCGGCGGGGACCACGAACATGGTGGTGGCCTGGCCGTCGGCGATCTTGGGCAGGGACTGCAGGTACTGGTAGGCCAGGACCTCGGAGTCGGCGCCGCCGGAGTGGATGGCGTCGAAGACCACCTCGATCGCCTCGGCCTCGGCGTTGGCGCGCAGCACGCGGGCCTGAGCCTCGCCCTCGGCGGAGAGGATCTGGGACTGGCGCTCGCCCTCGGCCGTGAGGATGGCGGCCTGCTTCGTGCCCTCGGCGGTGAGGATGGCGGCGCGGCGGTCGCGCTCGGCGCGCATCTGCTTCTCCATCGAGTCCTGGATGGACATGGGCGGGTCGATGGCCTTGAGCTCCACCCGCGAGACCCGCAGGCCCCAGCGCGTGGTGGCGTCGTCCAGCACGCCGCGCAGCTGGGAGTTGATGGAGTCGCGAGAGGTCAGGGCCTCCTCGAGGTTCATGCCGCCCACGACGTTGCGCAGGGTGGTGGTGGTGAGCTGCTCCACCGCGTGGATGTAGTTGGCGATCTCATAGGTCGCGGCCTTGGCGTCCGTGACCTGGAAGTAGACGACCGTGTCGATGGAGACGACGAGGTTGTCCTCGGTGATCACCGGCTGGGGCGGGAAGGAGACGACCTGCTCGCGCATGTCCACCATCGGGAGCATGCGGTCCACGAACGGGATGATCAGGGTCAGCCCGGCGCCGGCCGTGCGGTTGTACTTGCCGAGGCGTTCGATGTTGGCCGTCCGCGCCTGCGGGATGATCTTGACCGAGGAGGCCACGATCACCGCCGCGAGGACGGCGAGGACGACGAGGACGATGAGGGTTTCCATCGGGGTCCCTTCTTCTGGGGTCGGTGCGGTCGGTGCGGTCGGTGCGGTCGGTGCGGTCGGAACGAGGACGTGGGGCGGCTCAGGCGCCGTCCGCCTCCCAGTCGATGCGGGGGAGCGGGCGGACCACCAGGGTGGCCCCGTCGATGCGCAGGACGGTCACCTCGTCGCCGGGGGCGACGTCGGGCGCCCCGGGCTCGACGCGGGCGGACCAGGTGTCGCCGTCGACGGCGAGCGTGCCGGCGTCGCCGGTGATCGCGCCCTGGGCCGCGACGCGGCGCCCCGGGAGCGTGTCCAGGTAGGAGGCGCCGGCGCCGGTGTCCTTGCGCAGGTGGCGCAGCGCGACGGGGCGCACGGCGGCGAGCATCAGCAGGGCGACGGCGGCGAACGCCGCGAGCTGGAGCGCCAGCGGGCCGCCCACGAGCGCGACCACGCCCGCCGCGCCGGCCCCGGCGGCGATCATCAGGAAGACGAGGTCCAGGGTCAGCAGCTCGACGCCGGCCAGGCCGGCGGCCAGCACCAGCCACAGCCAGCCCGCGTTCGCCTCGATCCACTCCATGCGTGCGCTCCCCTCCGTGTCGGGTGCGCGGACGGGTCTGCCGCGCGTCGACGTGTGATCCCCATCCTGCCCTACGCAGTGGCGTTGGACACAGCGTGTCCCCAGGCGGTCCTGGAAGTCGGGAGCTACCGCCCGGTAATGTGAGCTGCATGACATCTTCACCCGTCGCGGTCTCGCCCCTGCTCCAGCCGATCACCCTGGGCCCCCTCACGCTGCCCAACCGGGTGGTCATGGCCTCGATGCACATGGGACTGGAGGATCGGCACGACGACCTGCCGCAGCTGGCGGCGTTCTACGCGGAGCGGGCACGCGGCGGCGTCGGACTCATCGTCACCGGCGGCCTGGGCGTCGTCCCCGAGGGCACGGTGACGCTGGGCGGGGGGATGCTCGCCAGCGAGGAGGACGCGCGCGCCCATCGCGTCGTCACGGACGCCGTCCACGCCGCCGGGGGCAGGATCCTCGCCCAGCTGCTGCACGCGGGACGCTACGCCCCCAGCCCCGACCTGGTCTCGGCCTCCGCGGTGCGAGCGCCGATCTCGCGGCACACGCCCCGGGAGATGACGGCCGCGGACATCGAGCGGACCGTGAACGCGTTCGCACGCGCGGCCACGTTGGCCCTGGAGGCCGGATACGACGGCGTGGAGATCATGGCCTCGGAGGGCTACCTCCTCAACCAGTTCCTCGCCCCGGCGACGAACCGACGCGCGGACGAGTACGGGGGCGACGCCGAGCGCCGACGCCGGTTCCCGGTCGCGGTGGTCGCGGCCGTGCGCGAGGCGCTGGGGGAGCGCGGCGTGCTCTCGGTGCGCACCTCGGCGGCGGACCTCGTCCCCGACGGGCAGACGCGCGCGGAGATCGCGGACACCGCCCGGGCCTTCGAGGCCGCCGGAGCGGACGTCCTGATGACCGGCATCGGGTGGCACGAGTCGCGTGTGCCGACCATCGTGACCTCCGTGCCGCGCGCCGCGTTCCTGGCCGCCTCGGCTGACCTGACCGCCGCCGTCGACATCCCCGTGATCGCCTCCAACCGGCTGACCACCCCCGCCGAGGCGGAGGAGGCGCTGACGTCCGGGGCCGCCGCGCTCGTCGGGCTGGCCCGGCCCCTGCTGGCGGACCCCGACTGGATGGCCGCGATCGGCGACCCGCGCGCTCGGACCCTGACCCCGTGCATCGCCTGCAACCAGGCCTGCCTCGACCACGTGTTCACCGGGGCCAAGGTCTCGTGCCTGATGAACCCCCGCGCCGGGCGGGAGACGGAGCCGGAGTACGCCGCGCCCGTCCCGGTGGCCCTCGGCCGCCGGCGCCGGATCGCCGTGGTCGGTGCCGGGCCGGCGGGCCTGACGGCCGCGGAGCGTGCGGCCCGGTTCGGGCACGAGGTCACCCTGTTCGACCGGCACGCCGAGCCCGGCGGCCAGTTCCGGCTCGCCCGGCGCATCCCCGGCAAGGAGGAGTTCGGTCCCGCGCTGGAGCACCTGGCGGCCCGCGCGGCGGCGTCCGGGGTGACGCTCGTGACCGGGGAGGAGGTATCCGCACAGACACTCCTGACCGACGACGGGCGGCCGGGTTACGACGAGGTGCTCCTCACCACCGGCGTGCGGCCCCGGCCCGTCGATCTGCCCGGGACGGGGGAGCCGGGCGCGCCCGCCGTCCATGCCTATGACGACGTGGTCCTGGGGCACGTCGACGTCGGCCCGCGCGTCGCGGTGATCGGCGCCGGCGGCGTGGGCGTGGATGTCGCCGAGGCCCTGGCGGCCGGCACGGAACGGCCGGACGGGACACCCGAGACGCAGGAGCACTGGCGGGCCCGCTGGGGCGTGGCACTGACCTCTCAGACGCCGGGCCAGCTGGCGAAGCCGGCCGCGGCCGACCCCGGACGCGAGGTCCACCTGCTCCAGCGCAGCCCCGGACCGATCGGCGTGCGACTGCGCCCCACCACCGGCTGGGTGCACCGCGCCGAGCTGCGGCGGCACGGGGTCCACCTGCACTCCGGTGTGACCTACGAGGGCCTCGGCCCCGACGGCCTGCGCGTGACCGCGCCGTCCCCGGAGGACCCCGAGGCCCGCGTGGCGCTGACCCTGGACGTGACGGACGTCGTCGTGTGCGCCGGGCAGGAGTCCGAGACGGATCTCGTCGAGGACCTGGTGGCTGCGGGCTACGCGCCGGAGGCGGTGCGCCTGATCGGTGGCGCGGCCGAAGCCCGCGAGCTCGACGCCTACCGGGCCATGGACCACGCCGTGCGGGCCGTGCAGGGCTGAGCCGCGCCGCCGGCCGGCGGGCCCTCCCGGGCGGACGACGTCGGGGCTACGGTCGGGGCATGGCTCTCATCTACACCGCACGCCTGGACCCGGACAAGCCCGAATGGATCCGCCGCCGCCTCGTGGCGCACGGACTGCCCGAGGACGTGACCGCCGAGAAGGTCGGCTCGTACCGGTTCGACGATCCCACCGGCGAGATCGGCGTCGAGTCGATGCTCGTGCGCGTGGGGGACCGGCTCTACCAGACTGCGTTCGCCTACCGAGGCGACGCACCCGCCGAGGGGGACGTCGTGGCCGAGGTGGAGCACTCCGTCCTGGGACACCGCTGGGTCGTGGACGCCGCCACCGACCCGGACGCGCGCCGTATCCTCGCGGCCGCCGTGCGCGGCGAGATCCCGCAGGCCCGGCTCGAGATGCATGACGAGTCCGGGACCTACCTCGAGACGCGCGCCCCGGATCTCACCCTCCGCGTGATCGGCGCCGATGCGACGGGGGAGCTCGAGGTGCCGGTCGAGCTGTCGGAGACGGGCGAGGCGGACGTCGACGGCCCGCGGTGCCTCATCGCCGAGGGAGACGGTGTGCGGGCCGTCGTCGCGCGTCTTACCTGAGGGGCGGTCCGCGCGGTCAGAGGCCGCGCGGACCCCAGGACCGCAGCCGGCGATGGCTGGTGAGCGACATGTACAGCGCGATGCACCAGCCGAGGACGGTCCACCCGGTGAGCAGGTTCACCCAGAACACCGCCCACACGTTGGAACGGCCACGGACGGCGGCGACGGCCCATGGAGCCAGGTAGCCCGCCGTGGCGATGGCCAGGACGACGGCGATCGTCGCGTGCAGGGGGCGGTCGCGCTGGTCGGTCATGATCGTCATGGGTCCAGGCTACGCGCGAGACCCGCCGCGGAGGGCGCCCTGTCCACCGTTCCGCAGTGCGCCGATAATGTACATTATGTCAACTAGTCCGTTCTTGGCCTCCCCTTCGGACGGCCGCTTGCACGGCACGCGTCACATCGGGACCTGGCCCAGGAGCACGCGCCGGCCGGCACCGACACCGCGTACCGGCGATTCACTCCCCCGGGTCTGCAGACAGCCGGTCCAGAAACGGCAGGACGGCCGCCACCGCCGTCCGGCTCTCGTGCCAGAGCCCGTGTCGCAACCGGGAATGGACGGCCTGCTGACTGATCCCGAGTTCGGCCGCCGCCTCTCGCTGACTGGCGCCGGCTTCGACCAGCCGTCCCGCCGTGTGCTGATCATCGGACCGGCGCCGTTCCACCGTGGCGACCAGCTGCAGGGTGGCCTCCGCACAGCGCAGATCAGCCTCTCGGCCGGCATCCGAGGCGCGGTCCGCGCGACCTCCGCCCGGCAGCACGAGTCGGCCCGGTGCCCGCCGGGCCCGCCGCCGCTCGGCTGTTGTCAGGTACGACAATGATGAGTCCTTGTCGAGGGCGTCCTCGGGATCCAACAGCACCGCCCAGGACCCGGTCCGCACGGCCCACAGCGCCAAGCCGACCGCGGCCGCCATGCCGTCGACGACGACGGCCAGCTCACCGTCGTGCAGCGCCGCATCGGTGTCCGGGTCGGATTCGTCGACATGCCACGCCGCCGCGGTCACAACCGCGTCCGGGCGGGGATCGTCGAGCAGCGCGGCTGCCAGACGCCGCGCGTCGTCAGCCGTGGCGGCGGTCGGTCGGATGGGCACCAGATGCACGGACACCATACGGAGAGCCTACCTCTGACAAAGGATGGCTCTTGTCGTTGGTCCCGACCGCCAAGCCGCCCCCGGTCGGACGCTCCGTCCGGACCTCTCGGTGGGCCAGACTGGATGCATGACGTCCTCCCCCACCGCCCGTCGTGCCGCGCCCGCCGAGCATCGCGCCCCGCGCGGCGCCCTGCCGGCGCTTGCCGTCGACCTCCTGCTCACCCTCCTCTTCGTGGCTCTGGGTCAGGGGCAGCACTCCACGGAGCGCGGCCCGCTGGGTCTGCTGGTCACGGCGGCGCCGTTCCTGGCGGGCCTCCTCCTCATGACCGGGGTGACCGCCGGACACCGGACGTGGGCCCGCGCGTGGCCCCACGGCGTGATCGTCTGGCTGGGGACCGTGGCGGTCGGCATGGTCCTGCGCGTGGCCTTCGGTCTCGGTGGTGCACCGGTGTCCTTCGTGCTCGTGGCACTCGGGGTGCTGGGCGTCCTGCTTCTGGGCCGCCGGGCCGTGACCGCCTGGCTGGTGCGCCGCACCCGGAGGTGAGGGCCCGGCGCGCAGCTAGGATCGTCGGGGACACCGGACCCACAGCATCGAGGAAATGAGGACCGCCCGTGGTCACCGCCATCGTCTTGATCAAGACCGACAAATCCAGTATCCCGGAGACCGCCGAGACCCTCGCCGCGCTCGAGGGGGTCGGGTCGGTCTACTCCGTGACCGGCGCGTGGGACCTGGTGGCGATGGTCAAGGTGCGCCGCTACGAGGACCTCGCCGACGTGATCGCCGACCACCTCTCCAAGGTCGACGGGATCCAGGACACCGAGACCATGCTGGCCTTCCGGACCTACTCGTCCGAGGACCTCGGCGAGGGATGGGCGCTCGGCTTCGACTCCTGAGCGTCCTCTCGACGACGGCCCCACCTCGGCGGTGAGGGCCCGTCGTCGCACCATCAGGACCGGGAGAAGGCGACCCAGCGGTCCAGGACGTCACGCGCGGCGCCGGAGTCGATCGACTCGGCGGCCCGCGTCATGTTGGCCGCCAGTCGCTCCATCAGCGGCGCGTCCGCGTCGCGGTCCCAGGCCGTCAGGCCCGCGGCCGCGTTGAGGAGGACGGCGTCGCGGATCGGACCCTTCTCCCCCGCCAGCAGAGCGCGGACGAGGGTCGCATTGTAGGCGCCGTCCCGCCCGGCCAGGGCCTGGACGGGGGCCAGGTCGATGCCCAGCTCCCGGGGATCGAGCTCGTGGGTGCGCACACCGTCCCGGACCTCCATGACGGTCGACGGCCCCGACGTCGTGATCTTGTCCCGGCCGTCCGCCCCGCGGAAGACGAAGCCGCGCACCCCTCGGTCCGCGAGCACCTGGGCGAGCAGCGGGACCATGGCCTCACTCGAGCAGCCCAGGGCCTGGGCGGTGACCTGGGCCGGATTGCTCAGGGGGCCGAGGAAGTTGAACACGGTGGGCACGCCGAGCTGCTTGCGCACCGGGGCCACATACTTCATGGACGGGTGGTAGTTCTGGGCGAAGAGGAACGTGATGCCCACGGCCTCGGCGCACTCCTCGGCCTTCCGGGCCGGCATGGACAGGTCCACGCCGAGGGCCTCGATCACGTCGGCCGCGCCGGCGGTGGACGAGGCGCCGCGGTTCCCGTGCTTGACGATCCGCGCGCCCGCACCGGCGGCCACGAGCGAGGACATGGTGGAGAGGTTCACGGTGCCCAGGCGGTCGCCGCCCGTGCCCACGACGTCGAGGGTCTCCCCCGGCACGTGCACCGGGTTCGCCGCCTGGACCATCGCCTCGGTCAGGCCGCGCAGCTCCGGCACCGTCACCCCCTTGGCGGCCAGGGCGAGGAGGAATCCGCCCACCTGCCCCTCGGTGGCGTCGCCGGCCATCATCTCCCCCATGGCCCACGCGGCGACGTCGTCGCTGAGGTCCTCACCGAGGGTGAGGGCGCGGAAGACCTCCGGCCAGGAGGTCCCAAGGACTGCTGCGGTGTTCTCGGGGGTGCTCACGCACTGAGCCTAGCGGCCCGGCCGCACCCGGCACCGCGCCATGTCATGCGCCGCCCGCCGTGAACCTGGACATCCCCTGGACGCCAGCCCCCGACTGTCACTGAAACCCCCCGGCGGTGCTGACGACCTGTCCTGCGACACGGTAGGTTCGATTTACCGCCCGGGCGGTGTTTGGGGCCATAATGGCTGGGTGACCACAGCTAACCCCACTCTCCATCAGCCCACCACGGGGCTCCCGAGCCGGCCGAACATGGTGCAGGTCGGGACCATGGTGTGGCTTGCCAGCGAGCTCATGTTCTTCGGTGGGCTCTTCGCCATGTACTTCACCCTGCGCTCCACGTCTCCGGAGCTCTGGGCCGAGCACACCGCGATACTCAACGTCCCGCTCGCCGCGGTGAACACGACGATCCTGGTGCTCTCCTCCGTCACCGCCCAGTTCGGCGTCCTCGCCGCCGAGCGCCTTCAGCCCCGCCGCACCGGCGGCTTCCTACAGTTCGGGAAGTGGGGCATGGTCGAGTGGTTCATCCTGACCTTCATCATGGGCTCGATCTTCGTGGCGGTGCAGTCCTACGAGTACGCGGTTCTCGTCTCCGAGGGTGTGACCGTCGCGGCGAACGCGTACGGCTCGGCGTTCTACATCACCACCGGCTTCCACGCCATCCACGTGACCGGCGGCCTCATCGCGTTCCTCTTCATCATCGGCCGCGCCTACATGGCCCGCCGCTTCGGCCACCACGAGGCAACGTCGGCGATCGTCGTGTCCTACTACTGGCACTTCGTGGACGTCGTCTGGATCGCCCTGTTCTTCATCGTCTACTTCCTGAAGTAAGACGACCCCCCACTCACCGCACCGACTTCAGGCCCGGGCCGGCAGCATGAGCGGCCCGCCCCGGAAGAGAACGATAGGAAACCCCCGTGAAGGCACTTTCGCAGAACCGACGCCATCCCCTGATGGGGCTGGCGCTCCTCCTGCTGGGACTCCTGGTGACCGGCGGACTGTACTCCGTCGCGAGCACCGTGAACCAGGCGCAGGCGGCCACGCAGGTCACCGCGGCCGCCTCGGCTGATGACATCTCCGAGGGCGAGAAGCTCTTCAACGCGAACTGCGCCTCGTGCCACGGCACGGGTGCCGCGGGGGGTCCCTCCGGCCCGTCCCTGATCGGTGTCGGCGCCGCCTCCGTCGACTTCCAGGTGGGCACCGGCCGCATGCCGATGCAGATGAACGGCCCGCAGGCCCAGGTCAAGCCGAACCAGTTCAACGACGAGCAGACGGCGCAGCTCGCCGCCTACGTCGCCTCGCTGGGCGCCGGCCCCGCCGTCCCCGAGGACGAGTACCTGGACGTGAACCACGAGGATGTGGACATCACCCGCGGCGGCGACCTGTTCCGCATCAACTGCGCCATGTGCCACAACGCGGCTGCGGCCGGCGGTGCGCTCACCCGCGGCAAGTACGCCCCCTCCCTGCAGGGCGTGGAGGAGAAGCACATCTACGAGGCCATGGAGACCGGCCCGCAGAACATGCCGGTGTTCTCCGACTCGAACATCAAGCCCGAGGACAAGCGCGACATCATCGCCTACCTGAAGACCATCGAGAACCAGGGCTCCCCCGGCGGCCTCGCCCTCGGCTCGCTCGGCCCCGTCTCCGAGGGCCTGTTCATCTGGACCGCGGGCCTGGCGCTGATCATCGGCTTCATGGTCTGGCTCACCAGCCGGTCCTCCTGATCCCGTCGGCGCAGGCGCGCCGACCACCCGTCATCGACATTCATCACTCGAGTAAAGGAAACAGGACATATGGGCGAGAAAGGCCTTGAAGGGACCGAGCGCCGCTCGGGTTCCCTCGAGCACGCCGGCGAGGACGCGCCCCGGTACGCGATCGACGACCCGGGCCTGCCTCCGCACCGTCCGCGTCTGGCCGATGAGGATCCGAAGGCTGCGAAGCGCGCCGAGCGTCAGGTCTCGGTCATGTTCCTCATCTCCATCGTGGGCACGGTGCTCTTCTTCATCGGCTATTTCGGCGTGGGGCAGATCGGCAACGGTGAGGCGTTCAGCAAGATCTACCTGCAGAACCTGCTGCTCGGCCTGGGCACCGCCCTCGCCATGTTCGGCATCGGCATCGGCGTGGTGCATTGGGCCAAGACCCTGATGCCGGACCACGAGACCGTCGAGGACCGTCATGAGATCCGCTCGGAGGACGACCGCGTGGCCGCCACCGGGATGATCTCCGAGATCCTGGACGAGTCGCAGATCAAGCGCCGCCCCCTGCTGCGCAACACCCTGATCGGCGCCGCCCTGCTGGCCCCCCTGCCGTTCATCGCCGTGTTCCGCGATCTGGACGACTCGGACAATTTCTCGGACCAGGAGGCTCACAACTTCGGCCCTGAGCGTCTGCGCCACACCATGTGGGCCGAGGGCGTGCGCCTCGTGCGCGACCCCACCGGCTCCCCCATCAAGGCCTCGGACGTCACGCTCGGCTCGGCCGTGCACGTCATCCCCGACGGCCTGAACGATCTGGGCCCCGACAAGCTCAACCAGAAGGCCAAGGCCGTCGTCCTGCTCATGCGCCTGGACCCCGCCAAGGTGAAGATCACCCCGGGTCGCGAGGACTGGAACGTGGACGGCATCTTCGCCTACTCCAAGGTCTGCACGCACGTGGGCTGCCCGATCGCCCTGTACGAGCAGCACACCCACCACCTGCTCTGCCCCTGCCACCAGTCGACCTTCGACCTGACGCAGGAGTGCAAGGTCATCTTCGGCCCGGCCAGCCACGCGCTGCCGCAGCTGCCGATCACCGTGGACGACGAGGGCTTCCTCGTGGCCCAGAGCGATTTCCATGAGCCCGTCGGGCCTGTCTACTGGGAGCGTGGCTGACACCTATGAGCACCACCGTGAATGAGTTCCAGCCGGCGACCTCGACCGGCCGCATCGCGAACTTCGTCGACACCCGCACGGGGATGTCGCCGATCGTGAAGTTCTTCGCCCGCAAGATCTTCCCGGACCACTGGACGTTCATGTTCGGCGAGGTCGCCCTGTACAGCTTCGTCATCCTGCTGCTGTCCGGCGCGTTCCTCACGTTCTTCTTCGACCCCTCCATGTCGGAGGTCGTCTACAACGGGGCCTATGCCCCGCTGCGCGGCATCGAGATGTCCGCGGCCTACGCTTCGACCCTCGACATCTCGTTCGACGTGCGCGGCGGTCTGTTCATGCGGCAGCTGCACCACTGGGCGGCGCTGATGTTCGTGGCGGCCATGTCCGTCCACATGCTGCGCGTGTTCTTCACCGGCGCGTTCCGTCGCCCGCGTGAGCTGAACTGGGTGGTCGGATGCTTCCTGCTGATGGCCGGCTGGGCCGCCGGCTTCACCGGCTACTCCCTGCCCGACGAGGTGCTCTCCGGCAACGGCCTGCGCATCATCGACGGCATCCTGAAGTCCCTGCCGCTGGTCGGCACGTACCTCTCCGCCTTCTTCTTCGGCGGCGAGTTCCCCGGCCACTCGGTCATCGGCCGCCTGTACGCCCTGCACATCATGATCGTGCCCGCGGCCATCCTGCTGCTCATCGGCATCCACCTGTTCATGGTCGTCGTGCACAAGCACACCCAGTACCCGGGCCCGGGCCGCACCGAGGACAACGTGGTCGGCTACCCGGTCGGCCCCGTGTACGCGGCCAAGGCCGGCGGCTTCTTCTTCATCGTGTTCGGTGTGCTCGCGCTCATCGCCTCCACGGTGACGATCAACGCCAACTGGAACTACGGCCCGTACGATCCGTCCCCGGTGCAGGCCGGCACCCAGCCCGACTGGTACATCGGCGTGTTCGACGGCGCCCTGCGCCTGATGCCCGGCATGATCGGCGACTACTCCTTCCTCTGGAACATCCCGATGCCGTGGGGCTCCTCGGTCTCGCTGCCCATGGGCGTCCTGATCCCGCTGATCCCGGTCGGCGTCCTGCTCGTCGGCATGTGCGCCTGGCCGTGGATCGAGCGGTGGATCACCAAGGACGACACCGAGCACCACCTGCTCGACCGTCCGCGCAACGCCCCGGCCCGCACGGGCATCGGCGTGGCCGCCGTCGTCTGGTACTGCGTCATGTGGGCGGCCGCGTCCTCGGACCTCATCGCCACCCACTTCCACCTGTCCCTGAACGACGTGCTGTACGTGCTGCGCGCGCTGTTCTTCCTCGGCCCGGTGATCGCCTTCATCGTGACCCGCCGCATCTGCCTGTCCTTGCAGCGCAAGGACCGTGAGCTGGTGCTCCACGGCCACGAGGCAGGCATCATCGAGATGTCCCCCGAGGGCGGCTTCCACGAGCGTCACCGCCAGCTCACCGACTACGAGCTGTATCGCCTGGTGGCCTTCGAGGATCGTCGCCCGGTGCCGGCCATCCCCGGCCGCGACGGCAAGGTGGGCATGCTGGAGAAGGCCCGTGCCGGCCTGAACCGCATGTTCTACCAGGAACGCGTCGCCCCGGTCTCCCGCGAGGAGCTGGTGGAGGCCCGCACCCACGGCCAGCACGGCCACGAGGAGCACCCCGTCGAGCTCGGACACGGCTCTGACGCTCCTCATCTGGAGCGCTGACCCCGGTCGGCTGATCCCCTGACGAGGGGCCCCGCGCACCACGGTGCGCGGGGCCCTTCGGCGTCCTGGGAGGCGGGCCGCCGCGGCCACCGAGGGAGAAGCCCGCCCAAGGCCGCAGCGGGCGTCACGAGGCGGTCCAGCGCCCCGCCCCCCGACTGCCGGGTCTCTGCGTCCTGCGCTGTGGGGTAGTCGTACGGCGGCCCCCTCGGGTGGGCCTGAAGCAATGGTGCGCCTCGCTGGTCGCGGCCGACCGGTTCTGGCACGGACTGGCGTGCGTCCGGTCCGCGACGGCGGATGCTGGGCGGACGCAGGTGGCCTTCTACGGGGGCATCCCGAGAGACGGCAGGAGACGGGCACCGTCGATGGTCTGGGTCCTCAAGCGGCTTTTCCTCCCACGCGGGCTCAAGAAGGTGAGCCGGTGCCCTGCCATGGGGTGGGTGCTGCGACATCCGTTCATCCTCGGAGGGAGGTTGTAAGCGGCCATGAAAAGCTGCCCATAGGTGGCCAGGGAATGACCCGCTGACGGCCATGAGGACTGCCCAGTGATGGCCACGGGAACTGCCCGGTGCTGGCCATCTGGTTTGCCCGCGTTGCTCGT
>NZ_JABFBB010000022.1:0-7554 GCF_017168555.1 Micrococcus sp. KRD012
CACCCGCGCCGTCCCGCCCCGCCGAGGCCGCCACCGCGCCCGTGCGCACGTCAGCACGGCGAGCACGTCGCGCTCGGCCCGCTCGCCCGGCTCGCCCAGCACCTCCACGCGCTCGACGCCGGCCCGTTCCAGGCGCAGCAGCCATGCGGCGACGGCGTCCGTGTCAGGCCGGGCTCCGGCCGCGGCGGGCCGCAGCGGCACGTGCACGTCCACGGACCAGTCGGGCACCGACCGGACGGCGTCGAGGTCGCCGCGCGCCGGCGTCGGCGGCAGGTCCTCGGGCGCCGCCGCGCCGCCGTCGGGCTCGCCCAGCAGCCGCACGCGGGGGTCGCCGAGCGCGCGCGCCGCCGCCTCGTCGAGGCCGCCCACGACGCCGACCCGCGCCCCCGGTGCCGCGCGCAGCACGGCGTCCACCGCCACCACGGCCGCCGCCGCGCCGTCCGCGCCCTCCGGCACCCGCACGCGCGCCTCGGCCCGCAGCGGGCCGGCCAGGGACAGGCCGTGGCCGCGGGACGTCGTCGCGGGGATCCGGGAGACCAGGACGAGCGCCTCGCGGGCCTTCACCCGGGCGGCCTCGGCGGCGTCGCCGCGTCCGCCGAAGTCGGCGCCGGCCTGCCACGCCACCGCGTCCGGCGCGTGGCGCAGGGCCGCCCCCACGCGCCACAGCCGGTGCGCCAGCTCCCAGTCCTCCCCGCCGTAGCCCACGAAGGCGGGGTCGAAGCCGCCGGCGTCCTCGTAGACCTCGCGCGCCACCGTGAGCACGGCCGAGATGACGTACCGGTAGCCGGTGGAGTCGGCGCGGCGCAGGTCGTCCGTGGCCCGGTACCCGTCGCGCAGCCAGGCCGGTTCGGCCAGGAGGGCGTCCGCGGGCACCTCGTGCCCGGGCCGCCAGCCGTCCGCCCAGGCCCGCTCCAGCCAGGCCTCGGCCAGGTGCCGCCGTCGGCCCACCACCGCGGCGTCCCGGGGCGCCTCGGCCACCGCCGCCAGCGCCGCGGCGAGGTACCCGGGCTCGGGGAGCATGTCCCCGTCGAGGAAGGCGAGCACGTCGCCGTCGGCCGCCTCCGCCCCGAGCGCCCGGGCCGCCGAGGCGCGGAACCCGCGGTCCTGCTGGCGCACGGTCACCACGTCGAACGGCAGGCCCGGGTCCACCCGGGGCGGGACGGGCGAGCCGTCGTCGGCCACCACGAGCTGCAGCCCGCCGGTCACACCGCGCTGGGCCGCGAGCGCGGCCGTGAGCCGGTCGAGGTCCGCCTGGGCCCGGTAGTAGGGCACCACCACGGAGACGGCGGCGCTCACGTCCACCTGTGCACGCGGCGGAGCACGTCGAAGAGCATCCGCGCGCAGCCCTCGGCCCCGGGCGAGAGGTCCACGGCGGGGTCGAGCCACGTGCGCTCGGGGTCCTCGACCGCCTCGGCGATCGCCTCGGCCATCGCGAAGGCCGGCGACCCGTTCGGGTGCACGAGCCGCAGGGTGCCCGGGCGCAGGCGCTCCATCTCCTCCGTGTAGCGGCCGGCGGAGGCGATGGCCCGCCGCCCCACCGAGGTCCACGCCGCCAGGGACCCGGACGCGGACACGTTGCGGTGCGCCGCGAACGGGATGCCCGCCGAGAGCAGGGCCGCGTCCGCGAACTCGTCCGGCACGAACCCGGTGACGCGGAACTCCAGGCCGCGCGCCTCGGCGTCGCGGGTCAGCTCCGCCACGAGGTCGTCGTGCCCGGCGCTGACGGGTCCGAGCGCCGTCAGCCGGCGCGGCGCCCCGGAGTCCGGGCCCCACTGGCGGTGCAGCTCGGTGAGGGCCTCCAGGGCGAGGGCGTGCCCCTTGCCCGGGTAGACGAAGCCGAAGAGCACGAGGTCCTGGTCGAGGCCGGCCATGCTCTCCGGCACCACCGGTTCGGCGCGGGCGGCCGCGGCCCGGCGGTCCTGAACGGGCAGCGGGACCACGTCCGCGGCCACGTCCACCAGGTCCGCCAGCAGCGCCCGCTCGTGCTGCGAGGAGACCACGACGCCGGCCACCGCCTGGGCGAGCCGCGCGTACGCCTCGCCGCGGCGGCGGTAGCGGCCGTCGCCCTCGGCGGGCTGCGGGATGTCGTGCAGGGTGAGCGTGGTGCCCGCGGGCAGGACGTCGACGAGCAGGTCCGCGGCGGCGGTCGCGGTGGGGCCGAACAGCGCGTCCGTGACGTCCAGGTGCACGGCGGCGCCCAGCGCCCGCGCCTCCTCCAGCAGGGGCACGAGGCCCCGGAACGCCGCGACGTCCTCCGCCGTGAGCAGCTCCACCTCGGCGCCCACCCGTTGGAGGGCGGCGGCCGTCTGCCGGCCGTGGCGCACCACGCCGTGCTCCGGCGCGCCCACGGTCACGTACAGCACACGTCCCTGCGGCTGCGAGTCCACGTCCACGATCCCCTTCACCTGCGGCGGCGCTCCTCTGACGCGGCGGCGCGCCGGAACGGACAGGATGCCGCTGCTCCGATTCTCCGATCCTGCCCTGACAGACTAGATTTCGCGACCCCCGACCCGGGACGGGGACACGCCGCCCGCGCGGCATCGCATCCCCCAGGTCAGGAGGCCCTCCCCCGTGAGCATCACCGTCCAGCACGTGCCCGCGCAACACCCGTACACCCGCGCGATCCGCCCCCTCGACCCGGGCGCCGCGCCGGACGTGGAGTTCCTGCCGGACCCGCCGGTGCCGGGCGCGCCCGCACACCAGTGGTGGCCGCCCCGGGCCCTGCACGCGGAGTGGCTGGCCGAGCACCGCCCGGACGTGCTGCACGTGCACTTCGGCTTCGAGCACTTCAGCCCCGCCCAGCTGGCCGCCGCCCTGGACGCGCAGCACGCGCACGGGGGCGCCGTCGTCGTGACCGTGCACGACCTCGAGAACCCGCACCTGACGGACCAGGGCCCCCACCGGGACCGCCTGGCCGTGCTGCTGGGCCGCGCGGACGCCGTGCTCACGCTCACCCCCGGCGCCGCGGCGACCCTCGCCCGCGACTACGGCGTGCGCGCCCTCGTGGTCCCCCACCCGCACATCGTCCCGCTCGAGGACCTCGTGGCGCAGGGCGACGACGACGCCCCCGGCGCGGAGCCCGGCCTGCTGCCCCCCGACGCGTCCGACGACGGCGACGGCGCGGCCGCCCCCGCCCGCCTGCTGGTGCACGCCAAGGACCTGCGGGCCCAGGTGGCCCCGGTGGCGCTGCTGCCGGTGCTCGCCGCCGCCGTCGCGACGCTGGCCGACCGCGGTGTCGACGCGCGGGTGACCGTGGAGGTCCAGGACACCGTGCAGGACGAGGACGCCCTGGCCGCGCTGCGCGCGGGCTGCGCCCACCACGGCTTCGAGCTGTGGCAGCACGACCGGCTCGACGACCCCGCCCTGCACGCGCTGCTGCGCGACGTGGACGTGTCCGTGCTGCCGTACCGCATCGGCACCCACTCGGGCTGGGTGGAGATGTGCCGGGACCTGGGGGTGCCGGTGGCCGTCGCGGACATCGGGCACATCGCGGACCAGTCCGGCGCCTGGTTGACCCCCGACTCGCTCGCCGCGTTCGACCCGGAGGACCCCGACTCCCTCGCCGACGCGCTCGAGACGCTGGTGCGCGCCCGCGCGCGCACGGCCCCCGCCGACCCGGCCGCCCGGGCCCGGCAGCGTCGTCGCGTGGCCGCCGCCCACGTGGCCGTCTACCGCGAGGCCCTCGCCCGGGCGCGCGGGGCGTTGCCGGGCGTGTCCGTGCTGGTCATCACGGGGCACCGGGACGAGCACCTGTCCCGCGTGATCGCCGGGCTGGAACGCTCCCACCGCCGCCCGGACCAGGTGGTCGTGGTGTTCATGGGCCAGCCGGACGGGCGCGTCCCGGCCACGGACCTGCCCGTCACCGTGGGGCACGTGGCCGCCGACGCCGGGCTGCCCCTGGCGCAGGCCCGCAACCGCGCGGCCGAGCTCGCCACCGGCGAGATCCTCGTCTTCCTCGACGTGGACTGCATCCCGGCCGCCGAGACCGTCGGCGTGCTGGCCACCGAGGTCGCGGCCCACCCCGGGTCCGTGGTGATGGGCCGGCCCCGCTACCTGCGGCCGGGCTGGACCCGCGACGTCGGGGAGGCCGACCTGACCTCGCATCGCGCGGACGCCCTGCTGCGCCGCCTCTCCGTGCCCCACCGGGCGCGCGCGCACCTGACCGCCGGCCCCTCGGACGAGTGGCACCTCGTGTGGACGCTGATCCTGGCGCTGCGCCGCGCGGACCTGGCCCGCATCGGCGGTTTCGACGCGGGCTTCACCGGCTACGGCGCCGAGGACACGGACCTGGCCTTCCGCGCCCGAGCCGCCGGCCTGACGCTGCGGTTCAGCCCCGCCGAGGCGTTCCACCAGCACCACGGCGTGATGACCCCGCCGCTGCACCACCTCGAGGACATCCTGATCAACGCCCGCCGCTTCCGGCAGGTGCACGGCCGATGGGCCATGGAGGGGTGGCTGCGCGCGTTCGCGGACGCGGGGCTGATCGCGTGGGACCCCGAGGGCGAGCGGCTCGAGCTGCTGCGTCACCCCACGGAGGCGGAGCTGACGGCCGCCCGCCGCGACGACGCCGCGTACTGAGGGGCGACGCGCCGGGGGCGATCGGGGCTCAGCCCAGGGCGCCCTCGATCGCCGCCTCCCAGCGCCGCCGGTACTCGTCCGGCGCCACGAGCAGCAGGCCCGCGAGCCGATCGGCGGCGGCCGGGTCCGCGAGGGCGCCGCGCACCGCGCCGGCCCAGTCCGCGTCCGGGTCCTCCCACGCGCACCACGGCACGCCCGCGGCCCGGTGGATCTCGCGGACGAACACGCGCTGCTCGTCGAACGGCCGCGGCTCGGGGGCGAGCACCACGGGGCGGCCGGAGCGGGCGGCGTCCACCACGGCGTTGTGCCCGGCCGAGACCACCACGACGTCGGCGTCCGCGGCCCGGCGGGCCGGCGCCTGGACCCAGCCGTGCAGCGTCACGGTGGCGGGCATCGCCTCCGCCGCGAGCCCGCCCGGCGCCTCCGGCTCGCCCACCCCGGCGATCGGGCCGTACACCTCCCACGTCGCCTCCGGCACGGCGGATGCCGCCCGGGCCAGGTCCGCGGCCCGCACCCCGCCGCCGCCCGTCCCGGCGATCACGGCGACGCGCGGGGCGCTGGCGGACGCCGTCGTCGTGGCGCGGGTGCCGAGCCGGCCGGTGACGTCCGCGACCCCGAGGTAGGCGACCCGGTCCGCGTGGGCGGCGCGCCAGGCGGGGACCTCGAGCTCGGCGGCGTAGTGGGCGAAGAGGCCGTCGGCCTCGGCGTAGACGAGGGCGTGCGCGGGGTCGGTGCGCTCGCCGTGCATGCGGCGGTGCAGCACGGGCCAGCCCGCCAGGCGCAGGAACAGGGCCGCCTCCACGGACACGTCCACCACGCACACGTCCGGGTCCACCCGCCGCGCCGCCGCGTGGAGGGCGTCGAAGCGAGCCCGGATCTCGGTCCCCACCGGGGACCAGTGCAGGGGCGAGCGCGCCGGCTGCTCGTGGCCGGGCACGAGGTCCGAAGGCAGCGGGATGACGGGGACGTCCGCGGGCAGCAGTGCGGCCGCCCGGGGGTGGGCGGTCACGACCGTCACGTCGAACGCCCCGGTCGACGCCAGGCCCGCGGCGTGCCGCAGGTGCCCCGCCCCGTGCTGGTGGGCGTAGTAGAGGACCCGCCTGCGGGCCGGGGCCATCAGAGGGACTCCAGGTCTGCCGCGTCGGCGGACGGGCGCGGGACCTCCCGGGGGTCGAACCCGTACGCGTCCTCGGCGGCGGCGAGGTCGCGGGCGTCCTCGGCGGCCTGCTCGAGCAGGTCCACGTAGCCCTCCACCATGGTCTCCGCGCTGAACCGGCAGGCCCACGCACGCACGCGTCCCCGGTCCTTGCGGCGGGCGTGGCGGATCGAGACCGCGAGCTCCTGCGCCGTGTGGTGCACGGCCAGCGCGCCGGCCTGCGGGGCGACGATCTCCCCCATCGCGCCGCTGAGCAGCGCGGCCACCGGCACGCCGAGCGCCATGGCCTCGACCACGGCGAGCCCGAACGGCTCGGCCCACAGGGGGGTGGCCAGGAAGACCTCGCCCGTGGCGAGCATGTGCGGCAGCGCGTGGTGGTCGAGGTGGCCGTGGTAGACGGTGTCCGGGCCGAGCCGCGGCACGACCTCGCGGGCGTGGTACTCCTCGTCCGAGATCGGCCCGGCGAAGTGCAGCTCCATGCCCGCGATCCGGGCGGCGTCGATCGCCACGTGCAGGCCCTTCTCCGCCGTGATCCGGCCCGACCACACGGCGCGGCCGCGCACGGGGACGGCGTCGGAGACCCACTGGTGCAGCTCGATCCCGTTGGGCACCACATCCACCCGCGGCAGCCGATGCTGCCAGGCCAGCGCGTTCGACGCGGACACCGAGGCCCACCGGTGGTGGTCGGGAGCCGTCCAGCCCGGGGCGTCGACGACAGCCAGCACCTCCGCCAGCGTGGCCGGCGTGTGCAGGACGGTGACCACGGGGCGGGCGCGCAGCAGCTCGAGCGGCGCCGGGGAGAGGGAGTTGTTCAGGACGGCGTCGGAGTCGTCATCGAGGATCAACGCGCAGGCCCGGCGGGCGGCCTCCTCGCGCACGCGGGCGCCCGCGCGGCCCGGGCCGGCGCCCTCGGCGGGCAGCACGGCGACGACGTCGCCCGGCACCCGGGTGCCCTCCCGCGCGTAGACGGTGACGTCGTGGCCCCGGCGCACGAGGTGCTCCACGGTCATGGCCGTGTGCATCTCCAGCCCGCCCTCGTAGGGCGAACGAATGGGGTGGAGCATGTGGGTGAGCACGCTGATGCGCATCGGCGTCCCCTTCCCGGCCCGGGCCGGGCCGAACGGCCCCGTGCGGGGCGGCAGAAGCGCGACTGACCTGCGGTGACACGACCGCATCACGTCCGCGCTGACGTACCCCGGCACTGTAGACACCCGGGGGGTCCCCCCGGAAGCGCCGGCCCCCCTCCCGGGGGTGAGGGCAGGGCAGGCGCACACGCCCCCGTCACGAGAAAGTCCCGGCCCGCGACCTCGAGGATCGCGGACCGGGACGGTCCGTGGAGCTAAGGGGAATTGAACCCCTGACCTTTTCATTGCGAACGAAACGCTCTACCAACTGAGCTATAGCCCCAGGTCATGCCCTCCCGCAGGAGTGCACCGGACCATCATACGCCCGACGCCCCCGATCCTCCAATCCGGCGGCGCCCCGCGGCGACCACGCCGAGCACCACACCCGCCAGATCCGCGACGACATCCACCGGGTCCCCCGTCCGCAGCGGCACCCACGCGTGCTGCACGAGCTCGCTCACCGGCGCGTGCACCGCGAACGGCAGCGCCCACCACGCGCTCCGCCCCCGCCACACGGCGAGGAACGCGGGCAGCGCGAACACGGCCACGTGGATCGCCTTGTCCAGCCCCGGCGCGGCGAACCCGGCCTGCGGCACCTGCTCGCCCGGCAGGTACAGCACCACCAGCTGCACCACGACGGCGACGGCCAGCGCCGCCGCCGTCGTGGTGCAGCTGGTGGTGCTGTACCTGCCGGGC